>NZ_JBIVMI010000002.1:0-473160 GCF_044753005.1 Kitasatospora sp. NPDC088548
GCCCCTCAAACGCGCCCAACACCGCAACTGGCCACCACCCCAACCAGCCACCGTCACGATCACCAAGCGAGACACGAATTAAGTCACCGGCATTGGGCCTAGGCCGGATTCGGCCGACCGCCGCAGGCTGCCGGTGCCGGATCCCCCGCCCGCACCCCTGGCAGGCATCCGGCACCGGCAGGGCGGGCGGCGGTGGCGACCTGATCGCGCTCATCCAGGACGAGTTGGGCCTGCCGGTCACCGAGGCCGACGCGGCGCTCCTCGCTCAGGACCGGCCAGACACACTCCCCTACGGCGTGCGCGGCCAGGACGTCGCCCGACCCGGGCGGATGCTGTTGGCGAAATGCGTGCTGCCGGGGAATCAGCAGGTGACCGGCACCGTTACGGTGGCGGTCGCCGGCGGCCAGCCCTGCCTCACGGTCTGGAGGGTGGCCGTCACGCTGGAGCCGCACGGGACGGTGCTCGCGACGTAGCCGACCGCGAGCCCGCCACGGGGCACGATGCCGGTGAGGTTCTCGGTTTCGAGAGGGACGCCGCCGGTGATGCCGAGGTTCAGGCTGTACGAGACGGACTGCGGGATCCAGTCGGAACGGGCAGGTGTCGAGTAGCCGGCGGCGGACACGAGGCCGCCGTCGACCGTGACGCAGACCTGGTTCCGGACGATGCCGACCGGGCCGTAGGCGCAGGTGGTCGCGGACGGAGTCGCGACCGTGCCCGTGGTCTGCGCGGTGGCCTGGGCGGCGCCCGCGACACCGAGCCCGGACAGTGCGGCACCGACCGCGAGGACCGCGACGAAACGCTTCATCAGAGTTCTCTCCTTCGAAAACCGACAGCAAGAGGAGCCGGGAAACGCATGTGATATGTCACGCTTCACATGTCGCATGCTTCCATGACGCCCCGCCCATCACCCCTGACCGGACCCAAATGCCGGGATGAGTACCGGATCTGACCCCCCGGTGGCTCAAATCCGCGCCGTGTCATCGGCACCCCGGCCAGGCCCACGGCACGGCCGGCCGCCGCCCACCGGGATCACGGCATCGCGCTGCACGGCCCGTTGAAGTCCGTCACCTCCACGCAGGACCACGGCGAAGCCGCCCACGGACGGGACGCACGCCTGGTTCATGACACACCCCGGGCCCGCACCCGAACCTCCCACCTGGCAGCGCTTCGCCCCGCCGGATCACATCCGGCGGGGCGGAGTCGAGGACCCACACGCCATGTCGCCGACAGCATCCCGGGCGGTCCGGGGCCCGCTGGGCTAGGCTCGTTCGGCGCGGCGCGGGGCCGCGTGGTGCGGACGAAGAGGGGGAGCCCGTGATCGGCGAACTGCTGCCTGTTCCGGTGGTGGTCGAAGTGGCGTACGACGACTCGCCGGAGGCCCGGCTGGAGCCCGCCGAGGAGGCGGTGATCGCCAGGGCGGTGGAGACCCGGCGCCGGGAGTTCGCCACGGTGCGCCACTGCGCCCGTACCGCGCTCGGCCGCCTCGGTGTGCCGTACCGGCCACTGGTGCCGGGCCTGCGCGGTGCACCGAGCTGGCCCGCCGGGGTGGTCGGCAGCCTGACGCACTGCGCCGGGTTCCGCGCCGCCGCCGTGGCTCTGGCCCGTGACGTGGTCTCGCTCGGCATCGACGCCGAGCCCGCACAGCCGCTGCCCGCGGACGTGCTGGAGGCCGTCGCACTGCCGGGCGAGCAGGACCGGATATCCAAGCTGCTCGCCGACCACCCCCAACTTCCCTGGGACCGGCTGCTGTTCAGCGCCAAGGAGTCCGTCTACAAGACGTGGTTCCCACTCACCGGGCTCTTCCTGGACTTCCACGAGGCCGACCTCACGTTCCACCCGGACGGCACCTTCCGGGCCGAACTGCTGGTGCCGGGGCCGGTCGTGGACGGGCGGCGGATCGACGCCTTCGACGGCCGCTGGGCGGTGCGCCACGGCCTGCTCGCCACCGCGATCACCCTCCTGCCCGCCGGACGGCCGTAGCGAGTCGCCGGACGGCCGCCGACGAGACGCCGACGAGACGCCGCAACACTCCCGCAACGGCCATGGGGACCATCGGTACAGCCGTTGGCGCCAAGCAGTTGATCTTGGTCGCCTAGCACAGTGATCCGGTCCGGTGCTGGGGTTCAGGGAAAGATCCTCGATCATGGGTGGGCCTGGCTACGGTCCGGGCGTGGCGGTCGAATTCTTATCTGATGAGCAGGCTGAGGCGTACGGAAAGTTCGCCGAGGAGCCGACGAAGCCTGAGCTGGAGCGGTTCTTCTTCCTGGATGACGAGGTGTTGGACGCAGCGTGGAAGCAGATGGCCGAGCGGCTGGAGGAGGCCGGCGCCGACGCGAAGATCAGCGTCGAGGCCTTGTCGCCGGATTCGGGTCCGGCCTCCATGGAATGCGGAACAGGAATCACGCCAGGAGGGAGCCAGGGTGTGTCCCGTAGATCAAGGTGAGGTTGACGGTGCCCTGGTAGATACGTTCTCGCTTGCGTCTGCCGACACACTGCGGGACAGGCCGGATCGCTTGCTGAGGAGCGTCAACGCGGTGATCAAGGCGAGAGCGGCGAAGACGCCAGCTGCCCCGAACGCGGCATGCTGCCCGGTGGTGAGTGCGAGCGGTGTCGGACCACCGATCGCGGACGTGCGGGCGGCGGCGACGCTGGTGCAGACGGCAGCGCCGACGGCGGTGCCGACGGCGAAGGAGGTGTCGGCGAGGCCGGCGGCCAGGCCTGAGTCCTTTTCGGTGACGCCGGTCAGCGCGGCGATCTGTGCGCATACCGTGACGGCGCCCATTCCCGCCCCGAACAAGAACAGGGCCGCCGGCAGAAGACTCATCGGGCCACCGGCCGGTATGCGGGTGAGCAGCAGGCAGCCACAACCGAGCAGGACGGTCCCGGCGGCAGCCACCCGCCCCAGGCTGAACCTGGGCACGATCCGTTGGCTCAGCAGTGCGCCTGCGGCCGCGGTGACGGTCATCATCGCGGCCGCCAGCCCGAACTGCGCCGCCGGCCAGCCGAGCACCTGCTGCACGAAAGAGGTGAGGGTGACGAGCATGCCGTCGACGGTCATGCCGGCGATGAGCAGGAGGAGGTTGCCGCCGATCAGCATGCGCGAGCGCAGCGACTGAAAGGAAACGAGCGGGGCCACCGATCGCTTCTCTACCAGGATGAACATCCAGACCAGCACGGCCACGGCGGCCAGTAGCCCGATGCTCTGTCCATTCGCCCACCCGGATGTCGGCACCCGGGTGATCACGTATACGAGCAGAACGAGTGCTGGGGCGATGGTCAGCGCACCAGGGATGTCGAAGGAACGGGAGCGTGCTCGGTCCCGGCTTTCGCGCAGCACGGCGGGGGCGAGCACCAGCACGAGGGTCCCGACCGGGACGTTGACCCAGAACACCCACTGCCAGCCGAAGATATCGGTGATGATGCCGCCCAGTAGTAGACCGGCGGTGGCGCCGAACCCGCCGAGGCCGCCCCAGATACCGAGCGCCTTGTTCCGCTCGATCCCTTCGGGGAAAGTGTTCATGACCATCGACAACGCGGCCGGAGCGATGATCGCGGCCGAGACGCCCTGCACCGCCCGGGCGGCCACCAGGGCCTGGATGGACGGAGCGAGCCCGCACGCCAGCGAGGCCACGACCCGCAGCACCATCCCGGCGATGAACACACGCCGACGGCCCAGCAGATCCGCAGCGCGGCCGCATAACAACAGCAGCCCGCTGAAGGCCAGCGCGTAGGCCGTCACGGTCCATTGGATGGCAGGACCGTGCAGGCGAAGGTGGCCTTCGATCGCGGGCAGAGCGGCGAGCAGGCTGGTGCCGTCCAGAATCGTCATGAAGAACGCCGTGCCCAGCAGCGCCAGCACCTGCCAACGGCGAGTCTGCGAAAGGTCGCTCGTGGTCATCACTGTTGCTCGATGCTTCGCAGCAGTTCGGCGGCGAGCGCGTCAAGCCACTTGCCGGTGCCCTGCTCCCGCCAGCTTGGTTCTTCGCGGCCGTCGAGGAAGGTGCTCTGCTCGGTGAGTAGCAGCCGGGTGCCACCACCCTCGGGGAGGAACTCCACCGTCGTCAGCGACACTGTCGCAAGGTCTTGCCCCTCGGACAGAGTGGAGGTGTAGACGATCCGCTCGTCCTGGACGATGTCGCGGTACCAGGACTCGAAAGTCAGCACCGGCCCACCGCCAGAGCGGCCGCGGTTGACCTCCCGCCCACCGACGCGGAAATCAAGCTCGTGCTCGGCGTCGAGGCCGGCGAACCAGCGGGCCTTTGCTTCGGGGACGGCCCACGCGGCGAACACCGTGGCCGGTGAGGCCGTGTAGAGGCGTTCGAGGGTGAACGTGGCATGCGTGACCACGTGATCGGTCATTGTGTGCTCCCTTGATCTGGGCTGTCGCAGTGTTCGGTCAGGTAGTCGCCGAGGCGATCGAGGCGGTGTTCCCAGGCAGTGCGCTGCGCAGCGATCCAGTCCTCGGCCATTCGCAGCACACCCGGCTCGATGTGGCAGGTGCGTACCCTTCCGGCTTTCTCAGACCGGACCAGTCCGCACGCCTCCAGTACCTGTAGGTGCTGCATCACCGCTGGCAGCGACATGGCCAGCGGCCGGGCCAGCTCACTGACCGAGGCAGGCCCGCGGATCAACCGCTCAACGATGTCCCGGCGAGTCGCGTCCGCCAGCGCTTGGAACACCCGGTCCAACGAACCAGCTTGGTTAAGCATGCGCCTAACTATTCGACGCCGGCAGCAAATAGTCAAGCATCTGGTTAACCTTTCTTCCGCCAGGGGTGCGCCGTTCCCTCGCACACGTCTCGTCCGGGAGTACGCGCCCGGGCCCCACTTCTCACACATGGTCACCTGTGAGAGTTCCGCGAGAGGCCCGGAAGCGGTCACGTTTCACCAGGTGGCCATTCGCAGAAGTCCTCTCGAAACCCGCACCCTGGAGGCGCCGCCCCTCCTGCCCGCCACCGGCACGTCGCGCTCCAACTCGCCCTCGGTGCCCAGGCGGTCGACGGCCCCCGCGCCTTCGCCGTGCACGCCCGCCGGGCCGATTCCGAGGGCTGGACCAGGCACCCCTCCGGCACCCTCGACACGACGACCGGCAGCACGCCCGCGCCCGATACCGCCCGTCCGCCGTCCTGGCCCGTCCGGCCCCGGCCGCCACCACGCCCACCGAGCTCGATCTGGCGGACGACGACGAACTCTTCCGCCTCGTCGACGGCCGGCTCGGACCGGAGGAGTAAGCCCCACCCGCCCCGCACCCGGCCGGGCCACCGCGGCACCCACGCCGCGGCGGCCCGGCCGTTTTCGACGCAGCCCGGGTGATGGTCACGGAACGGCACCCAGGCGAGTGGAGATCTCGTTCGCGGCGGCGATCACCAGGGGCGCCAGCTCCGGCACCCGCTCACGCGGCAGGCGGTCCGCGGGCGCCGAGACGCTGACCGCGCTGGTACAGGCTCTGGAGTGGTCGAAGACGGGCGCCGCCACACACCGGATGCCTTCCTCGTGTTCGATGTCGTCGATCGCGTAGCCCCGCTGCCTGATCTCGCTCAGCGCGGCCCGCAGATCCTCGGCCGTCGTGATCGTGCGAGGCGTGTGCCTGGGCATACCGCTCTCGATCACCAGGTCGACCGTCGCCGGGGCGGCGTGGGCCAGCATGGCCTTTCCGACGCTGGTGCAGTAGACGGGTGCGCTGTTTCCGATCCGGGAGAACATGCGGACCGAATGCGGGCTGTCCACCTTGTGGATGTACACGATGTTCGGAAAGTCGGCGACGACGAGGTGGACGGTCTCGCGGGTCTGTGCGGCGAGGTTCTGCATGACATCGTGCATGCTGCGCGGGAGGTCCAGGCCGGTCAGGTACACGTTGCCGAGCTGGGCGTTGCGCCGTCCCAGACGGTAGCGGCCCGAGGGAAGGTGCTCGACCAGACGGGCCTCCAGGAGCGGCTGGATGAGGCGGAACAGCGTGCTCTTGTTCAGGCCGAGCCGTTCGCAGAGCTCGGCGATCGAGTACCCGGTCCCGTCGGTCTCGTCTCCGAGCTGCAGCAGGATGGAGATCGCGCGGCGCAGCGAAGCCGAGTTGTTGCGAAGCCCCGGTGTGGGGCTCAGCTCCGAGCTCACTTTTGGTGCCCCTCTCTGCCTGGAGCGCGCTGGGCGCCCGTGTCAATGAATTGTCATTTCCGAGCACGAAATCGCTTTGAGCGAGCATGCGGATCCCGCCGGCCGTGCGGCTGTTGCGCAGGTCGGCACGGGCCACGCCCTATTCCGTCGGGCGGCTGGCTATCAGGGTGCTGTTCAACCCTCCTTTTGTCCAGACCGGTTCGGCCGCAATCGAATGTGTGCGGGTTTTCCGCCCGGGGCACCCGGCCGGCGCTTTCCCCTGCACCGGCCGTCCGCCGACCGCCGATGTAGCAGGTGGAACCGGCCGCGGGGGCGGACAGGTACACCCGCCCGTCGCTGACAGGTTCCGCTCATGAATTTCAGTGAGGGGGGGCTCGTGGGTACGGGCGACCGGTCGGCCGCGGCCGGTGTGGCCAGCGCCTTTCTTCCGCGTGCTCGGGTCTTGACAGCACTATGGCGCGTCGGTAAACATTCTGCAATGCATGGCGCTGAATTGCATTGCAAACATCCCAAAAAGTTGCAATGCAAACCTCGCGGGAAGTTGCATTGCAAATCCTTTCCCCCTTGCGGCCTGCCGGCTCCCTGAAGTCAGAGCAGGGAACGCCGGCCCACCCTCGAAGAGGTCCGAATGAAGAAGCAGAACGGCTTTTCCTTGCGGTCCGCCGCGGGCGCCGCGGCCTGTGCGATGGTCGCCGTCGCGGTGGGGTGCTCACCGCCCGGCAGCAGCACGTCCGCGACGGGCATCACCGTCGCCGAGACCTCGGCGCCCTCGACCCTCGACCCTCAGGGTTCGGCGCTCTACGCCGACCGGTTCGCCTGGCAGCTCTCCTACCAGTGCCTGATGACCACCACTCCCGGAGGGAAGGTCGAGCCGGAACTCGCCACCGGCTACCAGCGCTCCGACGACGGGCTCACCTACACCTTCGACCTCAGACCGGGCGTCAGGTTCCAGAACGGTGAGACGCTGACGGCCGAGGACGTCGCCTTCACCTTCGACCGGTTGAAGAGCAGTCCGGACGGGATATCCGAGGAGCTGTTCCCCACCTTCGAGAAGGCCGAGGCGACCAGCGCCTCGACCGTCGTGTTCCACCTCAAGCGCCCCGACGCCGGCTTCCTCAACAACATGGCGAACCCGCTGGTCTGGGGCTGCGCGGTGATGAGCAAGAAGGCCGCCGCCTCCGAGAACCTGGCCACCCGCATGGTCGGCACGGGCCCGTGGGTGCAGGAGTCGTACCGCCCCAACAGCGAGTTGAAGCTCAAGCGGTTCGACGACTACTGGGGCCAGAAGACCAAGTCGGAGCGGCTCAGCGTCCTCTACGTGCCCGGCTCCGCTACGCAGGTCAGCGATCTGCAGGCCGGTGCGGTCGACCTGATCTTCACCGGCACGTCGAGCGCCAGGACGCTGTCCGGCTCCGACGGGCTCGAGGTCGGGACCGTCCCCACCGACTCCACGATCTTCCTTCAGATCAACAACCTCACCGCACCGTTCGACAACCTGAAGGTCCGCCAGGCCCTCGCCCTGGCGCTCGACCGCGACAGCCTCGCGGAGCACGCCTACAGCGGTGGCGGCGCCCGTGCCAGCCTCTACATCCCCGACGGCGAGTCCTGGGCGCCCAAGCCGGCCGAGGTGCCGTTCTCGACCCAGGACACCGCCAAGGCCAAGGCGCTCCTCGCGGAGGCCGGCTACCCCGACGGCTTCTCCACCTCGTTGATGTACATCAGCGGGTACGACCCCGGGACGAACGACCTGGCCGCGGCCCTCCAGGACCAGCTCGCCAAGGTCGGCATCAAGGTCAAGCTCGACCCGCTCGAACGCGGCGCCTGGGTCGACAGGCTCACCAAGGCGCAGTACCCGCTCAGTTGGAACGCGCAGTCGTACTACTCGAACCCCTACCAGTACGTGCAGCCGGCCGAGGGCCGTCAGGGGGCCGTCCCGGCCGAGTTGCAGAAGCTGCTCGACGACGCGCTGCGCGCCGGTGACCAGGCGGCCTACCAGGCGGCGCTGATCGCCGTCGAGAAGTGGGAGGCCGAGAACGTGTACCCCACCGTCACCCTGCTCGCGACGAACACCGTCGTCGCGTACCGCAAGGGACTGACCGGGGTGGAGCTGCCGCCGAGCCAGAGCCGCACGTTCCTGGCCCAGGTGAGCCGTGGCTAGCGCCCCGGAGACGGACCGCGCCCCGGCCGGCGCGGTCCGGGCACCGCGCGATCCGGAGCCGCTGCTCACCGTCGACGGGCTCACCGTGCGCTACGGGTCCGCGGAGCGGCCCGCCGTGGAGGACGTCTCCTTCAGCATCGCGCGCGGTGACCGGGTCGGGCTGGTCGGGGAGTCCGGGTCGGGCAAGTCGACACTGGCGGCGGCCGTACTGCGGCTGCTTCCGCCCTCGGCCTCGGTCAGTGGTCACATCGGTCTGGCCGGCCGGGACCTGACGACCCTGGGGCCGTCGGAGCTGAGGGCCCTGCGCAGCACCCGGATGGCCCGCGTTCCGCAGGACCCGCTCGGGAACCTCAACCCCGTTCTCACGATCGGGCGCCAGCTCTCGGACGTACTCTCCGCGCACCGGCCGCTCGGCCGCCGCGAGCGCACGGCGACCGTCGAGGAGGCGCTGCGCCGGGTCGGCATCGGCGACGCCGCGGTCAAACGGCGCAGTTACCCGCACGAGCTGTCGGGAGGGATGCGGCAGCGCGTCATGATCGCCATGGCGCTGCTGAACCACCCCGATCTGCTGATCGCCGACGAGCCCACCACGGCGCTGGACGTCACCGTCCAGTCACAGGTCGTCGAGCTGTTGCGCGAACGGGTCGCCGACGCGGGGATGACGCTGCTGCTGATCTCGCACGACGTGGGCGTGGTCTCCGAGCTCTGCACGACCGTGCTGGTGATGTACCGCGGGCGGATCGTCGAGAACGGGGCGGCATCCGACGTCCTGACCCGCCCCACGCACCCCTACACCCGGTCGCTGCTCGCCGCAGCCCACGGCCGGCTCCTCGACGACGTGGACGGCCGCAAGGAGGAGGTGGCATGACCGGCGAGCAGAAGCCGTCCGGGATCTCCGAGGAGCGCCGGCCCCTGGTGCTCGACGTCCGGGACTCGGTCAAGCACTTCCGCATGAGACGGACGAGCCTGACGGGCAAGCGGCCGCAGGTGCACGCCGTGGACGGCATCAGCGTCCGGCTCCGCGCGGGCCGTACCCTCGGCCTGGTCGGGGAGTCGGGATGCGGCAAGTCGACGCTGGGCCGGCTGATCACCGGGCTCGATGCCCCGACGTCCGGCTCGGTGCTGGTCGGCGCGGACCAGCACGACGTCACGGCGGGTGCGGGCGGGAAGGTGCAGGCCGTCTTCCAGGACCCGGCGAGCGCCCTGGACCCCCGTATGACGGTGCGCGCCGCCATCGCCGAGGCGCTGGGCGGCGTTGCGAGGCCCGAGCGGGAGAGGCGCGTCGACGAAGCCCTCGCGGCCGTCGGTCTGCCGCCCGAGCTCGGAGCCCGCTATCCGCACCAGCTGTCGGGCGGTCAGCAGCAGCGCGTCTGCATCGCCCGTGCCCTGGTCGCCGGGCCGGACCTCATCCTGCTCGACGAGGCGGTGAGCTCGCTGGACGCCTCGCTCCAGGCCCAGGTGCTGGACCTGCTGGAACGGCTGCAGCGCGAGACCGGGACCGCGTACGTGTTCATCTCGCACGACCTGCGGGCGGTACGCCGGATCAGCCACGCGATGGCGGTCATGTACCTGGGACAGATCGTCGAGGAGGCACCGGCCGAGGCCTTCGACCGGGGGCTGCTGCACCCGTACGCGGTCGCGCTCCGTTCCACCGAGCCCGGCATCTTCCAGGGCGGGTCGCGCATCGAACGGGTCGTGCTGCGCGGGGAGCCGCCGAGCGCGGTCGACCCGCCGGCCGGCTGCCGGTTCGCGCCCCGCTGCCCGATCGCCGACGACCACTGCCGCCGCGTCGCGCCCGAACTCGTGGACGTGACAACAGATCACCGCGTGCGCTGCCACAAGCCGGGCGGGCTCACGCTGACAACGGCCGCCACCACGACCGTCGCGGACCTGGGAGGAGAGTCTTGATCCTCTACCTGGCCAAGAAGCTGACCAGTGCCGTCGGCGTCCTGCTGGCCCTCTCCGCGCTGGTGTTCTTCGCCGGTCGCGGGCTGGTACCGGGCAACGCCGCGGCGGTGATCGCCGGCGCCAAGGCCTCACCCGAGACGCTTGCCGCCATCGAGCACAAGCTGGGACTGGACCAGCCGCTCTACCGCCAGTACCTCGACTGGCTGACGGGCGCCCTGCACGGCGACTTCGGGGTGTCGCCCCTCTCCGGGCAGGACAACCTCCAGGTGATCGCCCAACAGGCGCCGGTCTCCTTCGAACTGGCGCTCATGGGGCTGCTCATCGCGGTGGCGATCGGACTTCCGGTCGGCGTGATCGCGGCGACCCGCTCCGGCAAGGGCCTCGACTGGGGTATCCGCATTCCGCTGCTCGTGGTCTTCGCCTTCCCCGGGTTCGTGTCGGGCTCGGTCGCGCTGTACCTGTCGGCGCACTTCCTGACCAACCTGTACTCGGCGAGCTACATCCCGTTCTCCGACAACGGCATCGGCAACCTCCAGACCATGCTGATGCCGGCGCTGGCGGTCGGGATTCCCACCGCGCCGCTCGTGGCCCAGATGACCCGGTCGTCGATGATCGAGGTCCTCGCCCAGCCCCACATCACCACGGCGCGGACGAACGGCATCGCGGAGTGGCGGATCAGGTACGTCTACGCCCTGCGCACCGCGCTGCCGCCGGTGCTGACCCTGATCGGGTTCATCTTCGGCTTCCTCGTCGGCGGCCTGTTCATCGTCGAGGAGATCTTCAGCCTGCCCGGACTCGGGCGCGGCGTACTCGCCTCGATCTCGAACCGGGACTTCTCCCAGCTCACCGGCCAGGCTCTCGTCATCGCCGCCGCGTTCATCCTCGGCAACCTGCTCGTAGACATCGCGCTGCCGTTCGTCGACCGGCGCATCATCAACCGATAGGACACGGGAGCCAGCGTGACCAACACCGTCGCCCGCCCATCCCCTCCGACCTCCCCGCCTCCTCCCGCCCCGCTGTCCCCCGGGCCGAAGCGCGCCCGCCGCCGGCCGGTGCGCGGGCTCGTCGCCAACACCGCCGTCCTCCTCATCGTCGGGTACGTCCTGCTGGCGGTGTTCGGCTCCTTCCTGGCGCCGTACGGCCCGAACGAGGTCGGCGCCGGCCCGCGGCTGTCCGCCCCCTCGGCCGAACACTGGCTGGGGACGGACGCGCTCGGGCGTGACCAGCTCTCCCGCGTGATCGCCGCCGCCCGGCCGGCCCTGCTGTCGGCGACGTACGCGGTGCTGTTCGCCCTGGTGATCGGAACGTCGATCGGCATCGCGGCCGGGTTCCTGGGCCGGCTGTGGGACGGAATCCTCTCCCGGCTCGTCGACCTGCTGTTCGCCGTCCCCGAGTACCTGCTGGCGATCCTCGTGATCGCGGTGATGGGCAGCGGCCTGCTCAACGCCTCGCTGGCCATCGGCATCGTGAGCATTCCGCGGTTCGCGCGCATCGCCCGGGGCTCCACGCTGGAGATCGCGCGGCGCAGCTTCGTCGACGCGGCGCGGCTCTGCGGGCGGGGCAGGTCGTGGATCATGTTCCGGCACATCCTGCCCAACATCGCCTCGCCGCTCGTGATCATGACGGCGATCAACCTGTCGACCGCCGAGGGGGCGTACGCCGCGCTGAGCTTCCTCGGGTTCGGTGTCCGACCGCCCGACGCGGACTACGGCAGCATGATCTCCTCGTCCCAGCAGTACCTGCTCACCGATCCCTGGGTGGTCGCGTTCCCCGCGATCGCGTTCGTCCTGCTGGTCCTCGCGTTCAACCTGCTCGGCGACATCCTGCGTGACCGGCTGGACCCGCACACCCGCACCGCGGCCGGCGCCTGACCTCGGCTCGCCTCCGCTGTCCCGTCCCCTCCCTTCCCTCCCTTCCCTCCCTTCCCTCGCCTCCCCTCGTCTCCCCTCGCCTCGCAGGAGGAACATCACCGTGTCCGACCTCACCGGCCTGCTCGACAGCCAGGTCCCCGAAATCCTCGCGCGCCACGGCGTTCCGGGCGTCGCCGTGGGCGTCCTGGCCGACGGCGGGACGACACTGCTCGGCTACGGTGTCACCAACGTGGCCCACAGCCTCCCGGTCGACCCCGACACGATCTTCCAGGTCGGCTCGATCTCCAAGACGCTGCTCGGGTTCGTCGTCGGCCGTCTGGTCGACCGGGGCCGCGTGGAACTGGACGCTCCCGTGGCTCCGCTCTTCCCGGCCGGAACCGGCATCGACGAGCGCATCACCCTGCGGCACGTGATCACGCACACCTCGGGCATCGACGCCCAGAACATGATCGCCGACGCCCCGCGGCTGCTCGCCGACCACGCGGACGACTCCATCCAGGCGTCGCTGGCCCATTTCGTCCGCCGTCCTCTGCTCTTCCCGCCGGGCACGGACTACTCCTACAGCGGCCCGGGCATCATGCTGGCCGCGGCGGTGGTGGAGCGCGTCACCGGCCGGCACTACGCGGACGTCCTCCAGGACGAGGTTCTCGACCCGGCCGGCATGGCGGGGACCTTCACGACCGCCGACCAGGTCGTGACCCGGCGGGTCGCCGCGCCGCACGGCCGCGACCCCGAGGGCCGGGCGACGCTGCTCACCGACCAGGGGTGGCAGCGGCACTGGCAGCTCCCGGGCTGGGACGTGCCGGGCGGCGGCGTGCTCAGCTCGGTGCGCGACCTCATCCGCTACGCGGCGTACGTCACCTCGCCGGAGGCACCCGGCGGCCTCTTCCGTCCGCAGGGGCACCGGGGCAGCCCGGGGCGCGATGTCGGGCTCGCCTGGATGCTGGAAGAGCGTGCGGGCAGCCCGGTGATGGCACACGACGGGCTGACCATCGGTTACGCGGCGCGCCTGGTGCTCATGCCGTCGCGGGGCCTCTGCTACACCGTCCTGACCAACTCGATCGAGGGAGCCACCGTGGCCGAGGAGATCGAGCGGCTGATCCTCACCGCGGTGCTCGGCGAGCAGCCCTCGCGCGAGTTGCGTCCGATCGGTGACGAACTGGCCGATGCCCTGCTGGGCACCTATGACTGCGGGTTCTACGGCACCGTCACGCTGGTCCGGGGCGCGGCCGAGGGCGAGATGGGCGTCATCGCCGACCAGGCCCCGGTGGATCCGGACCAGTACCTTGTCGAGCTCGCCTCCCCGGGCCGGCTCGTCCTGGCCCCGCCGGACACCCTCGTCGCCCTGGCCGAGGACGGCAGCCCGCTGGGTGACGCGCTCTCCTTCGTCCGGGAGCCCGACGGCACCGTGTCGGCGCTGAGGTACCACGAGCGGATCGCCCACCGGGTGTCCTGACGGGCCGTCCGGTCGGTCCGGTCCCGCCGGTCGGCCCGCTCCGACTCGCACCGGCTCCGGGCGGCCGCACCGCGGGGGCAGGGCGTGGCAGGGGTGCCCAGCGCAGGCCGGGCCGGTCCGTCGGAAAGCGCCGCGCCTGCCCACCGGACGGGCTGCCGATTCACCGCACCCGGTGGCGGACGGTCACCCCGGCCCGGCCCGGCACCGCCCCCGGCTCCGGGGCGCCTTCCACGGGTCTCGCCGGGAGTGACCGCCCGGACGGCCCGCTCGGGCGTCAGCCGAGGGCTTCGGAGAGCCGGACGAAGCGCCGGCCCGAGGCCAGCAGCGCCGGGACGGCGGCGGCGATGCCGGGGGCGGTGCCGCCGCCCGGGTGGTTCATATGGGCGATCACGATGGCACCGGGCGGAGCGGTTGTGACCTCCCGACGGACCTCGCTCGCGCCGAGGGTCGCGCCGCCGTCGCCGTTGACGGTGAAGCCCGCGACGCGTTCGCCCAGGTCGGCGACGATGCGGGTGGCGATGTCGTCGTAGTGGGCGGTGCCGGACCGGAAGAAGCCCGGCGGGTGACCGAGCAGCCCGGTCAACTTCTCGGCGTTGTCCGCCACCTCGTCGTAGACCTCGCCCACGTCGCGGGTGCCCGCGATCCCGTACGCGGAGCGGCCGCGGACCGACAGCGGGCGGTGGACGGAGCCGTGGTTGCCGATCTCGAACAGCGGGTCGGCGGCCAGCCGGTCGAACTCCGCCGGGTTGGCGTCGATCCAGCGGGCGTTGAGGAAGAGCGTCGCGGGGACGTCGTGGGCCCGCAGGAAGTCGATCAGGTCGGCGTCGTAACCGTTCCCGCCGGGGCCGCCGCAGGCGTCGAAGGTGAGGGCCGTCGTGCGCTCGCCGCCCGGCAGCCCGGTGATCACCCTGGACACCTCCAGCCCCCACTCCTCCGGCGCCACGCCGCCGTACCGGGCCACCACCTCGGCCCGGCCCGGCCTCGGCCCGGCGGCGGTGGGCGCCGGGGTCTCCGCGGGCGCCGGCGAGGCGGCGGATGTCGCGGGGGGTGCCGTAGCGGGGGCGGGTGTCACAGTCGCGGACGCCGGGCCGGACGGCACGGCCGGCGTCGTCCCCTGGCCTCTCTGGCACCCCGCCAGCGTGCCTCCGGCCGCCACCACCAGTAACGCCCGCCGACTCAGTGACACACCCGCCTCCATGGATATCGGACAACCCGACCATCTGTATCCATGAACCGGCCGATCACCACCCGCCGCAACCCCGCCCTGGCCGCCGGGATCGGCTCGCCACCGCCCGCCCCTACCCGGCCGAGTCCGGCGAGACGATGTCCCAGGTCCCGAATCGGGTCAGGCCGGCCGATCGGGCCGCCGCCACCGAAGCGTGGTTGTCGAGCTGGCAGCGGTACTACGGCTGGTGTTTCCGTGCGAGCGCGTGCCGGGAGATCGCGCGCACAAGGCGTCGGGCGTGGCCCCTGCCCCGGTACGGCGGGAGCGTCAGCACGCCCGTCGCCCTCCCCGGACCTCGCTCGCCCAGCTGATGACGGACCCCGGCCACCGCACCGTCTGGCGGCCCTTGGTGGAGATTGCGAAGTCGCACCAGTGGGAATACCTCAGCCAGCTTCTCGGCCTTGACCGCGCGGCTTCGGGGCAGGGCCGGCAACCGGCGCATGCGGCGCCGCGAGGACGGCGGAGAACTCTCATGACAGCTGACAGCGGGCAGATCCCCTATGAGCTCATCAACGGTCCCGTGGCCGACCCCTACCAGCCGCGGGTCGCAGAGACCTACAGCGACGCCACGCACCTGTGGCAGGACGTGATCGGCCCGGGCCTCTGGTTCCAGTTCGGCGTCTACGGCCAGGACGACATGCCGGCCCCGCAGGACGAGTCCCCCGAGTCGCTGGACGCCTCCGGACGCCGCCACCTCGAACGACAACTGGACATCGCCGGGCTGAACGACCATGGCAGAGAGCCTGAGCGGATCCTGGACGTCGGATTCGGCTGGGGCACGGCGCTGGAACACCTCGCCCGCCGCTTCCCCCACTGCCCCCGACTGGACGGCGTCAACATCAGCCTCACCCAGACCGAGTACGCCGCCCGCCGAACGGCCGCGCTGTCCCTCGCCGGCCGCGTGAAGCTGTACCTGTGCAACGCTCAGGACCTGTGGCTCCTGCCCGACCCGGAGCAGCCCTACGACCTGGTCCTCATGCGCGGGAGCATCACCCACTTCTCCGCCGGACTGCTGGATGCGGCCCTGCGCGCACTGGCATCCAGGATGAGCGGGGGAGGAACGCTCGTCATATCCGAGAGCCTGTACAATATTCCTCTTCAGGACTACACCTCCGCCCTGCCCGACGACGAGGACCGGCTCGCCTGCGGCCACCGCAAGACTCTGAACCTCCTGGCTGATGCGCTGATGAGGAATTCCTTCATGCTCCAGGACGCCCGCAGACTGCCCACCGACGAGGACGTCATCCACTGGCTGCAGGACGTGCGGGCCAACATCGAGCGGGTCTTCCCGCGGGAGATCCCCAAGGCGTTCAGAGAACTCCGCGACACGGCCGTCAACCTGACGGCCGCCCTGCATGAGGGCACCTATTCCGTCTACAGCATCATCGCGTCCCGCTGACCGGCCCTCCTCCGCGTGCGAAAGGGGGCTCTCATGCCCGCTGCCCCGTCCGGCGATCCGTCCGCACAGCCGCCCGCCGCCCTCCGGCTTCCCGCGTTCTACTGCCCCATCCCCCGCGCGGTCCATCCCGGCGCCGACGAGGCCGACGCCCACACCATCGCCTGGCTGGACCGTTTCGGGCTCTTCTCCGACCAGACCCAACGCGACCGGATGGCCACCACGCACTGTGGCCGGCTCGCCGCCCTCATGGCCCCCTTCTGCCCGTCATCGGACCTGCTCAAGGTCTACGCGGACTTCTGCACCTGGGCCTTCGCCTTCGACGACGACTTCTGCGACGAAGGCCCTCTGCGCTTCCATCCGGCCGAGCAGGCCGACGCCTTCGGACGCATGCACCGCGCCATCGAGATCCCCGAATACCCCCTGGACCAGGCCGACAACTACGCGATGGCCCTGCGCGACATCCGCGTCCGGATCGACGCCCACGCATCCCCCGTCCAGGGCGACCGCTTCGCCGAGTGGATGCGCAACTACTTCATGATCGAACTACGCAAGTCGGGCAACTCCGCACGCGGTATCCGCCCGAACCTCTCCGACTATGCCGTCCACCGGCTCTACGGCGGGGGCGGAATGGTCTTCCCCCATATGCCCGCCGCCTTCGAGAACATCGACCTGCCCGCCGCCACCCGCGCCCGGCGCGACATCCACGCCCTCACCGAGATGGCCGCAACCGTCGTCACCTGGGACACCGACTTCTTCGCCTTCGTCAAGGAACGGGAACGCACCAACGACGGCAACAACCTCATCGAGGTCGTCGCCGCCGAATACGACCTCCCCGTCGACGACGCCCTCAGCACCGCCATGGCCATGCGCGACCGCGTCATGTGCCTGTACCTCAGGCTGGGAGACGCGGTCCGCGCCAAGGCGGACCCCCCACTCCACCGCTACAGCACCCTGCTGGACCACTATGTACGCGGCTCCCTCGAATGGGACCACGAGGCCGCCCGGTACCCCCGATACCTCCGTTCAGACGGCACCCTCCCCGTCACCCTCACGGGCTGGACCGACCACCCCGGCAGCGACGACCCCACCCCCCTGCCCATCCGCTCCATCTCGTGGTGGTGGCACCACGACCCCCTCGGATGACGACACGAGCGGTCCGGTGCCGCGAGGAGCCCGCACCGGTCGGCCCCGGGGCTCCTTCACCGGCCCGACCGGCGCAGGCCGGGCATGGCTCACCCGGGGTTCACCGGGCCGGGTAGGAGGCGGGCGTACCGGCCGGGAGCCCGCCCGCCGCCGGTGTCCGCCCGAGCCCGGAGGCCCTCCGATGTCCGACCGCGACCACGACTCCAGCACCGGCCGGCCCGCCCTCGACCGCCGGCGCCTGCTCCGGAGCGGCCTGGCCACCGGCGCCGTCACCGCCCTCGGGACGGCCGCCGCCACCTCCGCCGAGGCGGCCGGCTCCCCCGCCCCCGACCGCGTCCTCACCCTCACCGGCCATCTGCCCACCGGCGCACCCGACTTCGTCCACCTCCCCTTCGACGTCCCCTCCGGCGTACGGGAGATCGCCGTCTCCTACGGCTACGACAAGCCCTCCGTCCCCGCCGGCACCCCCGGCAACTCCTGCGACATCGGCCTCTTCGACGAACGCGGCACCGACCTCGGCGGGAACGGCTTCCGCGGCTGGTCGGGCGGCTTCCGGACGGAGTTCACGATCGCCCGGGACCGGGCGACGCCCGGCTATCTGCCGGGGCCGATCCGCCCCGGCACCTGGCACGTCGTCCTCGGCCCGTACCAGGTGGCGCCGCAGGGGCTCGACTACCGCGTCCAGGTGACCCTCCGATTCGGCGCTCCCGGGCCGGAGTTCACCCCGTCCTACCCGCCGGAGCGGGCCCGGGGCCGGGGGCGTTCCTGGTACCGGGGCGACTGCCACCTCCACACCGTGCACTCCGACGGCCGCCGGCTGCCCGCCGAGGTGGCGGCGGAGGCACGGGCGGCCGGGCTGGACTTCATCGTCTCGACCGACCACAACACCACGTCCTCGCACGGGATCTGGGGGCCGCTGGCCGGTCCCGACCTGCTGATCGTGCTGGGCGAGGAGGTGACCACCCGCAACGGCCACTGGCTGGCGCTGGGCCTCCGGCCGGGCCGGTTCGTCGACTGGCGGTACCGCTCGCGCGACGAGGCGTTCCCCCGCTTCGCCCGCCAGGTCCGCCGCCAGGGCGGCCTGGTGGTGCCCGCCCACCCGTTCTGCCCGTATGTCGCCTGCCAGTGGAAGTTCGGCTATCAGGACGCCGACGCGGTGGAGGTCTGGAACGGCCCCTGGACGTACGACGACGAGTCGGCGGTGGACGGCTGGGACGCCCGGCTCGCCGTCGCGCTGCGGGAGGGGCGCTCCTGGCTGCCGGCCGTCGGCAACAGCGACGCGCACAGCGCCCCGCAGGTGATCGGCTCGCCGCACACCGTGGTCCGGGCCGACGACCTCACCCGGGACGCGGTTCTGGACGGGCTGCGGGCCGGGCGCAGCTGGCTGGCCGAATCGGCCGCCGTCCAGCTGGAGTTCACCGCCACCGGGCACGGCCGCCAGGCGGGGATCGGCGAGCGGCTGACCGTCCCGCCGGACGCGCCCGTGGACGTGCGGCTGGCGGTGTCGGGGGTGCCGGGCGGGACGGTCCGGCTGCTGACCGACGAGGGCCAGCTGCACCAGGAGTCGCTGCCCGCCGAGGGTTCGGGCACGGTGGTCTGGCGGACGACGGCCTCGCTCGCCGCGTACGTCCGGGCCGAGGTCAGGCACCCGAGGGCGGACGGGACACCCGGCAAGGGCAACGCGATGGGTCCGGACCTCCCCTGGGGTCCGATGGCGGCGCTCACCAACCCGATCGTGCTGGGGTCCGAAGAGCGGTAACGCGACGCCCCGGCACGGGCTTTGGGAGGTCCGTGCCGGGGCGGCGGTCGCCGTACAGGCCCTGGGGCGCGCGAAGGCCGGGGAGGCCGTTACGTGTCCTGCCCGTTGCCGGGGGTGTCGCACAGCGCGTGGTCGACGAGGTCACTGGCGGCCCGCTCCTGTCGGAGTGCGCTGTCGGGCGAGTCGTTCAGGGCGGTGGACATGGAGACGGTGACGGTGCGGCTGCCGTCGTCGGTGGCGCCGTTCAGGGTGATGTAGCCGCCGTCGCCTCCTTCGTGGCTCCAGTAGCCGCCGCCGCAGGACAGGGGCCGGCCGACCAGGCCGAGGCCGTAGCGTCCGTGTGGCCAGAACGCCTGGATCTCCTCGCTGACCGGGACGGTGTCCCGCATCTCGGCCAGCCGTGCCCGGGGCAGGAGTTCGCCGCCGAGCAGGGCCTGGAAGAAGCGGTTGACATCCGCGGTGGTGGAGACGTAGCCGCCGGGGTCGGGGAGGATCACCTCGGTGACGTCGACCCGTTCGCCGGAGGGGAAGACCTGGTAACCGTCGGCGTGTGGCCGGCGCAGTGTGGGGGTGCTGCCCGGCAGGTAGGTGTGGTCCATGCCGAGCGGTTTCAGGACCAGGTCCTCGACCTCCTGGTGCCAGGGGCGGTCCGTGACCTTCTCGATGATCATGTCGAGCAGGGCGTAGCCGGTGTTGGAGTACCTCCACCCGGTGCCGGGTGGGAAGTCCGGGCGGTGCCTCATCGCCAGCGCGACGATCTGTTGGGGTGTGTAGGTGTCGTACCGGCGCTCGTCGTACTCCTGCGGGGTGGTGAAGCCGGGGAGATCGTCGTCGTGGATGCCGCTGGTGTGCTGGAGGAGTTGGCGGATGGTGATCCGGCGTCCGTCGTTGCCGTTGCCGTCCACCAGGCCGGGCAGCCGGCGGTCCACCGTGTCGTCGAGCGCCAGCCTGCCCTCGTCGACCAGTCGCAGGACCACGGTGGCCACAAGTGCCTTGCCGGTGCTGGCCATCCGGAAGTAGCCGTCGCGGGGCACCGGGCGGTCCGTGCCCGCCTCGGCGACGCCGCTGGTGGCGACCAGATCCCGGCCGGGGCCGGTGGTCACCCGTGCCTGGACGCCGGTGACCCCCAGCGCCCGGATGGCGTCGGTGTCCCGGCGCAGATCGTCCTGCCCGTATCCGGGCGCGGTCGCTTCGGCGTCGACCGGCGGCCGGAGGGCAACGGCCGCGCCGGCCAGGAGGAGGGCGGCCGCCGCCGCGGCCAACCACCGTCTGCCGATGCGGGGGTGCTGCCGGTCGGGCAGGGACGGGTCCGGGTGGTGCGGCGCTGCGGTCGGGCTTGTGGATCTCATGCCGCCACGCTAGGCAGGCGTCGGGTCGCGGGTCGCTACCACGGACTCCCGCAGGAAAGGTACAGCCACCTGTAGTGCCGCAGGGCCGCCCGGTTGTCTAGGGTGCATCAGGTGGGGCCTCCCACAATCCTCCTGTGCGACAAGGGAAAGCGAAACAAGTGCTCGGCATACCCGGCGCGGCCCGCGCGTGGTGGCTCAGGACGCGGCGCGGCGGGCGTTACCTGCTGGGCACCCTGGTGGCCGCGACGGTGACGCTCGCGGCGGCGCCCCTGCTGTGCGTTCCGTCGCTGGCGCAGCCCTGGACGGAGCGGCATCGCCGGCGCGCCGGGGCGCTGCTGGGACAGTCGGTCGAGCCGCGTCCGCGCGCCGCCCGCCGCAACGGTGGGTGGCTCGTGACGCAGGTGGTCACCGGTCTTCCGGCGGGCGCCCTCGCCCTGCTCTGCCTGGGCGGCCTGTTGCTCACTCCCGTCGTCACGGTGCTGTGGTGGGCCTTTCCCACGGCGCCGTGGCTGCCCGTGCTCAGCGTTCCCATCACCGGCTGGGGCACCGCGTTCTCGGTCGGCCTGGTGAATCTCGTGTTCCTGGCGGCACTGGCCGCCGTCGCCCTCCCGCCGCTCGCCCGGGCGCACGCCCGGTGCTGCCTCGCGGTCCTGGCGCCATCGCCCGCGGAGCAACTGGTCGAGCGCGTCACCGAACTGACCCGGACGCGTGCCGACGTCCTGCAGGCGCACAGTGCGGAACTCCGCCGGATCGAACGGGACCTGCACGACGGCACCCAGGCCCGGCTCGTGGCCATCGCGATGCGGCTCGCCGTCGCCGGCGAAAGCCTCTCCGACGACCCCGCCGCGGCCGCCGTTCTGGTCCGGCAGGCCCACGCCGAGACCGAGGACGCGATGACCGAGCTGCGTTCCGTCATCCGCACCATCTATCCCCCGGTGCTGGCCGACCAGGGCCTCTCCGGCGCGCTCGGCACCCTGGCCACCAGGGCCGGGGTGCCGACCCGCATCGACATCGGCCCGCTCGGTGAGATCCCCGCAGCGGTCGAGGCGGTCGCCTACTTCGCCGTCACCGAGGCACTGGCGAACATCGCCCGACACAGCCGGGCCACCCATGCCTCGGTGCGCGTCACCCGCGACGGCGCGCTGCTCCGCGCGGAGATCGCCGACGACGGGACCGGCGGAGCGGACGCCGCCCGGGGGTCCGGCCTGGACGGAATGCGCCGCCGCGCCGCCGCTCTGGACGGCACCATGAAGATCAGCAGCCCACCGGGTGGGCCGACCGTCATCACCGTGGGGCTGCCGTGCGCGTAGTGATCGCCGAGGACAACGTCCTGCTGTCATCCGGGCTCGAACTCCTGCTCAACTCCCGGGGTTTCGAGGTCGTCGCGATCGCGGCCGACGCCCCCGGTTTCCTCGCCGCCGTCGAGACCCACCGACCGGACGTCACCATCGTGGACGTGCGGCTGCCCCCGGGCTTCCGCGACGAGGGCATCCGGGCCGCGGTCCAGGCCCGCCGCGACCGTCCCGGACTTCCCGTCCTGGTCCTGTCGCAGTACGTGGAGCAGGAATATGCGGGCCGCCTGCTCGCCGACGCCCGGGGCGGCATCGGATATCTGCTCAAGGACCGGGTGAGCCGCGTCGCGGAATTCACCGACGCACTGCGCCGTGTGGCCGGCGGCGGCACCGCCATGGACCCCGAGGTCATCGCCCAGCTCCTCGCCGCACGCAGCGATCCCGTCGATGCCCTGACCGCACGCGAGCGCGAGGTCCTCGCGCTGATGGCCGAGGGTCACGACAACGCGGCCATCGCCCGACGGCTCGTCATCACCGACAACGGCGTCCACAAACACATCGGCAACGTCTTCCTCAAACTCGGCCTGTCGGCCGGCGACAGCGGTCACCGCCGCGTCCGCGCCGTCCTGGCCCACCTCCGCCGCCATGGCGGTACCGCGCCCGGCCCCACGGCATCACACCCGCCGGCATGAACAGCGCCGTGCCCCAGGCGCATCGTCCCTTCTCGAACAGCTCGACCTGGCTGCCGTCCGGGCCTGTCGAGCGATCTGCCCTGATCGCCCGGGTCCGGGTCGGGGCCGGGTGGGACGGTCCGGCGGCGCTCACCGACCCGATCACGCCGGGGTCCGAGGAGCGGTTGGAGAGGACTCGGAGTACCGCCGTGGACTAGGTTGATCCCGAAAGCATTCAATCGTAGGAACGAGGCGGCCGACGGTCCGCACCGGGTCCGACCGACCCGCGCGTTCCGGCCGCCCGGCCTCCGCGCACCCGTTCCGACCCCGGCCCGCGAAGGGATCAGCAGCTGTGAACCGTACGACCGTAGGTGGGCCGGAGATCGGCGGCGGCCGGGGCGCCGGCGGCGTCGTCGTCCTCTCCGACCCGGCCGGGGCCGAGGCCGGGAACAGCGCGGTCGCACCCCTGCTGGCGGACGCGCTGCACCCGAGCGTGCATCTGCGCGCCGACGACTTCCGGCGGGCGGTCCGTCAGGGCTTCGTCCCACCGCACCTGCCGGAGGCCCGGCGCCAGAACGAGACCGTGCTGGCCGCCACCGCCCAGGCCGCCTTCGCGTACGCCACGGCCGGCTACCAGGTGGTGGTCGAGTGCGCGGTCGAGCCGGCCGCCCTCGGCGCCTTCCGCCGGGAGAGCCGTGCCACCGGCGCGGCGCTGCACTACGTCGCGCTCCGCCCAACCGGCACCGGACCGCTGGACCGGCACGCCGTGGACACCACCGCGATGGACGAGGAGACGGCCGCCAAGTCCGTCCTCGACGGGCTGCCCGGGGGCGCGTACCTCCTCGGCTGGTGAGCCCGGCAGGCGGCCCCGGTCCCTGCTCGGCACCGGGGCCGCCTGCCGTGACCAGCGGTCAGCCGGCCGCCGACTCTTCCGGGTCGCGCCGGCGGGTGCCGATCAGACCGAAGGTGCCGCCGAGCAGCAGCAGGGCGCCCGAGACGGTGAGCAGGGTGTTGGTGGCGTCGTTGGCCCCGGTGGAGGCGAGCGAGCCGCCGGTCGGCGCCGGGCCGGGGGCGACGACCTCGGTGGGCGACGGCCCGCCGGTGGGCTGCTCGTCCGGCGCGGCGCCGCCGGACGCGGTGGCGGTCCCGGACGTCGGGGCGCCCGGCGCCGTGGAGCTCCGGCCGGGGGTCGGCACGGCCGTGCCGGACGCCGTGGGCGAGGCCGTACCGGAGGCCGTGCCGGACGCGGAGCCCGACGGGTGCCCGGTCGGGCTCGCGCAGTCCGTCCGGCCGGACGTACCGGTGGGCGACGGGACGCGGCTGGACGCCGAGGGGGACGGGCTCCCGGTCTCCCGCACGGGGTCGGGCTCCAGCGTGCCCCGGCCGCCGGTCTCGTCGGCCGGGCGGGCGGTGCTCACCGTCGGGATCGGGATCTTGGAGCGGTTCGTGCCGGTGGGCACGGGGCTGGTGGCGGACGGGCTGGGGCAGGAGGTGCCGCCGTCCCCCGGCCGGGAGTCGGTGTGGTAGCCGGCCACGATCCGGGTGAAGTCGTACACGGCCTGCTGGACGCCGCTGCACGTCGCCGGGTCGTACGCGCCCCCCGCGCAGGGGCGGTCGCGGTTGACCGCCCAGTAGCCGAAGCGGGCGAGGTGGTGGGTGGCGGCGAAGTCCCGGATGGTGCGGAAGTCGGCGGGGCTCAACTGCTCCCCCTTCTGGTCGGTGCGGCCGTTCATCGACGAGAGGCCGGTGTGCCGCCAGGCCTTGTCGGCGTCCCAGCCGTAGGCGGCGGCGACGGCCTGCTGGAGGCCGGTGACGGCGGTGGTGGTGGCCGCCGCCATGGTGCCGTCGTGACCGGTGAAGTCGAACGGCATGGCCGTCCAGCCGTCCACCTCCAGGCCCGCCTTGGCGGCCAGCGCGATCAGGTCGGCGCCGTCCTTGTCGGGGCCGGTCGGGTCGACCGCGAAGGAGAGGAAGACCCGCAGGCCGGTGTTCTTGGCCTTGAGCGTCTTCAGCGCGTCGACGACCCGCTTGCGGACCTCGGGGGTGCTGAGCTCGGTGGACTCGATGTCGATGTCCACGGCCTTCAGACCGTAGGCGTCGACCACCTTCTGGTAGGCGGCGGCGAGTTCGGCGGCGGTGGTGCACCGCTCGCCGAGCTTGGCACCGTCCCAGCCGCCGAAGGAGGCCAGGACGTCCCCGCCCGCGGCCCGGATCTGCTTGATCTTCGCCTCGTCGGTGCCGCCGGTGAGCGCGCGGGAGCCGTCCCACTTCGGGTCGCACGCTCCGCCGGAGAGCACGTAGGAGAGGGCGAACTGCCGCAGACCGGTGGCCTTCATGACGGCGACCGGGTCCGGGGCGTCGCCCCAGCCGAGGTAGACGGAGGCGGCGTTGAGGCCGAGCGGGTCGGCGGTCGCGGCGGGGGCGTCGTTCTGCGCGAGGATGAGCACGCCGCCGGCGGCGATCGCCGTGGCGGCCA
Source organism: Kitasatospora sp. NPDC088548 (assembly GCF_044753005.1). NCBI lineage: Bacteria > Bacillati > Actinomycetota > Actinomycetes > Kitasatosporales > Streptomycetaceae > Kitasatospora > Kitasatospora sp. NPDC088548. Next base: position 24,815 of record NZ_JBIVMI010000002.1, read on the forward strand.
CCGTGATCCGTCGGCGGCGGCTGAGCCGGTGTTTGGGCATCGGGACTCTCCTGGGCTGATGGCGGGAACGGACGGGCCGACCCGGTGTGGGGCGCACGACACGCGGAGCGCCCCGGCGGCGCCCCACAAGGGCACCGCCGGGGCGCCGGGGGGCCCGGATCCCGCCGGGGCGCGGAAGCCGGGAGTTCCTGGGCCAAGGGCCTGGTCCGAGCGGCGGCCTTCAGCTGTAGCTACGGACGGACGGGCCTGCCCGGTTCACCGGACCGCGAGAGACAGTCCGTCAGCCGCCTTGCCCGGAGCGCGAGTTGTCGGCTCCGGGCGGGGGAACCGGCGCCCGCACGGGGGTGACGGGCGCCGGCGGCGGTACCGCCACCCCGTTCTACGGCCGGGGACCGCCGCGCGGTTCAGACCGGTGGACGCGAGTGGCACGGGGCGGTCCGGAGAGTTCTCGCCGGGTCAGCCGGCGGACGCCATGCCGCGGGCTTCGAGGATCGGTCGCAGCGCGCGGACGGCGTAGAAGCTGCGGGACTTGACGGTGCCGACGGGCACGCCGAGGACGGCGGCGGCCTCGGCCATCGAGCGGCCGTTCATGTGGAGTTCGACGAGGACGTCGCGGTGGTGGGGCTGGAGTTCGGCGAGCGCGACCGCGATGTCCCGGGCGGCGAGCACCTCGTCGTACGGGTCGTGGGTGCCGGCGTGCTCCTCGGGGGCGTCGTCGGCGACCTCCTGGGCGCGGGCGGCCTGCATCCGGAAGTGGTCGATGGCGATCCGGCGGGCCACGGTGAACAGCCAGGGGCGGCTGTGCTCGGCCCCCCGGTGGATGGCGGCCGGGTTCTGCCAGGCGCGCAGCAGGGTCTCCTGGACGATGTCCTCGGCCTTGCCCCGGTCCCCGCTGGTGACGCGGAGCATCGCCCGCAGCAGGTAGCCCCCGTGCAGGCGGTACAGCTCCGCCAAGGTGTGGTGGTCCAGGGTGGCGCGCTCCGGCCGGTCGGGCCTGGCGGTGTCCTTGGCGTGAGCGGTAGCGTCGATGGCCACGGCTGTTGAGCCCCTCGCAGCAGTTCGTCGGTACGGCGGGCGGGTGGTTCGCATGGGCCCACCCCCTTGCCCGGTAGACGTTTCCAGCCACCGCCAACACCGGACCAACGCTTCGCCAACGAAGATCAGGGCGCGGCGTTGGCGGGCCGGGGGCGCGGCGTTGGACCGGACGAAGGACCGGCGGCGGTCCGGTCCCCCCAGCGGGTTCCACACCCGCCCGCCGGGGTCACCCCGGGCACCGGCCGCGCCGGCGGCCCAGCCCCACGGCCACCGCGCCCAGGCCGACCAGCACCGCCGCCCCCAGGGCGGCCGCGGCGAGCGCCGAGGCCCGTTCGACGGAGGTCGGGTCCGCGGGCGGGGGCACCGTGACCGGATCGGCCGAAACCGGCGATTGGCCCCCACCGCCGCCGGGCAGGGCGGTGACGGCGGCCACCACGTCCAGGGTGCCCCAGCCGAGGGCCGGGTCCGGCAGGGCCGAACCGGGCTGGTAAGCCGTGGACTCCAGCCGTTGGACGAGCTGGTCGACCGTCAGGTCCGGGGTGCGGGAGAGCAGCAGCGCCGCCGCGCCGGCGACGAGGGCGGCGGCATAGCTGGGCCCGGAGCCGGTGGCGTAGCCGCCGCCCAGCCCGAAGCCGCCGACGGCGCCGCCGGGCGCGGCCAGGTCCACCCGCCCGCCACGGGTGGCGGTCACCCCCGGGCCGGTGGCCGCCCCGGAGGCCACGGCGCCGTCCGCGCCGACGCCGGTCACCGCGAGCACGCCGGGGTAGCCGGCCGGGTACACCGCGCCGTTGGTGCTCTGGCCGTCGGGCCCGGCGGGGGCGACCAGCAGCAGGCCCTTGGTGGCCGCGTAGGCGACGGCCTCGGCCAGTGCCGGGTTCGGGGCCGCCACGGGCACCCCGACCACGGCCACCCGGGCGCCGCCGTCGGCCGCCGCCCGGATGCCCTGGGCGAGCAGTTCGGGGGTGGTGCTCCCGGCGTCGTCGGTGACGGCCACGGCCAGCACCCTCGCCTCGGGGGCCAGGCCGGACGGGCCACCGTCGGGCGTACGCCGACCGGCGATCAGTCCGGCCAGGAAGGTGCCGTGGCCCACGCAGTCGCGGCCCGCGTCGCCCTGGCCGTGCAGCCGGGGCCCGAGCCGGAGCCGGTCGGCCAGCATGCCGGAGCCGTTGTCCACGCCGGAGGCGATCACGGCGACGGTCACCCCGGCGCCCCGGCCGAACGGCCAGACGGCCTCGGGCCGCAGGTAGACCTGGGCCCAGGGAGTCCCCTGGGCGGCCCGGGCGGAGGGCTTGCGGCAGCCGCTCTGCCGGAAGTCGGGGAGGGTCTGGGTGACCGCCGCCTGATCGCCCGGGGCCGGGGTCTCGGCCCGGGCGGGCGCCGGCGGGCCGAGCAGGGCCACCGCCGCCGACAGCGCCAGGGCCGAGGACACCGCCGTCGCCGGACCGCCTGCGCGGGCCGGGCGGGTCATCCGCCGCTGCCGGGCCACTGCGGGCCGCTGTCCGGGCGCTCCGCGCCGCCGGGCCCGCCGGTGACGCCGAGCCGGTCCACCGCGATGTCCTGCGGCAGGAGCAGGCTGAGCTCGGAGACGTCGGCGAAGTCGAGCCGGCCGAGCCGGCCGGCCTGGCGGGTGATCATGCCCTCCAGCGTCTGCCGGGCGAAGCGCCCGTTGCCGAAGGTGCGGTCCCGCGGGACGGCCGCGAACAGTTGCTCCAGCGCCGCCAGGGTCTCGGGCGCGCAGGTGTAGCCGGCCGAGTCGGCGTGCCGGCCGACGATGGTGACGAGTTCGGCGTCGCTGTAGTGGCCGAAGTCGACCTGCCGGGAGAAGCGGGAGGCCAGGCCCGGGTTGGAGGCGAGGAAGTGGCGCATCTCGTCGTCGTAGCCCGCGACGATCACCACCACCTCGTCGCGGTGGTCCTCCATCAGCTTCATCAGGGTGTCCACCGCCTCCTGGCCGAAGTCGCCACCACCGCCGTGCCGGGGCGTCAGGGTGTACGCCTCGTCGATGAACAGCACACCGCCGCGCGCCCGGTCGAAGGCCTCCTTGGTGAGCTGGGCGGTGTGGCCGACGTAGCGGCCGACCAGGTCGGAGCGGGCGGTCTCGATCAGCTGGCCGCCCGGCAGCACGCCCAGTTCGGCGAGCAGTTGCCCGTACAGCCGGGCGACGGTGGTCTTACCGGTGCCGGGCGGCCCGGCGAAGACCAGGTGGTGGCTGATGGTGGCGGTGGGCAGCCCGGCCTCCTCGCGGCGGCGGACCTGGCGGATCAGGTTGACCAGGTCCTCGACCTGCTCCTTGGCGGCGGGCAGGCCGACCATGGCGCGCAGTTCGGCGAGCAGTTCGGTGCCGTCCCGCTTGGCCTCGGGCGGGGCGGTGTCCTCGGCGGCGACGTCCTCGGGCAGCAGCAGCGCCAGGTCCTCGTCGGAGATCTCGGGCTGGGTCGCGAGCCTGGTCGCCTGGCGGTCGACCATCTCCTCGAACACCTTGCGGGCCGCCCGGCCGTTGCCGAAGTCCTCTCCCCTGGGCATCCGTTCGAAGAGCGTGGTGAGGGAGTCGTGGGCGCCGTCCGCCAGTTCGTAGCCGTGCCCGACGGCGGCCCGCTCGACGATGGTGACCAGCTCGTCCACCTCGTAGTTGGCGAACTCCACGGTGCGGCTGAAGCGGGAGGCCAGGCCCGGGTTGGAGGCCAGGAAGTCGGTCATCTCGCCGGAGTAGCCGGCCACGATCACCACGATGTCGTCGCGGTGGTCCTCCATCAGCTTGACCAGGGTGTCGATCGCCTCCCGGCCGAAGTCCGGGCCGCTGCCGCCCGAACCCGCCGAGAGGGTGTAGGCCTCGTCGAGGAAGAGCACCCCGCCGAGCGCCTCCTTGAACACCTCGGTGGTCTTGATCGCGGTGCCGCCGATGATCGAGGCGACCAGGTCGGCGCGGGCCACCTCGGTGAGGTGGCCGCTGCGCAGCACGCCCAGCTCGGCGAGGATGCTCCCGTAGAGGCGGGCGACGGTGGTCTTGCCGGTGCCGGGCGGCCCGGCGAAGACCAGGTGGCGGCTCATCGGCAGCGCGGGCATGCCGGCCAGTTCCCGGCGCCGGGCGAGCTTGTTGAGGTTGACCAGGGTGGCGACCTGCTCCTTGACGCCGGCCAGACCGACCAGCGACTCCAGCACCTCCAGCGGGCCGGCCGCGGCGGCCGACTGCGCGGGCGCGCTCTCGGCGGCGGGCTCCCCGGCGGGTCCGTGGCCGGGGCCGGGGGCGGCTCCGGCCGGCTGCGCCGCCCGGTGGGCGGGCGCCGAGCCGGCGGTGGCGGTGCCGTGCGCGTCCGGCAGGCCGTTCTCCTCGCTGACCAGCTCCTCCAGGGCGAGCCGCTCGCTCGGCTCGCTCTGGCGCAGGCCGGAGCCCCGGTTGCGGGAGAGCGTGCAGCCGGTCAGCCGGACCGCCTCGGTGGAGTCGGTCCGCACGCCGTCGCCGATGTTCTCCGCCGCCGTGAGCTGGGCCAGCACGGCCCGCGCCCCGGCCCCGATCCGGACGCCGTGGCGGCGGTTGCCGGTCACCCGGACCCTGGTGCAGGTCAGTTCGGCGCCGTCCTCGGCCGTGATGCCGTCCTCGGCCGATCCGGACACCTCGCAGTCGCGCAGCGTCGCCGTGCCGACCCGGCCGAGCAGCACACCGGACCCACCGGCGCCGCGCACCACGGTGGCGCCGACCCGGGTGTCCGCACCCTCGGCGAACCGGAGCCCGGCCCGGCCCGCGTCCAGCACCTCGCAGTTCTCCAACTGCCCGCGTCCGTCCCGGAGCACGGTCATGCCGTCGCCCTTCGCGCGGTGGACGGCGACCCGGCGCAGGCGCGGGTTGGCGCCGTCGGTGATCAGCACGCCGGTGCCGGCGACGTCCCGCACCTCCAGCCGGTCGAAGTCGGCGGAGCTGTCGCCGGTCAGTTCCACCCCGTCGGTGCCACAGTCCCGGACGACGGTGCGGGCCAGCGTCGGGCCGGACGACTCGCCCACCCAGATGCCGGTGCCCTGCGCGCCGTCCACCTCGCAGTCCTCGAAGGTGCCACGCGAGCGGGCCGTGACGTGGATGCCGTGGCCCGCCGTGCGGGAGGCGCGGCAGCGGCGCAGCAGCGGGTCGGTGCCGGCGGCGAGCGCGATGCCGTGGCCGGAGGTGGCGGTGACGGTGCAGTCCTCCAGGACGACCTGGGCGGAGGAGCTGATGTAGATGCCGATCGTGGTGTCGCGGACGGCGGTGCGCACCAACCGCGTGGTGCTGCGCTCCTCCAGGGCGATGCCGGGCTTGTCGGTGACCGAGATCTCGCAGCCCTCGAAGGTGCCCCGGGCGTCGCCGTTGGCGCAGATGCCGTTGCCGCGCGCATCGCGCAGCACGCAGTTGCGCAGCAGCGGGTTGGCGCGCTCGCCGATCACCACCGCGGAGCTGCCGAGGTGTTCGATCACGCAGTCCTCGATGATGCTGGTGCCGCTGGAGGTCTCGACGATGCCGGCGCCCGCCGGGTTGGTGACGCGGCATCCGCGCATCGCCAGGGTGCCGTCCCCGCGGGTGAGCAGGGCCGTCCAGGAGCTGCCGACCACTTCGCAGTCCTGGACGGCGGCCTGCCCGCGCGGCACGTCGATGGCGGGCATCTCCTCGTCCTGCCCTTGCAGGATCAGGCCGGTCAGCTGCACCGCCTCGGCGGTGACCTGGACCACGCAGCCGCGCCGGGCGGTGATCCGGACGCTGCCCCGGGCCTCCGCGGCGGTGATGGTGACCAGCTTGCTGATCACCAGGTTCTCCTCGTACCGGCCGGGGCGTACCGAGATCACCGCCCCGCTGCGGGCCGCCGTCAGGGCGTCGCCGATCGTGCGGTACGGGCCGTCCCGCTGCTCCGGGCACACCGTCAGCACGTGGCGCGACATGGCGTGGCCTTCCTTTCCGTTGCTCCAGTGGTGGTGGTCGGCGGCGTCCCGCCGGTGCCCCGGCCGCACGGCGGCCGGGGTGGCGGAGCGGTCAGCCGGTGCAGTCCGCGCGGACGGCGGAGGCCGCGAGGTGCGCCTTGTCGGCGCCGCCGCCGCCCCAGTCGATGCCCCTGGAGTGCAGCATCACGGCGATCCGGCCGCCGCTCACCGGGAAGGTGCCGCTCGCGGTGACCCAGCCGCCCCGGTTCGCGGTCTGGTCGACGCTGAACGAGCCGATCGTTCCGCTGTTGGGCGAGGAGCTGTTCTGGACGGTGTAGTAGGCGGGCTTGCCGCCGACGGCCTTGCGGTCGCTGTTGTTCGGGACGTAGACGGAGATCCGGCAGGTGCCGCTGGTGACCGGGGCCGTGGTGAAGGTCCACACCACCGAGTTGCCGTCGTCCTTGGTCGCCGAGCCGGACATCGGGAGTGCCGCGTACTTGCCGTTGCAGCCCGAACCGGAGTACCCGCCGGCCGAGTTGATCGTCCAGCCGGTGGTGCCCTGCTCCCACCAGCCGTACTGGGCGTAGCCGGCGGCGGAGTTGCCGCAGTTGACGGCGCTGAAGCTCGGCGCGGCCGGGGGCTTCGGCGGCGCCGGCTGGCCGGGCGCGGGCTGCTGGGGCGCGGGCTGGCCGGGGGCGGGCTGCTGCGGCGCCGGCTGCTGCGGGGCGGGCTGGCCGGGCGCGGGCTGCTGCGGGGCCGATCCGCCGGGTGTGCCACCGGTCGTCGGCGGCTTTGCGCCCTGGGCGGGCGGGTTGGCGGGCCGGGCGAGCGAGTTCAGGTTCGTGCCGGATGCCGCGCCGGGCGCCGTACCTGGCGTCGTGCCGGGAGTCGTGCCGGGAGTCGTGCCGGGCACCGTCGCGGTCCCGCCCTCCGTCCCCTGCGGCGCGGTGGTCCCGGGGGCCTGGTCCTGGGCCGGCGCCGGGTCGGTGGGCGCCTCGGCGCCCGGGGTACCGGGCGCGGTGGGATCGGCCGGATCGGTGGGTGACGCGGAGACCGTGGGGTCGCCGAGCTCGGGGCCCTCGGCCAGCGGCTGGTCCGCCTGGCTCAGCCCGGCGCCGTCCACTGTTTTGTCACCGTCCCGGCCGCTGCCGGCCATCAGGAACGGCAGGCCCATCAGCACCACGCCCGCGGTGGCGGCGGCCACGAACACCGGTCGCTTCAACCGTGCCCGGCGGCCCGGCTGTTCGGCCGGCTCGGGCCCGGCGGGCGCCTCGACCGGGCCGGGGCCGACGGCGTGCGGCGTCATCGGGGGCGCCGGGGGTGCGGGAGCCGGGCCCGGCGGGGCCATCGGCGGCACGGCGGCGACCCGCCCGTAGTGCGGCACGGTGGCCGGGGCGGCCACGGCTGCGGCCACCGGGGCAGCGGCCACCGGGGCGGCCGTCTCCCCGGCGGGCGGCGTCGCGCTCGCCACCGCGACCGGCCCCGCTCCGCCGCTCTCCTCCATCTCCCAGGCCACCGAGGGCAGCTGAATGCTCGCCGCCCCGCCCTGAGCCCCGTTTCCACTTGTGCTCGTGCCCACCGCAGCTCCTCGGCTCCGCATGCAGTCCTGTCGGCGGAACCGCCCGGCCGACAGGGCCACGGACGCTTCCACTCCGTAGTCACGGCCCGGCCGGGCCCGACGGTTCACCTGCCGTCGGCGGACCTCCGGGCCCGGCCGCGCCGGCCTACCCGTTCAGCGCCCTGAAGATGTCGTCGGCCAGCGAGGGACCGACGTCGTTCAGCAGGTTCGGTGCCACGTCCGGGCCCGGGTGCGTCGGCGCGGCACCCGGCGCCGGCGCCGGCACGGGAACCGGCTCCACCGGGGTCGCGGCCCAGGCCCTGAGGTCATCGAGCGTGACGGTGCCCCCGTCGGCGGTCCGCTCTTCGATGAATCCGATCACCCTCCGCAGCACCTCGGCCCGCAACGACGCCCGGGGCGGCCATTCGAGCAGCTCCCGCACCAGGCGGGCCGCGGCGGTCGAGGAGCCGCCGGCCAGCTCGACCAGCCGGTGGGTCGCGCGGATGTGCTTGAGACCGTCCTCGTTCGTGCTCGTGAACTTCCCGTCGTAGGCCGTCCTCCCGACCCGGAACGTCCCCAGGAGCTGGTCGATCTCGGGGTCCGTCAGCTCGCTCTGCTGCCTCGGCTTCCCGCCCTCCCGCTCCGCCCTCGGAGTCTCCAGGGCCAGGTGGATCTCACGCAGGGCCGTCGGACTCTCGACGAAACGCAGCTCACCTCGCCGCTGCTCGCCGGTGAAGGTGGCGTAGGTGTCGTCCGGCACGTCCCGCTTGACCGTTTCCGCCAGCGGAATGTCGACCGTGAACGGGACGACCCCCTTCTCGGTGACCTTTTCGCGGTTTCCGTCGAAGAACGTCACCTCGATCTCGGCGGCCCCGGCGTAGCGGGCCATCGGGGTCGGGAACTTGCCGTTCGAGATCACCTGGCCCGCGTCGCCCAGCATGCCGCCGTCGCGCCACACCCGCTGGGCTCCGCCGGTGAGACCCGGGGTGTTGGTGATGTCGCCGGGGACCTTGAGGCCGACCTGGCCCTGGAGGCCCGCCTGCTTCGCGGACAGCTCGGTCAGTACGGAGCCGAAGGAGGTCCCGTTCGACGGGCTCAGCTCGACGGCGCTGTCGTTCTCCCGGTGTCGGAGCTCGACGAGCTTCACCCGGACCTCCACGCCCTTGTCCTGGCCCAGCAGCCATCGGCCCGGTGACGCCGTGGCGATCTCCATGCCCTGGCTCGCGGTACCGAACAGCGCCGACAGGTGGCTGTGGGAGGTGATGCTGCCGACCAGGTGGCCGATCCGGCGCCACGTCCCCGTGCCGAAGTACTTCCGCCCGCGCAGCCGCACCAGGTCCTGAACGCCTCCGACGTCGCCGAGCCAGCGCAGCACGTCGGTGTCGCGCAGTCCGGTCGTCCAGACCCGGTCCGGCGGGACCGTGGCGGTGACCGGCGCGGGCGGTTCCGCCGGGAGGGTCCGCGTCGGCTTGATCCCCGTGTTGGGCGCGGCGTTCTCCCTGGACGGGGGCACCGGCCGGGTCTCACCCGACTCGACGATGGTCTCGAAGCCGATCCTCGCGGTGCGCATCATGTGCACGGAGGCCCCGAACAGAGGCCGCCGGACGATCTCGAACTGCAGCTCCGCCTCGCCCTCGAAGGCGCTTCCCGCCACCTTGGCCTTGGTGGCGGAGCCGGCCGCGGTGGTCCGGCTCAGGAGGTCCATGTGGTCCTTGCCCCAGCCGAAGTTGCCCGACAGCCCGACCGTCACCGGCACCGCCCCCGCCACCGGGATGGTGCCCGTCACCCCGGCGGTGACGTTGTGGCCCTGGCCGGCACCGAAGTTGGTGACGCCGTCGGAGCTGGCGAAGGTGCGCTGCACCTGGGTACCGGCGTTGAACTCGGTGACCCCGGACTCGCCCAGGTGGACCATCCTGTCGCGGAGCACGGCGCTGACGCGCACGGTGGTCCGCCCGTGCCGCACGACGATCTCGTCACCGGCCGTCATGGCCTTGAGCCTCGCCTGGAGCCTGCCCGGGGTGAGCTCCTCCACCAGCTTCCGCCGGATGCCGTCCCAGTCGCTCCTGAAGGGGTTGCTCCCCGACTTCGCCGACGCCGACGCCGACGCCGACTCCGGCTTCCGGTCCGGATGCGGCCAGGGCTTCGACTCCAGCTGGTCCAGGATCGAGTCGCCCAGCAGGTGCTTGGCCTTGGCCGTCGTCCCGCCCGTCGCCGTTTCCTTCGTCCCGCCGGTCTCCCGGACCGGGAAGACATCGCTGACGATCGCCGAGGAATCCAGCCGGCGGCCGTCCAGGAAGCCCGAAGGCTGCTTCTCGGTGGACCGCTCCGACGACGCGTGCAGGGGTTCCGCATCACGCAGCGGGACGGCCACCCTCGCGGTCGCCGTCACGTGATCGGTGTACGAGCCGTCGTGCACGTTCAGCCACTTGTACCTGACCTCGACGTCGTACTTCGCGGCGACGTCGAAGAACGCGGCCGCCTCGGTGTGCTTGCCCCGGTTCGAGACGGATCCGACGGTGTCCGTGGCATCGCCGTAGGTACGGTCCAGCCGGTAGGTGTAACCGCCGGTGACATCGACGAACTTGGACTTGAACTTGCCCAGGAATCCGCCCTGGTGGCGGTTGAGGCGGTCCCACGCATAGCCCTGGCCGCTCGACGACTGGGTGCCGGACTCGAACTCGTACTTCCCCGCCATGGAGTGGTACTTGGCGTCTCCCAGTTTGGCCGTGACCGTGATCTCGGCGCTCCACAGCCGGCCGGCGACGGTCTCGGTGATCCTGCCGCCCCGGGTGAGCTGGGAGAGCTGGGTCCTGAGCGCGACCCGGTCGAAGGTCTCACCGATCCGCCGCTTCACCTCGTCGGACGGCTCACCGTACTTCGACCGCACGGCCTCCTCGATGGTGCTGCGCACCTTGCCGGCGTCGCTCAGACCGTGGACGACGTAGGAGGCGTTCAGCTCATGGTTCTCACTCATCCTGCGCGGCGCGACGTACTTGTCGGTCTGGTCCTCGCTCCGGTGGGAACTGCTGGTCGACGTCTCCGTGGGGTGGCCGTCGCTCCCCCGGCTGCTGCCACCCGCGCTGGAGATCGTCCCGCCGTCGCCGGCACCGGTGTCGGTCTCCTTGGGTCCCTCGAAGACGGTCACCTTGTCGGACGTCCCCTCCTTGAGGGTCTCCCGGGCATCCAGGCCCACCTCGACATGCACGGGTGCCGAGACGTCGGGCTCGTCGCCGACCTTGCCCAGATGGATGTCCACCATCAGCTCGGCGCGGTAGATGACCTGCGCGACCGGGTACTTGCCGTTGGCGTACACCCGGTCGGCGTCACGGCCGCGCCAGGCGAAGCGGTCCCGCTGCTGGGTGCCGCCGGTGAGGACGCCCTCACCGCCCAGCGCCTCCCTCGCACCGCTGCCACCGAGTTGCCCCTGGGCGGCGTAGGTGCGCGCGCGCAGCCGGCGCTCGGCGGCGAAGGCGCCGGTCTCGTTCACCGGGTTCAGCTCGGCCTTGCCGTCCTCCCGCACCAGGGTCATCTTCTCGACCTTCGCGAAGGCGGTGACCACGATGCCGTCCTTGCCGTGCAGCTTCAGTTCCAGCGGCTCGCCCCGGGTCATCGCGGTGAGCCTGGACGCCAGCTTCGGCTGGCTGAGCAGGTGCATGACCTCCTCCCTGACCGAGTTCCACCCGCCCGGGAACTTCGCCGCGCCGCTCTTGTCCACCGCCTGGCGCAGCTCGGCGGTGCCCTCCAGGTCCCGGAGGACGACGGACTCGCCCAGCCCGTGCGATCCGGCCCCGGTGGGCCAGACGCTGTCCGGAGGCCTGATGACGTCGTACGTCGGCGGCACGACGGTCTGCTGGGAGCCGCCGGCCGAATCCGACGCCGGCTCCGGCGTCTTCGTGTCCGCCTTGTCGACGAGGATCCGAACACCGGCGTCGCCCGCCGCATACCCCGTGGTCATGTCCTTGAAGGTCACCTGGAATTCGACGCTGCCGTCGTAGATCACGCCGGGCACCTTGGACTTGCTGGTGAGCTGGGACACCCGGCTCTGCCCCGAGACCTCGACGAACTCCCGCCCCAGCCGCCCCGTGGCTCCGGCGCCGGCCACGGGACCGTCCAGCTTCGGACCGAAGGTGGGCACGATCGGCAGCTGACCCGCGTGGCCACGGTTCGTCAGGCTGCTGCGCACCTGCTGGACGGTGGTTCCGATGTTGAACTCGGTCTCCTTGGTGGCGCCGACCTGATGCAGGCCGTCGACCCTGGCGGTGATCTCGGCCGCGGCGACCGTCCGGCCCGAGCGGTCGGTCAGCACGACCGTGAGCGGCTCACCCGCCGTCATGCTCTTCAAGTCCCGCTGGAGACGGGCGAAGTCGACCTCGGCCAGGATCTTCTGCCGCAGCTCGGGCCAGTGGGCGGCGGCCTTCTTCCTGGCGGCCTCCTCCTGTTCCAGCCTCCTCGTCCTCGCCTCCGCGGATTCCTGCCGACCCTCCTCCACAGGCTTCAGCCGGGACTCCTCCAGCGGCTTCAGCAGGACCTTCTCCACATGGTCCAGCAGCACCTCCACCGGCCGTCGGCCCTGGCGCTCGCCACGGGGCGAGAGGTCCAGCACGATGTCCTGGCCGCCGACCCGACCGTCCTGGAGACGCTGCGGAGGTGTCTGCTCCGGCGTGCCCGGCGCAAGCGGTTCGCGCACCGGGACGGCCACGGTCACGCCGATCTCCACCTTCTCCGTGGTGTGGCCCTGCTCGGTGCGAACCGTGGAACCCTCGTGCCGGAGCTTGCTGTAGTCGATCTCCAGGCTGATCTCCGACGTGAACACGTTGGCGGGTTCGGAGGTCTTCGAACGCGCCACCATCCCTCCGCTGTCCAGACTGACCTCGCCGTGGCCGCGGTCGTGGAAGTAGCCGGCGAGCTCGGCGAGGTCACCGGAGCTGCTCGAATGCTTGGCCTGGAAGCCGAGGTTGTACTGCCAGCGCACATCACCACGCGTCCCGGTCATGACCGACCGGTCCGCGCCGTTCTCGACCTCGATCTTCTCCTGACGCAGGAACGTCGACTTCTCGACCGTGGCACGCAGCGCGATGCTCCCGCTCCAGCCGTTGCCGTCGAAGGGAGCCACCCACACCTCGCCCCGGGAGAGCGCGGAGAGCATCGGGCGCAGCGTCGCCGGACCGAAGTAGGCGTCGGCGAAGGCCCGGGCCGCCATTTCGTCGCCCGCCATGATCCGCTTGATCACGGCGACGACCTTGTTCCGCGCCGCTGCCTCGTGGTCGGTCAGGCCGATCAGGAGGTCCGTGCCCGCGATGTGCCCGCCCTTGGCGGGGCCCACCGGCACCGGCGGCTTCTCCGGCTCGGGCATCGTCGGCAACGGCTCCTCGACGATCTCGCTCTGCGCAGGAGCCCGCTGCTCGGCCGGCTCGATGGGGTTCTGGTCCGTCGGCTTGTTCTCCGGCGACAGGTCGTCCCGGCGGGAGTCGGTCTCGTCCTGCTCCTCCTGCTTCGGCTCCTTCGGCTCCTCCGACTCGTCCTGCTTCGGCTGCTTCGACTCGTCCTGCTTCGGCTCCTCCGACTTGTCCTGGTTCGAGTCGTCCTGCTTCGAGTCGTCCTGCTTCGGCTCTTCCGACTCGTCCTGCTTCGGCTCCTCCGACTTGTCCTGGTTCGACTCCTTCGGCTCCTCCGGCTTCGGCTCCTCCGACGCCTCCCTCCTGAGCCCCTCCGACTCGGCGGACCGGGACTCCCGGGGGATGGAGGTGCTGGCGTCGTAGCGGCTGCCGTCGCGGTGATAGACCGACACGATCTCACCGTCCCTGGGCCCGAGCTCCGCGACGAGCTCCACCCCGCCGGCGCTCTCGCGCACCACCTGGAGCCGGATACGGAGCGCATGCGCCAGCACGGCCGGCAGCACGGCCGCCTCCGGTCCGGCCGCCGTGACCGCCCAGTCGTCGACCATGGACCTCAGCCGGTTCCGGACGAGCACGTGCCGCAGTTCCTCCCTCAGCCCCGGCCGGTGGCCGATGTCGACGAGGTTCGCGATCTCCCTCGGCATCGGGCGGTACTCGGTGTTCACCCACTCCCAAACAGACTCCCGCAGGAGCGTCGCCAGCCGGTCCGGCAGCACCTGCGTCGGCGAGTAGCCGAGGATGCGCCGGACCATCTCGGGCGCGGTGCTCGTGACCGATTCCAGAAGGCTGAGGACGTCCTCCCCACCGACCGGCAAGGGTGCCCCGACCTGTGACGGAAGCCGCTCGTCATCGGCAAGCCTGCGCGCCTCCTGCTCCTCCGCCGCCGCCTTGTGCGCCGCCTCCTGCTCGGCAGCCTTGTGCGCGGCCTCCTGCTCCTCGGCAGCCTTGCGCACCGCCTCCTGCTCGGCAGCCTTGCGCGTGGCCTCCTGCTCCTCCGCCGCCTTGCGCACCGCCTCCTGCTCGGCAGCCTTCCGCGCGGCCGCCTCCTGCTCCTCCGCAAGCTTGAGCGCCGCCGTCTCCTCCTCGGCAAGCCTGCGCGCCGCCGACGAATCGGACTTCTGCTGCGACGACTCCCCGCCCGAGGTTCGCTCCATGAGCACGGGCGGCTCGATCGGCTTGCTGCCGTCGTAATGCCTACCGCGCACGTCGTAGTAGACCGCGACCCGTCGCCCGTCCGCCGGCCCGTAGCCGCCGAAGTCGTGGACGCCGTCGTGGTTCATCAACCGGAGACGGACACCCAGCGCATGGGCCAGTGCCGGCGGAAGCATCTCTCCCGCGTCCGACGACCATTCGCCCCGCCAGTTCCGGATGGTCCGGAGCAGTGCCGCGCGTTCGTGGGGCGATACCGGCTCGGTGGCCGCGATGACGTGCTGCGCGGCGAAGTCCACCAGTTCGTGTCGGCTCAGTCCCACATACGCGTCCCGGGATTCGGCCGGAATGCGCAGGAGCAGCTCACTGTCACTCAACGCGTCGAAGCTGCCGAGCCGCTGCCAGCGGAGGGCGGACACGACCTCGGCCGGGAATTCCGCCGCGTCCAACTGCCGGTAGTGGTCCTCGACCTGACGCCGAAGGCCCTCGATCGGGTCGGTGGATCGCGCCGTCCACCGCTCGACCAGGTCGGGTGCGCTCACGGAGACCGCCCGCAGCAGGCAGAGGCCGTCGCCCGCCACCTTCACCCGGGGCCCGGCCGGTTCGAACTCCTCCACGTCGCCGGGCCTGCGGCTCGACTGCGGGGTGCCGTCCGCCCCGCCCGGGGACATGGTGTGCTGCAGGACGGGGTGCGTGGTGGCGCCGCCCTGCGTCACGGGCCTGGCCCAGAAGTCAGTGATCAGTCCGTTCTCCTGGCGGATGAACACCCGGTGGGTCGGGAACGAGTGCCCGATGACCGGGGCCAGCACCGCGCCGGGTGTCTGGAGCCGCGTCCGGGCGAGCTGGTTCTGCGCGTTCTCCAGCACGTGGAGGGCGAGGCTTCGCCGGTTCGGCTCCGACCAGTGGTCGGGCATGCCCCGGCCCGCGTCGGCGGCGGGGTTGGGCATCGCCGCGTCCACCCTCGGGGTGTAGGTCTCCGTCATGCTGGTGACGGCCTGCGGACGGACGCCCGTCCCGGGCTCTCCCGGCGCCCGCAGCGGAGGCGGCGGCGGGGTCGTCGGAGCCAGCTGGTGCAACTGGCCGGGGTTGTTCTCCGCCAGCCAGCGGATGTACCCCGGGAGGTCGCCGTTGGCCATCGCCCGGACGTCGGGCAGCAGGATGTCGAGCGCCGACTGGAGGGCCCCGTTGCGGATCGCTGCCGCTTGCTGGGGCTCCAGCTGACGGGCCTGGTGGTCCGTCGCCGCGAGCAGGGTGACGGCGTCGTGGCCGGTGGTGCGCAGGGCCTGCGCCGGGTCCTGGACGAAGTCCAGCCTCAGGCGGACCAGCGACGGTCCGGCGCTGCGGCCGAGGTACTCGTCCACCCGGCGCTGCAGGTCGGCCCGGGCGGGGGCCGAGTCCCCGGCGCCGAGGTGGATGTTGAGCGAGAGTTCGACGCCGGCCTGGCCGCTGTCGAAGCGCACATGACGGAACGTCGCCGGCACCCCCGGGGCAAGCTGCCCCACCCAGGGGGTGGACTGTGCGACCACGTCGTCGGCGCTCCACCGCTGGTGCGGTTGAACGTCGGTCGGGCGGTGGGTGATGTGCCGGCCGTCCAGGGTGATCCCCTCGATCCGCACGCCGCCGGCCATCCCGATCCAGCGCTCGGGCGTGACCCCGGGCGGGGTCCTCAGCTGCGCGTTCGCGTACGCGTGCGCCACCGCCTGCTCGACCTGGGCGGGCGTCCAGTTCTTGGGGTAGAGCGTGTGCGTCTGCCAGTCGGCGCGCCGGTGCCAGGACTCCGGGAACCTGGCCTCCGGGGAGTCCGGGTGGACCTTGGGGTCGAGGAACCAGACCGAGGACCGGTAGGTGCCGTTGTCGTTCACCTTCCACGGTTCGTCGACCCGGATGCCGCGGAACGTGGCGGCCACCGGGTTCTGCTGGTGGTGCACACCGTCGAGCAGGTGGCGGTTGCCGTAGCGGACGTGGTCCTCGGTCGCCTGGGTGAACGTGCTGTCCGTACGACGCCAGGGCAGGTGCGCGGGCATGTCCAGCCCGTCCTGCCAGTTCGAGGGGCGGAACGAGACGATCTCCTCGCCCCGCACCTCGCCCTCGATCCGCACCCCGGCGTACTCACCCAGGAAGTGGTAGCTCACCTCACCCGACCGCTCGATCCCGACGGTCCGGCGGGCACTGAGCGGGTGCTCACCGGGGCGCGGGCCGTCGAGCAGCCCGGCACCCGCCGAGGGGACGAGCGGCGGGGCGTCACCGGCCCGCCGGGCGGCGAGGTGCGCCTGCTCGGCCGCGTACACGGCCTGCTCCGTCGTCCAGTGCTTCGGGAACATCGTCCGCGTCGTCCGGCCGGGCCGGATCTCCTCGATGTCGCCCGCCAGCCGACCGCTGTGCGTCGCCCGCTCGGTGGTCGTGGCCCCCACCTGGAAGGTGCCGTTGGGGTTCAAGGACCCCGCCACCTCGGTCGGCCGCGGCCGACCCGAGCCCAGCGGCGGGTACAGGTGGCCGCCGTCACCGTTCCGGGTGCCGCGCAGCGCGGTCTCGATGACCTCGCCGCGCAGGCTGACCCGCGTCGGCAGCCCCTCGGGCGTGAAGGTCGCCTCGGGCCGGCCGAGGACCCGGTCGATGCCCGTCCCCAGCTGCCGCAGGTTGCGCGGCTGCATGACCAGGTCGGTCGCGAGGGCCGGCGCCGCCCGGTAGCGGTTGTCGTTGTCGAGGTCGAAGCGGCCGTCGGGGATCAGGATCTGGGATCCCATCATTCCGCCGTCCGTGTACTGGGCGCGGCGCCCGTTGCCGGGCTTCGCCTCGCGGTACTCGTCGGGGAGCCCGAGATGGTGGCCGAGCTCGTGCGCGAGGACGAATGCCGGAGTGCCCAGGTGCCAGGCCCGGTGGTGCTCGCGCATCGACTCGGGGTGGATCACGACGGTCTGGGCGGCCGGACCGGCGGTGTGGACGAGGCCGGCGCGGATTCGCAGCAGGTCGCCGTTGGGCAGCCGCTGGCCGAGGTTGTACGCCTGGTCGACGCCTTCCGCCAGCCGCCCCTTCATCGCCTCCAGTGCCGCACGGATTTCCGGGATCCGAAGATCCAGCCGACTGGTGTCCAGGTGGAGCCGGACCGTCAGTACCGTCTCGCGGTCCCCTCCGGGCAGGTCTCGCCGGTGGACCTCGAAGCGCTGGCCGGCGCGTTCCTCCATCCCCCGGACGAAGGCGTCCGTCGGCGGCCGCACCGTTGCCAGCGGGGCCCCCAACTGCTCATCGACGGAGACCCGTCGGGCGAGCGGCTCGCCCCAGAAGTCGGTGATCCGGCCGTTCTCGGTCCGCACGTTGATCCGGACGTCGCCGAAGCTGCCGCGGTGCACCACCGGAGCCGGGGGTCCACCGGCCGGGGCCTCGTGGGCCGGTGCGCCCTCGCTGTGCGTCACGATCCAGTGGGCGGCGTACCGCCTCGTGTCCTGCGACCACGTGGTGGGCAGGCTGCGGCCGGCGCCGTCGGCGAGGACCGGGGCGAACCGCTGCGCGATGTCCCCGGCCTCCCCGTGCACCCAGCCGCCGGCCGAAGGCTGCTGCTGCTGCGCCACGGCCAGCAGTCGCGCGCCCGGGGCCAACGGCGGTGCGCCGGCCATGAATTCGCGCACCAGGGCGTCCAGCCCGGAGGTGCCCATGGCCTCCGCGAGGTCGGGGAACAGCTCATCGAACGAGGTGATGGTCTCGTGGGCGACGTCGACCTGCGGCGCGTCCTCGGAGCCGGTGACGAAGTTGAGCCGCATCCTGACCAGACCGGTGGCGCCCGGCACCCGCGGGGCGTCGTGGAGGTGGGTGTCGACGAGCTGCTGCAGGTGCTCCCTCATGGCCTGGACCTGCGGGGCGTCCATCCCGTCGGGGTGCAGCAGCTCGATGTCGGTGACGAGCTCCACGCCCTCCTGGCCGCTGTCGAACAGCACCCGTCGGACGTCGACCTGCATGCCGTAGTCCTCACCCTGTGCCTCGTGGAACTGACCACGGTGGGCGACATGGTTCTCCGACCAGGCGGAGTGGGGAGCGTGCGGCTGGTTCAGGGTCGGGCTGTGGAAGACCACCCGGCCGTCCACGGAAATGCCCTCGATCCGCACGCCGCCCGCCTCGCCCACCCAGCGCAGGACCTCGCCTGCCCCCAGCGGCTGGAGGTGGCGGCCCAGCGGTGTCTCGACCCAGTGCAGGGTGCCGGGGGTCTCGCGATCGGCGTAGATCCTGTTGGCGAAGGCCTCCTGGACCCGCTGGTCGGTGATCTGCGCCGTCCAGTCCAGCGGGTAGTACGCCTCCTTGCCCGGCGCGTCGGCCGCGCGGCGCAGGTTCCAGGGCAGGCCCGCCTCCACCGATCCGGGCGTGACCCCCGGGACCGGCGACCAGTCGTGGACGCGCACGACACCGTTGTGGTCCACCGTGTGGTTCGGGGCCGGCCAGGCACTCGGCCGCACCGGCTCGGGCGGCGCGCCGCCCGGGGTGCGCCGGTGCCAGACCCCGCCGGCCGGCTGCCCGATCGGCGTGCGCGCCGAGCCGGCCGCGTCGGCGGACCCCGCTCCGTGGACCGAGGCGGTGTGCAGCAGCGCCGGCTCGGCGTCCCCGTCCAGGAGTATCTGGCTGTCCGGGTACACGTCCTCGTCCGTGGTGTGCACCGGCGTGTGCTCGTCCGTGGTGTGCAGCGGCGTGTGCAGCGGCGCCCCGGGGCCTGCCTGGTGCCCGGCCGCGGGGTTCGGTTCGGCCCAGAAATCGGTGATGAGACCGTCCACGAAACTGACCGTCACCCGATGGCTCGGGAATTCGTGCATGACGGTCCCCACCCGGGGGAGAGCCCCGCCCTGCTGCGCGCGCCGCTGCCGGAACTCCTCCAGGACTTCGAGGGCCACGTTCCTGCGGTCCGCCTGCGACCAGTGTGCGGGCATGCCACGCCCCGCCCCCGCCGCGAGACCGGGCATGGCCTGGTCGCTCACCCGCGCGGCGACCGACGCCGCCATGTCGACCAGTTGAAGATCCGCCGGACGCCTCGCCGTCCCGGGCAGGTCCGGCGTACGCAGCGGCTGCGTCTGCGGGGGGTCGTACGTGGTCCGGCCCAGGTGCGTCGGCATCTGCCCGGCAAGGCCCCGAACGACATCGGGCAGGCTGCGGCCGGTGATGTGCGTGATGTTCATGACGTCGGGCATCAGGGCGATCAGGGCGTCACGCCGGCCCCCGCCGAGGATGGCGGCCCGGTCCTGCTCCGGCGCCCCCAGGGCCCGGCTCTCCGACTCGCCGATGAAGACCATGGGGTTCAGCGCGAGGCTGCGGGCCTGCGCGGGGTCGTCGACGAAGACCAGCCGCACCCGGGCCAACGTCGGCCCCGCAGGTTCGGTGAGGTAGTCGTTGATCCGGTTCTGCAGCCGCGTCCGCTCCTGCGGAGTGACCTCGTTGGACACGTGGACGGGGACGTCGATCGTGACGCCGGTCTGTCCGCTGGGAAAGATGAAGTGGCGGGCGGTCAGACGCCGCCCGGGGGCGAGGTCCACCGGCAGGCCTTCGGAGCGCCACAGCTGGTTGGGGCTCCACCGGCTGTGCGGCTGCGAGGTCGCCGGCCGGTGCACCAGGTGCCGGCCGTCCTGGGTGGTGATGCCTTCGATGAGCACGCCGTCGCCGAGACCCCTCCACCGCTCCGAGCCGTCGGCCAGGAGCTCCCCCGGGCCCCTCCGCTGCTGGTAGGCCTCCGCCACCGCGGCCTCGATCCGGTCGCGCGTCCACCGCTCGGGGTAGAACGTGTGGCCCTCCTCGCCGGTCTGCCGGCGTTCCCAGTTGGCGGGGAGCCGGGCCTCGACCGAGTCCGGGTGGATCCCGGGCCTGAGGTACCACACGGTGGCCCGGTAGGTGCCGTTCTCGTTCATCGCCGACCGCGTGTGCGGGTCGACCCGCACACCGTGGAACCGGGCGGCGACGGGGTTCCGGTGGTGGTGGACACCGGTGAGCTCCCGCCGGTCCCCGTAGTGCTGGAACCGGTCGGCGGCGGTGGTGAACGTGCCGGCGGAGCGGTACGGCAGGTGGGCGGCCGCGTCCAGGCCGTCCTGCCACTCGGACGGCCTGAACGAGACGATCCGGTCGCCCCGGACCTCGCCCTCGATCCGCACGCCGCCGTACTCGCCCAGCCAGTGGTACGTGCTGTCCGCCCCCCGCTCCCGCGCGCTGCTCTCCGCGGTCGCCCGACTGCGCTGGTACCCCTCCTCCCGGCGGGCCGTGAGCGGGTTCCCGCCGTCCGGCATGCCGCCGTCCGACGGCCGTTCGCCCGCCCGGAGGGCGGCGTGGTGGGCCTGCTCGGCCGCGTAGGCGGCCTGCTCCACCGTCCAGTGCCTGGGGAACATCGTCCGCGTCGTCGGAGCGGAGCGGGGCACCTCGATGTCGCCGGCCAGGGTGCTGGTCCGGACCGTCCGTTCGACGGCCTCCCCCGCCACCTCGAAGGTGCCGTTGCGGTTCAGGGAACCAGCCACCACACGCGGCTGCTCCCGGTCCCCGCTCGACGAGGGGAACAGGTGGCCGCCCCGGCCGCGCGGTCCGTCCTCGCCGTGCAGCGCGGCGCGGATGACGTCGGCTCCGAGCTTGGCCCGCTTCGGCAGCCCGTCGGCCGTGTAGCCCTGGGTGACCCCGTCGAGGGTCCGGTCGATACCCGCACCCAGCTGGCGCAGGTTGCGCGGCTGCAGGACCCCGTCGGTCATGATGCGGACCGGCCCCCCGCCGAGGTGGTCCGCGCCGATCGAAGCCCGGCCGTCGGGCTCCGTGCGCAGGGATCCCATCAGGCCCCCGTCCGGATACACGGGGCGGCGTCCACGACCGGGCCTCGCCTCGGCGTACTCGTCGGGCAGCCCGAGATGGTGCCCGAGCTCGTGGGCGAGCGTCGTCGCGTCGGTGCCCAGGTGCCACTGCTGATGGTGCTCACGCCCGTCCCTGGCGGTGATCGCCACGGTCCGGGCGGCCGGACCGGGGGTTTCGAGGAGTTGGGCCCGGACCCTCAGCAGATCGCCGTTGGGCAGCCGCTGACCGAGGTTGTAGGTCCGATCGACGCCCTCCGCCATCCGGGCCCTGAGCTCGTCCAGCGCCTGCCGGATTCCGGGATCCCTCAGGTCGAGGCCGCGGGTGTCCAGGTGGAGCCGGACCGTCACCACACTCTCGTGGTCCCCTCCCGGCAGGTCGCGCCGGTGCACCTCGAACCCCTGGGCATCGCGCGCCTCCAGTCCTCGGACGAACTCCCACTCCGGCGGTCCCACGGTGGTGAGGGGCCGCCCCAGGTCCTCCGTGACGGAGACGTTGCGGTGGTGTGCCTCGCCCCAGAAGTCGGTGATCAGACCGTTCTCGGTCCGGACGTTGATCCGGAGGCCGCCGAAGGAACCGCGGTGAACCATCGGGACCGCCGCCCCGCCGACGGCGTCGGCGAGGGGCGTGCCCGCGTTGTTCGTCCGGACCACGTGCGCGGCATACCGCCGCGCATCCGCCGGCCAGTCCTGCGGCAGACGCCGGCCGGCGTCGGTGGCGAGGTCGGACGCGAACGACGACGCGACGTCCTCCGCCCGGCCGTGGACCCAGCCGTCGCCCGGCCCGGTCCCGGTGCCGTCGTGCGGCGACGGGACCGACACGGCGTGCAGCCGGGCCCCCGGGTCCAGCGGCGGCATCCCGTCGACGAGCTGGTCCAGCAGACCGTGCAGCCCGGCCTGCTCGACCTCCATGGCCAACGCGGGCGCCAGCTCGTCGAAGCCGGTCACGGTGTCTTCCCGCATGTCGATGCGCGGGCGGCCCTCCGACACGTCGTCGAACTCCAGCCGGAGCCGGACCGGCGGGGCACCGGGCGACCGGAGCGCGGCGTCCTGGACGTAGGCGTCGGCGAGCCCCTGCAGGTGCTCCATCATCGCCTGGGCCTCAGGGTGTTCGAGGCCTCCGGGGTGCCGCAGCTCGAACTCGGCGGTGACCTCCAGGCCTTCCTGGCCGCTGTCGAACAGCACCCGCCGGACGGTCAGCGGTGGTCCGAGGGCCACGGCGACCGGCACGTGGGCGTCGCCGACGTGGGCCACGTGGTCCTCACCGGGCCAGCTGGCATGCGGCGCGTGCGGCTGGTGCAGGGTCGGGCTGTGCAGGACGATCCGGCCGTCGACGGCGATGCCCTCGATCCGCACACCGCCCGCCTCACCGACCCAGTACTGGGCAGTGCCGTTGGGCAGTTGCTCAAGGCGTCGGCCCTGCGGCCCCTCCACCCAGTGCAGGGAGTCCGCCGGCATGTTCTCCGTCCGGAACCTGTTGACGAACGCCTCGACGGCATGCTGCGCGGTGGTCTGCGCCGTCCAGTCCCGCGGGTAGTACGCCCCCCTGCCCGCGGCCTGCGCCGGCCGGCGCAGGTTCTGCGGGAGGGCCGCCTCCGGCGACCCCGGGGCGACTCCGTCGACCGGCGACCAGTCGTACACCCGCACGACACCGTTGTGGTCCGTGCTGTGGCTGTCGGCCGGCCAGGCGGAGGGGCGCACCGGTTCGGTCGGCGTCCCGTCGAGGTTCGTCGCGGGGTGCCAGACCCCGCCGGCGGGGGGAACGGTGCGGGCCCGGGCCGGGCCGCCGGCGCCGGCGCCGGCGGGATTGCCGACCGACAGGGTGTCCGGCCCCACGGCCCCGACGATGCCGCTGTGCAGCGGGCCGCCGTCCGTGGTGCCCGGTGCGAAGTGCTGCGGGAGGTCCCCCGGGCCCCCCGTCAGCAGACTCGCCAGACCGTCCACCATCCCGGCCATGTGCTCGTCGTACACGCCCCCCGGCGGCGACGCCTCCGGACCGTCCCCCGCCAGCAGACTCGCCAGACCGTCCACCATCCCGCCCATGTGCTCGTCGTACACGCCCCCCGGCGGCGACGCCTCCGGACCGTCCCCCGCCAGCAGACTCGCCAGACCGTCCACCATCCCGCCCATGTGCTCGTCGTACACGCCCCCCGGCGGCGACGCCTCCGGACCGTCCCCCGCCGGCGGGTTCCCGGGCCCGACCTCCTCCGGATCGGGGTGTATGACCAGGGGTTCGACCGTCCCGGGCAGACCGGGCGCGCGAAGTGGCGCCGCCTCGACCGCCTGAGGGGCGCGCGGGAGCGGGACAAGGGCCCCCACAGGATGCTGCCCGGCCAGCGAGTGGATGTACTCCCCGAGGAACTGCCCCTGATGCTCCGAGAGGACATAGACGTCCGACGTCAGGGCGTAGATGAGGCCACGAGCATCGTTCCGGCTCGCGTTCGGGCTCTCCAGGCGTCCGAGCCAGGACACCACATCCCCGGCATTCCCCCCACGACTGTGCGCGGCCGCCGGGTCGTCGGTGAAGGCCAGCCGAAGCCGCGCCAGGTCACCTCCCTGGCCGAGGTACCTGTCCACCTGGTACTGCAGCCTGGCCTGGAGCCCGGCTGGGTCGGTCGCCACCTCGTCCGGACTCAGGTGGACCGGAACGGTCAGCTCGGTCCCCGTCTGGTCGCCGGCGAACTGGACTGCGCGCAGCCTCCCTTGGCGGCCCGGCGCGAGCGAGACGGTGTTCTGGGGCGACTCCGCGACGATGGTGGAGTCGTTCCACAACCGGTGCGGTTGGTCGAGGGTCGGGCGGTGGGTGAGGTGCCGGCCGTCCAGGGTGATCCCCTCGATCCGGACGCCGAGTGCCGTGCCGATCCAGTGCTCGGGCCCGGCACCGGGCGGGCTCTGCTGACGACGGTTCGCGTACGCCTCCGAGACCGCGTGCTCGACCGTGGAGGGCGTCCAGTTCCTGGGGTAGAACGTGTGGGCCTGCCAGTCGTCCCGCCGGCGCCAGGAGTCCGGGTGCCTGGCCTCGGGGGAGTCCGGGTTGATGCCCGGCTTGAGGAACCACACCCCGGCCCGGTAGGTGCCGTTGTCGTTCCTCATCCACGGCTCGTTGACCCGAATGCCGAAGAACTCGCCGGACTCCGCCGTCGGCTGGTGGTGCACACCGTCGAGCGTGTGGCGGTTGCCGTAGCGGACGTGGTCCTCGGTCGCCTGGCCGAACGCGCCCTCGGTGGAACGCCAGGGCAGGTGCGCGGGCTTGTCCAGCCCGTCCTGCCAGGTCGAGGGACGGAACGAGACGATCTGCTCGCCCCGCACCTCGCCCTCGATCCGCACGCCGGCGTACTCACCCAGGAAGTGGTAGGTCAGCTCGCCCGAGCGCTCGATGCCCACCGTCCGGCGGGCACTGAGCGGGTGCTCACCGGGGCGCGGGCCGTCGAGCAGCCCGGCACCCGCCGAGGGGACGAGCGGCTGGGCGTCACCGGCCCGCCGGGCGGCGAGGTGCGCCTGCTCGGCCGCGTACACGGCCTGCTCCGTCGTCCAGTGCTTCGGGAACATCGTCCGCGTCGTCCGGCCGGGGCCGGGCACCTCGATGTCGCCCGCCAGCCGACCGCTGTGCGTCGCCCGCTCGGCGGTCGTGCTCTCCACCTGGAAGGTGCCGTTGCGGTTCAGCGACCCGGCCACCTCGGCCTGCCGCGGCCGACCCGAGCCCGGCAGCGGATACAGGTGCCCGCCCCGGCCGTCCGGGTTGCCGCGCAGCGCGGTCTCGATGACCTCGCCGCGCAGGCCGACCCGCGTCGGCAGCCCGTCGGCCGTGAAACCCGCCTCGGGCCGGCCGAGGACCCGGTCGATCCCCGTCCCCAGCTGCCGCAGATTGCGCGGCTGAAGGACCTGGTCGGCCGCGCGGCGCTCCGGCCACCCGTAGGGGTTGTCGCTCTCGACGTCGAAGCGGCCGCCGCGGATCACGGTCTGGCCTCCCATCAGACCGCCGTCCGGGTACACCGCGCGGTGGCCCCAGCCGGGCTTCGCCTCGCGGTACTCGTCGGGGAGCCCGAGGTGGTGGCCGAGTTCGTGCGCGAGGACGTACGACTCAAGGCCCAGGTGCCACGCCACGTGGTGCGCGCGCCCCGGCTCGGGGTTGATCACGATGGTCTGGGCACGCGGCCCGGCCGTGTCGAGGAACTCGACCCGGATCCGCAACTGGTCGCCGTTGGGCAGCCGCTGGCCGAGGTTGTACGCCCGGTCGACGCCCTCCGCGGCCCGCCCCTTCATCGCGTCCAGCGCCTTGCGGACCTCCGGGTTCCGCAGATCCAGGGGGCTGGTGTCCAGGTGGAGCCGCATCGTCAGCACGGTCTCGCGGTCACCGTCGGGCAGGTCGACCCGATGGACCTCGAACCGCTGCCCGTGGCGGGTCTGCATCCCCCGGACGAACTCGACCTCCGGCGGCCCCACCGTTGTCAGACGGTTCCCCAGGTCCTCGGCGGCGGAGACCCGTCGTGCGAGTGGCTCGCCCCAGAAGTCGGTGATCAGACCGTCCCTGACCAGCACGTTGAGCCGGACACCACCGAAGGTGCCGCGGTGAACCATCGCGACCGGGGTGTCGGCGGCCGGGGTCGCATGGCCAGGAGTGCCCTCGACCGGTACCTCGTAGCCCCGCTCACCCCTGGCCGGCATCGCGTGGTCCGGCAGGCCCTCGCTGTGCGTCATGACCCAGTGGGCGGCGTACTCCCTCGTCTCCGGTGCCCAGTCCTCGGGCAGGCCGCGTCGCGTCGCGGCGTCGACTCCGGGGTGGAACCGGCCGCCGATGTCGTGCGCCGGGGCCGGGGTCCACGCCCCGGGCGGGAGTTCCGGTGCGTCGGTCCGCAAGTCCGCCCGAAGTCCGTCGAGGTCACCGATCGTCCTGTCCCACAGGGACGGCACGATCTCCTCCAAAGTCCTCGGACCCCGGCCGCCTCCGACGACGACATCGGCATCGCCGTCGCCGGGCACGTCGAGGAACTCCAGCCGCAGCCGGAACAGCGTGTCCCCGCGGTTCCCGGCCATGGCGACCAGGTGGTCGGCCTGCTCCTGCAGTTGGCGCTTCACCGCGTCAACGGCAGCCGCGTCCGTCCCGGCGTCCTGCGCCAGTCGGATCCGGGGGGACACCTCCAGACCCTCCCGACCGTTCTCGAACAGCACCCGCCGAGCGCGCAGCGGCACCTCGAACATGCCGTCGGCCACGGGCCCGGACGCGCCCTCCCGAACCATGCGGTCCGCGGGCCACGCCCCGGACCACTGGTCGGCCGCCGGGCTGTGGACGACCACCCGGTCGTCCACCGCGACGCCCTCGATCCGTACCCCGTCGACCTCGCCCACCCAGTGCACGGCCCGGCCCTGGGGAAGCTCGGCGGGCACCGGACCCTCCGGGCCGTCGGCCCAGTACAGCGCGCGGTCCGGCAGGCGGTCTTCACGGGAACGGTTCCCGAAGGCCTCCTGAACCCGCTGTTCGGTGCTCTGCGCCGTCCAGTCCCGCGGATAGTACGTGCCCTTGCTCGGCGCGTCCTCGGCCCGGCGGAGATTGGACGGCAGGCCCGCCTCGGCCGATCCCGGCTCGACCCCCGGGACCGGCGACCACTCGTGAACGCGCACCACGCCGTTGCGGTCGGTCGTGTGCCCGCCGGCCGGCCAGGCGTCCGGCCGTACCAGGTCCGGAGCGCCCATCACGTGCCAGGACCCACCGGCCTTCGGGACGAACGGCCGCACCGCGACACCGGGCGGCGGCTCAACGGCCTTCCCGTCGATCCCGGTCTCCGGGCGGACGTCGATGATCAGCCAGTCGTCCATCCGGCGCACGTACGTCATGGCGACGTTCTCGAACGTCACCCGGCCGGTCACCCGGTCCGGGTCGCCCGGGAGCACCCGTTCGGGTTCCGTCGTCCCCTTCGTCACCGCGTACATGGCGTCGTGGGCCGTCCAACCGCCCGGCAGATGCCCCTCGCGCGAGACGAACTCAGGGACGAACGCCGGCTCGATCAGGCTCATTTCCTGCGGCGTCACCTGGGTCTGGACCTGCGGCCGCCGACTGGTCCCGGGCTCGATCAGATCCGACATCCGCACCTGGGGCTCGGGCAGCCACCGCGTGCTCGGCGCCCTGGCCGCCAGCTCGGCGAGGTCCCCGTCGGCCAGGCCGGTGAAGTCCGGAAGCAAGGTCGTCAGATCGATGTCGGCCTCATGGTTCTCCGGCGTGATCCGGGTGTCGGAGTGCGCACCCTCCGGTGACCCGACAAGTCGGACGGTGATCCGGGTCAGGCTGAAGCCCGGCACCCCGTGGTTCTCGGCGTAGGCGTTCGCGGCGAGCTGCACCCGCCGCACGTAGGCCGACTGTTCGCCCGCATCGAGTCCGTCGAACCGCAGCCGGACCGGAACGACGAACTCGACGCCGAACTCGGCGTTGTTGAAGCGGACCCGCTGCACGGCGACCTCGCGGTCGTTGTCCGCTCCGATCCCCTCCACGTGCCGCGGCGTGCGCGCCTCCACGGCATCCCGGTCCCAACTGCCCTGCTCGTACTGCAGACCGGCCGGGCGATGGACGACGTGCTGCCCGTTCCTGGTGACGCCCTCGATCCGGACGCCCTCTGCGGCACCGACCCAGTAGGTGCTCCCGTCGGCGCGCACGAAGCTGTGCTCCGGCGTCTCGGCAGCACGCTCCACCGCGGCGAGAAGCCGCTCGGACGTCCAGTGCTTCGGGTAGAACGTGTGCGCTTCCCCGTCCGCCCGGCTCTGCCAGCGGGTCGGGAACCGGGACGCCGGCGAGGACGGGGAGATCACGGGATCCAGGAACCAGACCCTCCCCTGGTAGGTGCCGTTGGGGTGCCGGCCACCGTGTACCGGCGGATCGACCCGGAGACCGTGCTTCTCGGCGACCCCGGCCTCCGGCGGGTGGTGGGCGCCCGTGAAGGTCTGCCGGTCGCCGTAGCGGACGACGTCCGACACCCGCTGCCCGAACAACCCGTCGGTGGCGCTCCACGGCACGTAGGCAGGCGTGTCGAGCCCGCTCTGGTCGCGCGAGGGCCGGAACGAGGTGAAGTCGGCTCCCCGGATCTCACCCTCGATCCGCACCCCGGCGTACTCGCCGGTCCAGCGGTACGAGACCGGCCCGGTCTCGGTGACATCGCCGGTCCGGCGGGCGTGCAGGTAGGCCTGCTGCGCCGCGTACACCGCGTCGTCGGCCGTCCAGTGCTCGGGGAACATCATCCGGACCCGCCCGGGCCCCGAGAGGGCCGTGTCGTCCGCCACCCGGCCGCCCGGCGCCTCACCGGCGTCGGCGAGGAACGTGCCGTTGCGGTTGACCGCACCGTTCTCGCCGAGGAGCGCGCCATTGGGGTTGACGTCACGTTCCTCGCCGAGGTTCGGGCCCTCGCGGTTGATGTCACGCGGCAACGGCGACAGGCGGCGCCGCTCGGAGGCCGCCGGCGGGGTCAGGTGCCCGCCCCGGCCGTCCGGGCCGTCGAAGAGCGCGGCCCGCCGCACGGCCTCGGGGAACACCGCCCGCTCCGGCGGCTCGAACCCGTTCGGCTTCCGCGGGGTCGTCCCGAAGGCCCGGTCGAGCACCTCACCCAGCTGGATCAGGTTGCGTGGCATCAGCTGGTTCGCGCCGCCGAACTCCTCGCTCTGCAGCGTCCGGTAGTCCCAGTCGACCGCGTAGCGGCCGACGGTGTCCTTGAAGCCGCCTCCCATCAGCCCGGCGTCCGCGTACACCGGCCGCGGGCCCACCGACGCGGCACGGCGCTCGTCGTCCAGGCCGATCATGTAGCCGATCTTCTGAGCCTGGACGGACCACGGATCGTGCAGTCCCCAGTCACCCGGCTGCCGGCGTTCGTGGGGCTGCCGCACCGTGATCGTGTGGGCGGCCTCCGACGGGCGGTCGGCGAAGCGGACCTCGACCTTCAGCAGGTCCCCGTTGGGCAGCCGCTGGCCCCGGTCGAAAGCCTGGCTGACCGCCTCCTCGACCCGGCCCCGAAGGAGCGGCAGCTCCGTCGCGTAGGGCTCCGCGTTCGGGTCCGCCTCCTGCCCCACCCTGAGGTGCAGATTCACCGACAGGACGGTCTGCGTGTCGCCATCGGGCAAGGCGACCCGTCGGGCCTCGAAGCGCAACCCCGTGCGCTCCTGGATGGCGGCCGTGGCCAGCAATCGCACCGGCTCGGGCGAAGAATCGAACAGCCGTTGCCCGAACCGCTGTCCGGGCTCGCCCCAGACGTCCGTGATGAGCCCGTTCTCGTGGCGCACGTTGATCCGGACGCCGGCGAACTCGTCACGGAGCACGACCGGCGGCCTGCCGTCGGCGCCCGGACCGCCGACCACGTCGCCCGCCAGTGGGTAGTGGCCCTGGTCGAGAAGGTCCCTGCGGGCGCGGTAGATGTCGGCGGCGGCCCGGCGGACCTCGTCCGCCGTCCATTCCGCCGGCAGGCCGCGACGGGACTCCCAGGCCGGCCCGCTGAACAACAACCGGTCGCCCTCGACGGTCCCCCCGAACCCGTCGAGCAGGGCGGGCACCGGCTCGTCGGCAGCCGGCAAGCCCGGCTCGCGCAGGTGGAGCAGCGGGAGGTCTTCTCGCGTGGCCAGCCGTGGCGCCTGCTCGGTGAGCCGGTCCAGCGCGGCGGTCAGGCCCGGCCCGTCGGCGACGAGCTCCGCCGGCAGGTGGTCGGCCAGCAGCACCAGGAGGGTGTCGGCCGAAACGGTGCGGGTCAGCTGGGCGGCGGCCGGATCCTCGGTGAACTCCAGATCCACGGTCACCAGCCGGCCGTCGGCCCGGACGACGACATGATCGTCGGCCTGCCGTCGCAGCTGGTCCCTGGCCCCGGCCAACTGCTGGGGCGTCGCCCCCGCCTCCCCCTGCAGGTGGACCTTGACGGAGAACCGGACGGCCTCCTGGCCGCTGTCGAGCAGGTGGCGCCGACCGGTCAGGGTCAGTGCGCCGACCGCCACGTCCGCCGGCTCGGAGCGGTCCGCCACGCCGCGCGGGTCCCAGCGGTCGTACGGGGCGTGCGGCGTCGTCTCCGCCGGGCCGTGGGCCACGATCCGGCCGTCCCGGGAGATGCCCACGACCGGCATCAGGCTGATGTAGTCCCCCAGCCACCGGACGGTGCGGCCACCGTCCGTGGACAGCTCCCTGCTCCGGCTCTCGAAGGCCTGCTGGGCCACCTCCGCCATGATCTCGGGCGGGACCCACTCCGGGTAGAGCAGGTGCCCACGGTCGTCGGCCGACGTGTGCCAACGGGAGCCGAAGGCGGCCATCGGCGCCCCCGGCTCCACGGCCTCGTCCAGCGTCCACACGCGCACGCGTTGGAAATCGTGCACGTTCGCCGGAGGAAGATCCACCAGGTCCACGCCCCTGGCCTGCAGTTCCTCGGGCGTGGGACGGGTGTGGATCTCGGCGGAACTCCACCAGCCCCGACGGACCGTCGGTTCCCCGGCGGTGCGGGGCGCGGGGCGGAGCACCTCGTACGGTGGCGGCGTCAGGCCCCGCTGGTCGGCGGAGGGACGGAAGGAGAGGAACTCGCCGTTCTCCCCCAGCTCGCCCTCGATCCGGACACCGGCGTACTCGCCCTGCCAGTGGTGACCGGTCCCCGTCCCGACGACTCCGCCGTTGCGGCGGGCGTCGAGGTAGGCCTGCTCGGCCGCGTACACGGCCCGCTCCTCGGTCCAGTGCGCCGGGAAGCGGGTGTGCTCCCGGCCCGCGCCGGCCTCGTCGCTCCGGGTCTGCAAGGTGCCGTTGGCATGGCGGTGGACCACCTCGCCCAGGGCCGCTTCGCGCAGCACCTCCCTCCGGACGTCCGCTCCGAACGTCGCCCTGGCCGGCGGGTTTTCGGCCCCGTGGCCGGCTCCGGCGGGCAGGCCGAACGCCTGGTCGACCTCGGCCCCCAGCTCGCGCAGCCGCTCCGCGGACGGGACGGGGACGGCCCGGTCGGTGCCGCCGGCCAGGTGGTTCTCCACCGGCAGGCCGAGCAGGCGCCCCAGGTGGTGGACCATCGTCTCCCGCGAGGTCGTCACACCCCAGGAGGCCTCGTCGCCGGCCGCCGTCGTGGGGTTCAGCCGGACGGTGTGATGAGCGGTTCCGGGGGCGTCGACGAACTCGATTCGAACACGAAGCACCCGGCCGTCGGGCAGCCGGTGGCCGGTGTTGAAGGCCTCTGCGGCCTCCCTGGCCGTGACCTTCAGGTCCTCCGCCGTGCGGTTCCAGCCGGCGCGCTCCCACGGCTGCGCGGCCGACACGTCCAGGTGGGTGCGCAGGACGAGGACGGTGGCCTCCTCCCCGCCCTCGCCCAGGGTGCCGCGCCGCACCTCGAACGGCCGCTGCGGGCCGGCACCGGGCGCGGCTGCCGCCAGGTGGCCGGGCTGCGGCACCAGCGGGATCTCGACCGACGCGTGGCCGGTCAGCAGCGCCGACCTCGGGTCGGGCGCGGCCGCGTGCTGCGCCGCGGTGTGCGCGACCGGCGCCGGCGCGTGCAGCATCTGCAGGTCCGGCCGCTCCGCGCGGGGGCGGGGCCGGTGCTGGGGCTCGAAGACCTGGTCCGGCGTCCCGTGGAAGTCGGTGATCTCACCGTTCGTCAGCTCGACCCGGAGCTCGGCACCGGCGAAGCGCCCGACGACGGTCTCCGACGAGCCCGGGGCGACCCCGGCCAGGTCCGCGACCCTCCGCGCCGCGTGGCGCTGTTCCACGACCGTCCACTCGGGGGGCAGGCCGCGGCCCGCACCGGCGGCGAGACCCGCCGCGATGGCCGGCCCGGCGCCCGCGTCCAGGCGTGCGTCCGTCTCCAGCCGGGTCACGGTCTGCGGGCGCTCACCGGTGCCGGGGGTCACCGGCGGGCGCAGCGGCGCCGCCGGCGCCACGTCGTCCAGGTGGAGGCGGTGGGCCCAGGTGACCGGATGCGCTCCGTCGAGTTCGGTGACGAGCCCGCGGAGGTTCCAGAGGCGCGAACGGAGATTCGTCTCGAATACGAAATCGATGGCCGGCGACAGTGGTGGGAGCCCCGGAGTGACAGCCTCGGGCCGGACGAAGTCGAGCCTCACCCGGACCGACGGGTCGCCGGGCTGGAGCGACTGCCGGGTGTAGGTGTCCGCGATCCCCTGGAGCGCCCTCCGCTGCTCGGGAGTCGTCTCGCCCGCCCGCACCTGGACGACCAGCTCGCTGCGCAACTCGCCGTTGCCGAGCAGGTCGCGGCGGAAGGTGACGCCGATGTGGTCACCGTCCTGCTGCAACGGGTGCGCCACGAAGGTGGTCACCACCCTGCCGCCGTCACCGTGGCGGAACGGCTGCCAGGTGGTCGGCCGGTGGGCGAGGTGCTGACCGTCGCGGAAGATGCCCTCGATCCGGACGCCCTGGGACGTCCCGATCCAGTGCAGGCTCCCGTCGGCCAGCTCCGTCTCGTGCAGCCTGGCCCGGTAGGCCTGGTCCACCTGGTCGAGGAGCTGCTCGGGCCCCCATTCCCTGGGGTAGAACATCTGGCTCGGCTCGTCGGCGCGGCGGTACTGCCGGGACGGGAAGTCGCTCAGCGGCGCGTGCGGCGAGACCGCCGGGTCCAGGTACCAGACGGTCGCCCGGTAGGTGCCGTTGGCGTTCGCCGGCTGGGGCGGGTCGATGCGCAGGCCGTGGTCGGCGGGCGTCATACGCCGCCCGTGGTGGTGGACGCCGGTGAGGGTGTGCCGGTCGCCGTAGCGGGCCAGGTCCTCGACCCGGTGGCCGAAGAGCTGCGCCTCCCTGGGCGGCAGCCAGGGCGGTGTGTCGAGCCCGCTCTGGTCGAGCGAGGGCCGGAACGAGGTGAAGTCGTCCCCCCGGATCTCGCCCTCGATGCGCACCCCGGCGTACTCGCCGGTCCAGCGGTACGAGACGGGGCCGGTCTCGGTGACGCCACCGGTCCGGCGGGCGTCCAGGTAGGCCTGCTTCGCCGCGTACACCGCGTCGTCGGCCGTCCAGTGCTCGGGGAACATCATCCGCAGCGACCGGGAATCGAGGCGCGCGTCCGGCGCGCCCGCCAGCCGGTCGCCGGGGACCTCGGCGCCTGCCACCAGGTAGGTGCCGTTGTGGTTGAGGGTCCTGGGCAACGGCTCCGGCCGGGGACGCTCGGAGGCCGCCGGCGGGGCCAGGTGCCCGCCCCGGCCGTCCGGCCCGTCGTGGAGCGCGGCCCGCCGGGTGTCCTCACCGAAGGACGCCCGGGCCGGGAGCTCGCCGGGGTCGGGCTGCCGGGGGGCGGTCCCGAAGGCCCGGTCGAGCACCGCGCCCAGCTCGTCCAGGTTGTGGGGCCGCAGCGCCACCGGGGGGTTGGCGGTCCTGTCGTGCTCCATGAGGGGGTGGTCCGCGTCGTACCAGACCCGGCCGCGCTGGTCGAGCGTGGGAGCGGTCATGAGGCCGGGCTCCGGGTAGACCGGCCGGGGGCCGGCCTCCGCACGCCGGTACTCGTCCCCGAGGCCGAGCAGGTGGCCCACCTCGTGGCCGATCACCCTCGGGGCGGAGTGCACGCCCCAGCTCTGCGCGTCCTCCTGCGTCTGGTCGAGCTGGACGTCGACGACGTGGTGGGCGTCCTCCGGACGGTCGACGAACTGGACCGCGACCTCCAGCAGGTCTCCGTTGGGCAGCCGCTGGCCCTGGTCGAAGACGTCCCGGACGCCCGCCTCGGCGGTGAGCAGCATCCGGTCGAGGTTCCGCGCGATCTCTGTCGGGCTCGTCCCCAGGTCGATCGGGCGCGGGTGGATCCGGACGGTCAGGACGGTCCTGGTGTCCCCGCCGGGCTCCGCCACCCGCCGGGCCTCGTAGGACTGGATGAACTGGGCCTGCAGGCCGGCGAGGAACGGATCGGTGGGCGGCCGGACCTCCGCCGTGGCCAGCACCCGCACGGGCGCCGGCGCCGGGGCCGCCAAGGCCTGGTCGCCGAGGCGCTGGCCGGGCGCGGCCCAGAAGTCCGTGATCATCCCGCGGTCGACCAGCAGCCTGAGGCCGACACCGGCGAACTCACCGGTGAGGATCTCCGGTTGCGGGCGGCCCCGGCCGCTGCCCCGAAGATCCTGGAAGACCTGGTGGGCGGCGTGGCGGGCCTCGTCACGTGTCCACTCCGGAGGCAGGCCGAAGCCGCCGTTGTCCCGGGCGGTGGGGGCGAACGGGCCCAGGACGCGCTCCGGGGCCGGGGGCGGCACAACGACGGTGTCGAGCGACGCCTCGTGGTCCTCGGCGGGGTCGCGCAGGCGGAGCAGTGGCGCGAAGTCGGGGTTCATGTCCCTCCGCGCGCGACGGGTGGCGTCGGACACGGCGTCGACCAGCTCGGCGGCCCGCTCCGGCCGGAGCGCCTGCGGCAGGAGGTCGGTGAGGTTCGGGCCGTCCCCGGGGTGGACGGCGGTGCTCCAGTCGGCGTCCCGCGGGTCCGTGGTGAACTCCAGCGACAGCGCCAGGCGCCGGTTCTCGAAGGGGTCGTCGGGGTTCGAGCGACCACGGTAGTCGTCGAAGTGCCGGCCGGCCCGGCGGGCCAGCTGCTCCTGCACCTGGTGGACCTGCTCGGGCGTCATCCCGACGGCCGGCCTCAGCTGGATCCTGAGGGTGACCAGGTGGACCTCGTGGCCGCTGTCGCGGAGGAGCCACCGTCCGCCCATGGCCTGGCCCTGGAACCGCACCTCCCTCTCGTCCGACAGGAAGAGCTCGCGGCTCTGCCTCCAGTACGGGTTGGGGTCGGGCCGGTCCTCGGCCGGTCCGTGCGCCACGACCCGGCCGTCCTGCGAGATCCCGGCGATCGGCAGCTCGTCGAAGCCGCCGAGCCAGCGGGTCCGGCCGTCCCTCAGGCCGACGCGGAGGGTCTGGGGGTCGGCCGCCACCGTGGCGGCCGCATGGGCGGCCTGCTCGGGCGTCCAGTGCTCGGGGTAGAGCAGGTGCCCGCGCGGGTCCGGCGACCGCTGCCAGCGTGACGGGAACTGCGCCAACGGCGCGCCCGGGGCCACGGCCGGGTCGAGCTCCCGGACATCCGCCTGACGGGCGCCGTAGTCGGTCTCCTCCATCCCGTCCGAGAACCGCACGCCCCGGCGCCCCGCACCCGGCAGGCCGCCGCCGTGGGTGGGCAGGTCCGGGGAGAACCCGGCCGCCGTCAGGCCGTCCTGGTCGGCGGACGGGCGGAACGAGACGAACCCGCCCGCGCCGTCCAGCTCGCCCTCGATCCGGACGCCCGCGTACTCGCCCTGCCAGTGGCGGCCGGTCTCGGTATCCTCGACCCCGCCGTTGCGGCGTGCGTGGAGGTACGCCTGCTCGGCCGCGTACACCGCGCCCTCGGCGGTCCAGCGGGCCGGGAACAGGGTGCTCTCCCCGCCCGTCTCCGTCCGGACCAGCACGGTGCCGTTGGCGTGGCGCCACATCACCCGGTCCGGGCCGATCGCCTCCGGATGGAGGCCGGCCGGCAGGTGGCCCGCCGTCCCGGGGCCTCCGGTCAGCGCCCTGGTGCGGACCGCCTCGTCGAACACCGCCCTGGTCGGCAGGGGGGAGGAGTCGGTCCGGAAGGGCCCGCCAGACACCTGGTCCGCGACGCCGCCCAGCGCGTTCAGCCGCTCCGGTGTCAGCGCCGGGACGACCCGGCCCGCTCCGCCGCCCGTGTGCACCTCGACCGGCAGGTCGAAGGCGCGGCCCAGCTGGTGGACCAGCTCCTCCTGGGAGATCCCCAGGTGCCAGTTCCGGTCGTTCTGACGGGCGCTGCCGTCGTGCAGGCGCACCGTGCGGTGGGCGTCGGCCGCGTTCTCCACGAACTCCACCCGTACCCGCAGCAGGCTGCCGTCGGGCAGCCGGTGGCCGGTGCTGAACTGCTCGGCCCCGGCCCTGACCCGCGCCTCCAGCGCGTTCACCGCGGCCGTCCGGTCGACCGGCCGGCCCTGCGCGTCGTGGGTCGGCAGGACCGAGCGGTCCAGGTGGGTCCGCAGGACGAGGACCGTGGCGTCCTCCCCGCCCTGCCGCAAGGTGCCCCTCCGCAGCTCGAACCGGCGCTGTGGACCGCCGGCCGGCGTGACCTCGGCCGAGGTGTGACCCGGCCGCAGCTCGGTTGCCGGGTCTGGAGCCGCGTGCGGAACGGCAGCCGCCGACGACGAGGAAGAGGAGGAGGAAGAGGAGGACGTCAGCGGCGCGCCGCTCGGCTCGGGAAGGGGGTGGGTGCGCTGGGGCGGGAACGTCTGGTCCGGCAGACCGCTGAAGTCCACGATCCGGCCGCCCTCGGTCCGGATCTCCATCCCGATCCCGCCGTACCGGCGCTCGGTGATCCGCTGGTTCGGGTTGTCCGGATCCACCCGGCTGGAGACCAGGGTCGCGTTGGCCGCCGCGTACCTGGCTTCGGCCGGGGTCCACTCGCGGGGCAGGCCGCGGCCGGCGTCCGGGGCGAGCGACGCGGCGAAGGCCCGTGTGAGGAACGGCTCCGCCTCCGTCATCCGGCTGACGGTGGGCGGGCGTTCACCCGTCCCGGGTGTACCGGGCTCGCGCAGCGGGGGCGCCACCGGGCGCGGGGGCCCGCTGTCCGTCCAGCCGGCCCCCGGGGCGCCGTCACCGAGCGAGCGGACCAGCTCCGGGAAGGGGGTCGGGGCGTCGGTCAACTCGGGCAGGAACGTCCGCAGGTCGAGGACGTCCGGGTCGGTGTCGCTGCGGACCGTGGCCCTGAAGTGGGTGTCCTGGGTGTTCTCGGTGAACTCGATCCTCAGCTTCACCGGCGGATCGCCCGCCGTCCGCTGTGCGCGGACGTAGGCGTCGGTGGCCTTCTGGAGCGCCTTCGGGAACTCCGCGACCGGGCCGGGCCGCATGCCCTCCTCGAAGCTCAGGTGCACCTTGGCGGTGAGTTCGATGCCCTCCTGCCCGCTGTCGAACCGGGCGTGCCGGACGGTCACCTCGTGGCCGCCGGCGCCGACCCTCACGGAGGTCGGCGCGGACAGCTCGACCACACTCTCCTGGCGCCAGTGGGTGAGCGGCTGCTCGGTGGTCGGCCGGTGGACCAGGTGGAGCCCGTCCCGGGTGATCCCCTCGATCCGCACACCGCGTGCCTCGCCCACCCAGTGCACCGCACCGGAGTCCGTGCGCCGGGAGCTGCTCCGCGCCGCGTACGCGTCCCGGGCGGCGTCCAGGACGTCGCCCGGCGACCAGTTCTCGGGGTACAGCGTGTGCGTCTCGCCGTCGGCGCGGCGGTGCCAGCGTGACGGGAAGTTCTCCATCGGGGAGCCGGGGGCCACGGTCGGGTCGAGGAACCAGACGTCCGCCCGGTAGGTGCCGTTGTCGTGGGCCGGGGACGACGACCGCTCCACCTTGATGCCGTGGACCTGGGCGGCCGCCGGGGTCGGTGCGTGGTGGACGCCGGTGAGGGTCTGCCGGTCGCCGAAGCGGGTGTGCACCTCCGTGCCCAGACCGAAGACCCGGTTCGCGGGTCGCATCGGCTCGTGGGTCGGGGTGACCAGCCCGGTCTGGTCCTCGGAGGGCCGGAAGGTGCCGAAGTGACCGTTGGTCAGTTCGCCCTCGATCCGCACGCCGCCGTACTCGCCGACCCAGTGGTACGCGGCACCGTTCTCGGTGACCCGGCCGGTGCGGCGGGCCGTGTGGTAGGCCTGCTCGGCCGCGTACACGGCGTCGTCCGCCGTCCAGTGCTCGGGGAACATCGTCCGCTTGCCGCCCTGCGGCCCGTCGGCGGGCGCCGGACGGGGCGTCACCGCGAGATCGCCGGCCGACGCGCTGGTGACCACCCGCGGCGGCTCGACGGGCGGGGTCTCGATCCGGAAGGTGCCGTTGCGGTTCACCGGCTCGTTCGCCCGCTCCGGGCGGGGCCGGTCCGATCCCGGGCCCGGGTACAGGTGGCCGCCGGTGCCGTCCTCGCCGCCGTACAGCGCCGTACGGCGGGCCTGCTCGTCGAAGCCCGCCCGCGGCGGCGGTCCGCCGGGGGTCTGCGGCCGGACCGGCACGTCGAGCGCCGAGTCGACGACGGCACCGAGGTCCCGCAGGTAGCGCGGCGGCAGGCCGAGCGGGGCCCGTTGGCCGTCGACGACGAGCTGGTGGTCCTGGTCCACCGAGAACAGACCGGACCGGTTCAGCTCGTTGGAGGCCATGAGTGCGCCGTCCTCGTACACGGCCCGCGGGCCGAACCGGGCCTCGCGGTACTCGTCGGGCAGGCCCAGCGCGTGGCCGAGCTCGTGGGCGAGCGTCCGCTCGTCGGTGCCGAGGCTCCACTCCGTCAGGGACTCCCGCTCGCTGCTGCGGTGGATGACGGCGGTGTGATGGGCCTCCTCCGCGTGGTCCACGAACTCCACCTGGACCCGCAGCAGATCGCCGTTGGGGAGCCGCTGGTCCCGGTTGAACTGCTCGCCGACGCCGCGCCTCGCCCTGTCCCGCAGCTCGGCCAGCCCGGTACGGGTGGGCTCGTCCAGACCCGCTCCGGCCGTGGACTCCAGCCCCGAGGTGTCCAGGTGCAGCCGCAGCGTCAGCACGGTCTGGGTGTCCCCGTCGGGGAGTCCGACGCGCGCGGCCTCGAAGGACTGCCAGCGGCGGCCCGACAGCCCGCGTTCGAAGGCGTCCACCGGCGGGCGGACCTCGGCGGTGGCGAGGACGCGGCGCGGGCCGGTCTCCACGGTGTGCCGCGAGGTCCCGTCGTCCGTGCGGACGCCCCAGAAGTCGGTGATCCGGCCGTTCACCACCTGAACGCCGATCTCGACGCCCGCGATGGTCCTCAGGCGCACCGGCGGGGCCACCGCTCCGGTGGCCAGGAGGTCCGGCCGACCGCCCAGCGTGGACCGCGCGACCTGGTCGGCCGCGAACCGGGCCTCCTCGGCGGTCCACTCCGGCGGAAGCCCCCGGTGCGGCTTGTCCCAGGCCTCCTCGGTGAAGGACTTCCGCAGGCCGGGCAGCAGCGGCGTCATGGCGTCCGTGGTCCGGGGCAGCGGCTCGCCCGGGTGGACCGTGCCGGGCTCGCGCAGGCTGCCGGGCACCGGCTCCGGGAGGGCGCCCACCCGGAGGCCGTCCAGGGCCGCCAAGTTCGGGGCGGAGCGCTCCGCCATGAACATCAGAGTGTGCTGACCACCCGCCTCCAGCAGGGGGGCGAGGTGGTTGCGCAGCTCGGGCGCCGTACCGGCGGTGACCGGGTGGCTGGAGTGGCTGCCGTCCGGGCTGTCCGTGAACTCCAGCCGCAGGTCGAGCAGGACCTCGTCGGGGAACTGCTGGGCGATGTACTCGTCGGCCTGTGTCTGGAGTCGCTGTCGTGCCTCGGTCACCTGGGCGGGCGTCATCGCGCCGTCCGCCTCCAGATGGATCCGCGCGGTGAGCTGGATGCCCTCCTGGCCGCTGTCGAACAGG
This sequence comes from Kitasatospora sp. NPDC088548, assembly GCF_044753005.1. Classification (NCBI taxonomy): domain Bacteria; kingdom Bacillati; phylum Actinomycetota; class Actinomycetes; order Kitasatosporales; family Streptomycetaceae; genus Kitasatospora; species Kitasatospora sp. NPDC088548. Next base: position 63,926 of record NZ_JBIVMI010000002.1, read on the forward strand.
ACCCGCCGCAGGGTCACCGGGGCGTTCTGCCCCACCCCCAGCCTGACGGTGACGGGCGCCGAGCCGCCGACCTCGCCGGCCGCGTCCCAGCGGCCGTAAGGGGCGCGCGGGTTCGGCTGCGTCCCGGCCGGCCGGTGGACGAGGATCCGGCCGTCCCGGCTGAGTCCCTCGATCCGGACGCCGTAGGCCTCGCCGACCCAGTGCTCCGTCCGGCCGTCGGCCAGCGGCACCCGCCGCGTCGGGCCGGCGGCAGCGTCCTGCGCCGCCCACCCGGTCTGCTCGGCCGTCCAGTGCTCCGGGTAGCGCATCGGCGCCGGCCCGTCGGCCGGGCGGTGCCAGCGGCTCGGGAGCTCGGCCAGCGGCGAGTCCGTCGGCAGGGCCGGGTCCAGGAACCAGACCTCCCCGCGGGCGGTGCCGTTGGCGTGCAGGGTCGCCGGGTCCACGGGGGCGACCTGGAGGCCGTTCGCGTTCGCCGCCCAGGGATCGACGTTGTGGTGGACGCCGGTCATGGTCCGCCGGTCCCCGTAGTCGGAGCCGCGGCCGAGCCCTGCGGCGTGCGCCGGTGCGGGCCGGTCCGGTGCGTAGGCCGGAGCGGTCAGCCCCTCCTGGTTCCCCGAGGGCTGGAAGGAGGTGATCAGGCCGTCGCGCTGCTCCCCGCTGAACCGCACCCCCGCGTACTCGCCCACCCACCGGCGGGCGGTCGGCGGCAGCCCCCGACTCACGGCGTCGAGGTGGGCCTGCTCGGCCGCGTACACGGCCTCGTCCGCCGTCCAGTGCGCCGGGAAGAGCGTCCGCTCCTGCACGGCGTCGCCCGTCGTCGTCTCCAGCCGCAGGGTGCGGTTGGGGTTCTCGTGGTACGTCCCGCCCGGGCCGGCCTCCCGGAGGGCGGGCGTCAGCAGACGGCCGTCCGGCCCGTACAGCGCGGCGTCGCGGACCTGGGGCGCGACGGTGGGGCGCGGTGCGGGAGCGGCGCCCTCCGGCCCGGTCACCGGGGTGAAGGCGCCGTCGACGGCGGTGCCCACCTCACGCAGCCCGCGCGTGACCGGTCCCTGCACGCTCCGGCGCGCACCGGGGGCGGTCTCACCGTGCGTCTCACGGTGGTCGTCCCGCAGGCCGAGGGCGTGGCCGAGCTCGTGGGCGAGCACGTCGCGGCTCACCCGCAGGCCCCAGTTGGCCCCGTCCTGGCGGACGGTGCCGGCGTGCAGCTTCACCGTGTGGTGGGCGGCGTCGGGCGCGTCGACGAACTCGACCCGGACCCGCAGCACGCTGCCGTCCGGCAGCTTGTGGCCGTTGTTGTAGGCGTCCGCCACGGCGGTCAGGGCGCGCCCGCGCACGGCCTCCACGGCCGGCTCGGAGCCCGCCGGGAGCGCGGAGGCGTCCAGGTGCGTCCGCAGGACGAGTTCGGTCGCCCGGGTGCCGTCCGGCAGGGTGCCGCGCCGCGCCTCGAACGGCTTTGCCACGGTGGTGTCCTGGGTCCCGGCGGGCCGCCGGACGTCCGCCGAGGTGTAGTCCGCCGCCAGGTACGAGCCGGGCGGCACGGGCACGACGTTCTGGTCCTCGCCACCGTGCGGCGGGACCACCGTGGGCGTCAGCGGGTCGGTGCTGTCCCCGGGCACCACGGGGTGGTCGACCGGCGTGAGCGGCGGCGTCACGGCCGACTGGCCGGCGAGCTCGGCGGATTCGGTGGATTCGGTGGACCGGGTGGGCGCCCGCGGGGTCAGCGGCGGCAGCTCGGTCGTCGAGTCCCGCGCGGTGTCCGCCTGCGGCTTCCCGGACTTCGGGGTCTGGCCGGGGTCGTCGGTCAGCAACTGGGGCGTCGTCGGCGGCTCGTCGCCCTGGGTGCGGCCGGGCCGGCCGGTGTCCTGGCCCAGCAGGATCGACGCGATGCTCTCGGTCGGCCGCTCGGTCCCGGTGCGCGGCTCCTGCGCCGGGTGGCGCCCGTTGGGGTCGGTGCCCGCCGGCGGGCGCGGCGTGGTGGGCGGCGCAGGGTTCGGACCCGGGTGGTCGGAGGAGGCGGTGGGGACGGGCGCCGGCCTGCCGACGGTGCCGTTCGCGGGGGCGGTCGTCGCCGTGGCGGTCTGCTGCGTCTGCTGCGGCGTGTGCTGGTTCGACTCCTCGGTCCGGTTGGGCTGGACCGGCGGCAGGTCGGTGACGGACTGGGTGGTCCGGGGGGTCGGCCTGCCGGGCGCACCGGTCTTCGGGGCGTCCTGCTTCGGCGTCTCGGACCTCGGCGTCTCGGACCTCGGCGCGTCCGGCTTCGGGCCGGTCGCCGGGTCGTCGTGCGACTGCACCCGGACGGGCGGGGTGGTGGCCGGCCCGGCGGTGGTCGAGGTGGCCGGCTTGGCGTTCGGCGCCAGGTGCTCGTCCGTGCTGGAGGTCCGCGACGGCCGCGCCGGCGGAGGCGTGGCGGGGGCGTCGAGGCTGCCGAGGTCACCGAGGAAGTGCAGGCCGGCCAGGCCCACCGGCTCGTGCGCGGAGCGCTCGTCGGCCACGAAGTCCGCGTACTGCAGCAGCGACTGCATCCACTCGGCGACCTCCGGGTCGGCCTTCGGGGAGTTGATCTTGAGCCCCGAGGCGTGCCCGATGTTCTCGGCCACGTCCTCCAGCGAGTTGATGTGCCGCAGGCTGGCGGCCTCGAAGTCATGGCTGTGCCCCATCCGGGGCACCGGGAACGGCACCACCTTGCCGGACGCGAGGCAGGCCAGGGCGGCGAAGTTGATCGGGTGGTAGAGCGGGAAGTGCGAGGACGCCCCGGCTTCCACCGCCGCGTTCTGGGTCGTCTGGACCCAGTCGACGTACCTGTGCATCAGCGGGCCGGCGCCGACGTGCATGACGTGGCCCATCATGCCGGTCAGCATCCCGCCGAGGAAGCTTCCCCCGGTGACGGTGAACTCGTGGTTCTCCCCGAAGATGAGGTTGTAGAAGCCCTCGGTGAGGACGTTCTGCACACCGGCCTGGATGTACCCGCCGACCGCCACCCCGAGGCCGTAGGCCCTGTTCCCGCTCCCCATCTGCTCGGCGAGCGCGGGCAGTTCCTGGGTCAGCATCTTCACCTGGCGCGCGGAGAGCTTCTCCGCGCTCTCGTGCGAGAGGGCCCCTTCGAGCGCGCCCTTGACGCCTTCGAGCCGCTCCGCGCCCTTGGCCCCCCACTTGGAGGCGAAGGCCTCGCCGAACTCCTTGCCGAGCGCCTTGGCGGCCGCGGCCCCGCCGAGTTCCTTGCCGAGGTGCTTCGTGAAGACCTTCTCCATCTCCTTGACGAACATCCCGGAGAGGGCGTCGGTCCCCTTCTTCCCGAAGCCGTGCTGCAGTTGCTCGGTGGCCGCCTCCATCAGGCTGCCGAGCTCGCGCGCGAAGGCCTTGGCCTCGGCCTTGGTGAAGGTCTCTCCCGCGACCTTCTCCCCCGACTTCGCGAGCCCCTTGCCCACCGAACCCAGCGGCCCCTTCAACGCGTCCTTCTCGGCCGCCTTGGTGGCCGACTCCAGCAGGGCCTTGAGGCCCTGGATGTCGCCGTGCACCAGGTAGTTGCTCAGCTGGTCGGCCAGCAGCCGGCCGCCGCTCTTGCCGAGCAGCTTCCCGAGCAGCTTGCCGAGCCCCAGCCCGAAGAGTTCCAGCGGGCCGCCGAGCACACCGCCGATGACGCCGAAGAGGAGCGCCTGCTTGGTGTACTCCTTGTCGATGTGGTCGCGGTTGCCCTGCCCGATCTGGAGGTTCTGGATGATGCCGTCCATCAGCAGACCACCCACGATGCCCGAGAACGTGTGCATCGCGATGGTCTTGAGCAGGTACTTCATCAGCGCCTGGAGCGCGACCTTGGTGAGCAGCTTCCTGAGCACCAGCCCGGACAGGCTGGCGCCGAAGCTGAACGGCGCCCAGAAGATCGCCAGCGCGATCTCGATCATCAGCTGCACCAGCTGGGCGATCGCCATCCACTTGGTGTACTCGACCGAGTTGGCCACGTCGCCGGCGCAGTCCGCCAGCGCCTTGGCGGTCTTGGCCGCCGCCGACACGTAGTCCTCCCCGTTCCCGCCGGCCTTGCCGATGAACGAGTTCAGCTGCCAGGCGAACTTCGTGGCGGCCTCGCCCTCGAACTGGTCCTTGCAGTGCTTCGCCACCTTGGCGATCAGGTCGTGCAGTTCGGGCAGTTCCTGAGCCAACCGCTCGTAGGCGTCCCGCACCTCGCGCAGGTCTCCCTCCTTCACCTCCGGCCAGGGCATGCCGGTGATGATCGTGAAGAAGCGCGCTGTCGAGGCATTGACCTCGATCGAGGAGTGGGGCACGTGCTGCCTGCCGTTCCGGTCGTTCCAGGGGGCGCCCGCGCGCCGTCACCGCTTGTCGGGGGTCCTACGGCCGGGTTGTCCGCCGGTCCGGGGAGGGCTTCAGAGGGCTGGGGTCGGAGGGTTGGGGTCGGAAGCCCGGGCTCAGAGGCCGTTGGCGAGGTCGAGGGAGTGGTCGTCGGCCCTGTCGAGCGTCTCGGCCAGCACCTCACCGTTCTCGCCGACCGAACCCATCGTGCCGTTGATCTTGAGGATCAGCTGGTACAGGTTCGTGGTGCCCTCGTCGACCTGCGCGTGGTACTGCTGGCCGATCTCGTCGTGGCCGCCGACCGTCAGGTTCGTTTCGTTGATGAACTCCGCGTCCGCCAGGACCTTCGCGGTCAGCTTCTTCAGCTCGAAGAACTCGGCGAAGCTCTGCTTGAGCATCGCGGTCTTGGCCGTGGTGCCATGGCTAGCCATGGAACTCCTCCTGACGGTCCGCCTTCTTCTTCCGGTCCGGCGCCTCGTAGCCCGGGCGCATCGCCCAGAGCGGTTCGAGGATCTCGTCGAGCTCGGTGCCGCCGGTCATGGAGAGCCGCAGGGTGTCGCCGAGGCCGTCGAACCGGCCGATCCGTTCGGCGACCTGCTCGCCCACGGCCGCGCGGGCCTCGTTGAGCGAGTCGGTGAGGACCTTCGCCAGTTCGGCGGGGGCCATCTCGCGGTAGCCGTTGGTGTGGAAGGTCATCGAGACGACCTGCCCCTGCGAGCCGACCTTGACGGTGACCATCCGGTCCTTGGAGGTGACCGAGGCGGTGAGCTCGTTCATCTCCTTCTGCATCGCCTCGGCCTTGGCCAGCTCGCTCTGCATGTCAGCCATCGCCTGGGCGATCTGTTCCGCGAACGGGTTGCTCATGTGCTGCTTCCTGTCTTGTCGTCAAAGGCCGGGCCGCCGGGCCCACCCGAGGGCGGGCCCGGCACCCCAGTTGCGTCAGCGTCCGATGACGCCGTGCACGGCACCGGTCTCGGTGCCCCAGGTCTCTTCGTCCTCCGCCAGCCAGGTGGTGCGCCGGCGGTCCTTGTCGTTGGGACCGCCCTGGCCGCCCATGCCGCCACCGGGCGGCATCATCGGCGGCATGCCGCCGGAGCTGGTGGCGGTCTGCCGGCCGGTCAGCAGGGCCTGCTCCTGGGCGGCGGCCCGGGCGGCCTTCTCGGCGGCCATCCGCTCGGCGTTGGCCTGGTCGACCGCGACCTTCATGGCGTTCGGGTCGCCACCGGAGGCGAGCGCCCGGGAGCTCAGGCCACCGCCCATTCCGGTGATCATCGGGCCGCCACCGGGGGTGAGCAGACCCCCCGAACCCGAACCGGACAGGCCGCCGAGGCCGCCCGTGCCGTAGGAGAAGCCGCCGGGGCCGAAGTTACTGGGCGTCAGCAGGTCGTCCCCGCCACCACCGCCACCGGAGTACCGGTCGGCGAGCAGCTGCCGGTACTGCGAGACGGTGTTGCCCTTGTCGTCGCGCAGAGTGCCGTCCGGCCCGATGGTGTAGTTCGGGCCGGCCACCATGGGGTTGCCGCTGGAGTCGAGCACGGGATTGCCGTTCTCGTCGACGATCCGCCCGTCCTTGGTGATCACGGAGCCGGGCGGCACGGTGACGGGCCGGCCCGATCCGCCGCCGCCCAGCAGGAGGTCGTCGGGCAGGAGCCCGCCGCCGGGGCTGGGGTTGCCGATGAGGTCGAGGCCCGTGCCGCTGCCGCTGCCGGTGCCGTTCCCGCTGCCGGTGCCGGTGCCGACCGAGCCGAGACCGAGGTTCGTCAGGCTCGGCCCGCCGCCGCTGGTCCCGTTCCCCTCCAGCTTGAGGTCCGGGCCACCCGGGTTCTTGAGGTCCGGGCCGCCCATGTTCTTCAGGTCCGGGCCGCCCATGTTCTTCAGATCGGGCCCGCCGCCACCGTCGCCGGAGGTCTTGAGGGTGGGGTCGTCGATCTTCGGGTTGCCGATGTCGCTGGTCTTGTCGTCCTTGGTGGGGTCGGTCTCGTCCTTCTTCGGCGTGGGCATGATGAGCGGGAAGGGCTTGAGCGGCGTGGCCGCACCCGAGGTGGTCCCGTAGGCCTTGGCGATCTCGCCGAGCGCCGTCTCGGCCGCCTTGTCCAGGATGGAAACGATGTTCTCCACCCAGATCGCCCGCGCCCTGGCCTCCACCTTCGTCCAGAAGTCGGTCGTTTGGGGATCGCCGAACGTCGCGCCCTTCAGGGTGAATTTCAGGTCCAGTGTGCCGGAGGTCGTGTCCTTGAGCGTTCCGGTGGTCTCGGGGATCTTCTGGCCGAACGAGACGTTCTGGGCGACCTGCGTCACCTCCAGCGTCGCGTCCTTGAGCCCCTCCGTGAGGGCCGAGGTCACGGCGTTCGTCGGCCAGGCGTTGGGCGAGGCCCACCATTCGTTCCACCCGGTCATGAGCGTCTCCATCGCCGTCCTGAAAACGGCGTCGCAGGACGTGGGGCCGGCCGTCAGGTAGCTCTGCACATTGGTGCGGGCCATATTGCGCCGGTCGGCGTCGATTTCGTTCCTGAACGCGAGCAGGACGGCACGGAAGGCCCCCGCCGCACTTCCCTGCCAGTCACTGTCCTTCGAGGCGACGGTGTTCGCCCATTTGCCGATCTCCTCGACCCAGCCGTCGAGGAAGTGGGTCACCTCCGTCAGGGCGTTCGCCACGTCGCCGAACACCAGGACGTTGAACGAGTCAGTGACGCGCGGGACGGCGTTGTACATGCGCTTCAGCGGCGCCACGCTGCCCGTGAACCCCGCCAGCTTGGCGCCCGGGCCGTCGAGGTTGGGATACAGGATGTGGGCGCCGACCACATAGCTGGCGTTGTAGGTGTAACCACCCGGAGTGGTGTATTTGAAGAACCAGGCCACCCAGGAGTCCAGATTCTGACCAGTACCTCCCGTCTCCTGTCCCTGCCAGCCCGAGTAGTCGTCGGCGACCGTGTTGTCCTTGTTGATCCACGGCTTGTCGTCGTCGTGAACCGTGTCCCGGCTGGTCGGCGCCGTGTCGTTCGACGCTGCGAGAAAGGTGAGCGCGTCTTCCCACTTGTAAACCATGACAGACCCTTCTGCGGCCGAGCGCGACCGAACATGAGACGGGGCCGGCCCAGGATCGGGCCGGCTCCGCAGTGCTGACCGGAATTCACCGACGAGCTACTTGGCTCCCGCCCCCGGGTTCAGGGTTCGTTCGGCCAGCTGCATGAACTGCGCGTAGTCGAGGGTCTCGTCCATCGCGTTGTTCAGGCGGAGGTCGGCGAGCTGAAGGTCGGTGATCAGCGTGTTCAGCTGATCGACGACGGTGGTCAGAAGCGAGTTGACCGAACCGGTGTAGGCCTTGAGCGCGGCGGCCAGCGTGCCGGGGCTCTTGAAATTGGCGGAGTCGTTGCCCACGAGGATCGGGGTCGAACCCGTCGCGTATCCCCTGAGCTGCTGCACCGGCACGGACTCGTTGATGTCCTTGATGAAGCGTTGGAGGTTGTCCGTGGCGAACGTGCTCAGATAACCGTCGGTGATCTTGACATCGCCGCCGTGCCCGCCGTCGCCCTCGTCATCGTCTGCCACGGTCGATCAGCCCCCGACGTGGTCGAAGTGGCTGCCCGCCCGCATGTCCGCGTCCTTGATGACGTTGCGGATCTCGGTGAGGGCCATGTGGGCCGCGACGATCTTCTTGCCCATCTCCTCGTCGGCGAGGTGCAGCGTGTTCGAGAGGTTCCCGGCCGCCAGCGCGAAGTCACCCACCAGCTCGACGTTGATCTTGGTGTCGAGGTACGACTTCAGGTTGGTCATCGCGTCGTGCATCGTCTTCGCGTGGGCTTCGAGGTCATCGATGGCGCTGTCGATGCCGGCGTAGTGGAGCGACATGTTGCCCATGGTGCGATCCCTTCAAACGGAGTTCTGGTACGGGGAGCGGGCATCGGCCACCGCCTTCCGCGGCAGCCGTGCACGACGTCGGCAAGGCCTAGCGGGGGTTCAGGACGTCCTCGACGTGCTGTCCGGCGCCGCCGCCACCGGAGAAGTTGGCGAGGCCCACCGTGTGCTCGTCGGCCGCGTTGAAGATCTGACCACCGTCGCCGAGCTTCATGTGGAAGGCGTCGTAGTCCTTCTTGACCAGCGCGTACTGCTCCAGCCAGGCGTTGATCTGGTTCTGGAACGCGGTGCTGGCCGCGCCGGAGAAGCTGTCCCGGACGGCCGTGTTGATGTCCTCGATGTAGGCCGCGGTCGTCGACATCTCCGTGTACCGCGCCTCGACCATGGTCCTGATTTCGGCCAGGACCTTCTGGTCGACCGTCGTCTGCTGAGCCACCGCGAGTACCTCCTCCATGAGTGCCGGCCGCACCCGGCCGGCAAGGTGTGCCACGGGCCGGCAGGACCGGCCCGCCAGGGTGAACGGAACGCCGCCGCCGGACGGTTCACCGGCCGCCGGCGGCGCCGCGGCTCACCGCGCGCAGCGGCCCTCGGCGGCGGCCGGGGGCTGCACGATGCCGCCGGCGAGCGGCGCCGGGTCGAGGCTCGGCCCGGTGGGCAGCAGCGAGAGCAGGCGCCCGGGCACCGCGCTCGGGGTGGCCCCGGCGTAGCCGAGGCGTTCGGCCACCGCGGCGGAGGCGAGCGGGTACTTCACGCCCGTGTCGGTGACCAGGTAGAGGGTGGTGCCGAAGCCCCCGCCGGACAGGGCCCGCACCAGGGCGCCGCCACCGGGGCGCACCGCGATCCGGTCGGCGGGCGTGCAGCTGGGGATGACGCCGGGCTGGAGGGCCGGCGGCAGGCCGAGCACGGTGGCCGCGTCCGGGACGACGACGGTGAGGTCCCCTCCGTCGGCCGCCGGGTTCAGGGCCCCGCAGACGGCCTGGCCGCCGGTCGGCGACAGCAGCGCCGGGGGCCGGGCGGGCAGCTCGGCCGGGTTGAGCGCGGCGGTGGCGGCGGGCGGTGCGGAGTGCGCGGCGAGGTCCTCCGCGCCAACGGGGGAGGTCACCACCTGGCCACTGCCGTAGGCGTCCCGCTGGGTGCGCAGATCGCCCTGGAGCAGGGCGAGTTGAGTGGCGGTGACGGGGACGAGGCCCTGCTCGGCGAGCACGTACCGCTCGTCGCCGGTACCGCTGAACAGCTGGCCGATCCGGGTGGCGTGCCCGGCCAGCGTGGGACCGGCCTTCCCCCGGTCGGGCAGGTCGGGGGCGCGCAGGTCCGGTCCGGCCGGGAAGGCGGCGAGGAACGCGGCGGTGACCGGGACGGGCGCGGCGGCGGTGTAGCCGAGGGCCCGGACGGCCCCGCCGGCGGTGTCGAGGGCGAACCGGCGGCCGTGCCAGAGGAGATGGACGCCGCCGTCGGGTGCGCCGACCAGGACGCCCCGGTCGCCGGCGCTCCGGCCGGACTGGCGGGTGCCGACGGCGACGGACAGCTGGGGGGTGGACCGGGCGGCCGCGGAGCCCGCGGTCTGGACGGTGCAGACGAGCCAGTCGGCGCCGCCGACGGCGGCCGGCCCGGGCAGCCCGTCGGGGGCGCCGACGATGCCGATCGGGGTGCCGCGCTCGGCGCTCTCCAGCGAGCGGGCGGAGACCTGGTCGACCTTCAGCTGGTCGCCGGCGAGCAGTTTGGCGCTGGCCTCGTTGAGCACGGGGTGGAGCAGGCCGCCGGCGAAGACGTACCGGGCGCCGGTCTCCTTGACCACCACCAGGGTGCCGGGCTTCTGCCAGCCGGTCGCGCCGCCGGGCTTGATCATGCCGTAGACGCCGGCGCCGGCGCCGATCAGCAGGGCGACGGCCAGACCGATCGCGGCGCCGCGGTTGGTGCGGCCGACGGGGGTGTCGGGGGCGTCCGGCTCGGCGCGGAGCACGCCTGCGGCGACCCGGCTCATCACGAACAGGTGGGCCTGGACCTGGTCGCGTCGGGACTGCATGCGGTGGTCCTCCTCGGTGCGGGGTTCAGGGGGCGGGGAGCGCGGCGCGGTCGCTCGCGCGCCCGGGCGGTGGTGCCCGGTTCAGCCCGCCAGCCCGCGCATCATCTGGTAGAAGCCGAGCACCTGGAGCGCGAGCGGCAGCAGGGCGAGCGCGGCGAGCGAGTGCAGCAGGTCGCCGGCCCGGCCCCAGTAGGGCAGCAGCCGCCGGCCGGGCACCGTCCAGGCGGTCACGGCGAGCGCGGCCGCGGCGAGCAGCAGCACGGTGAACAGGCCGAACCGGCCGGACTGGTCGGTGTCCTGCCCGAACCGCGCGGCCAGCAGGGCGATGCCCAGCGCGCCCGGCAGCAGCACGGCGAGCCGCTGCCGGATGCCCCCGATGTCCCGGGCGTGCAGCAGGAGCAGCACCGACAGGTCGACGGACATCGCGGTCGCGCCCCAGCCGCCGTCCCGGGCGGTGGCGAGCAGGGCGAGGGCGCTCGCGCACACCGTGCCGGCGGCGATGAAGAAGCCGGCCAGGTAGCTGTCGGCGACGAGGCTGCGGGCGAGCACGTCCTCGGCCTCGAAGGGCTCGATCTCCTCCTGGAGCTCGTCGGCGTTGCGGGGCAGCGCGGGCAGCCGCAGGCCGGACAGCTTGAACGCCAGCCCCGGCACGAACGCGCCGAACAGCACGGCGGTGGCGGCGATCACGGCGGCGGAGTGGGTCGTCGGAATGCCGTTGGTGGCCAGCGCGCCCGCGCCCAGGGCGAGCGCGGCCGCCACCAGCAGCCCGGCGAAGAACGGACCGGCCCCGACCAGGGCGAGCGCCAGCACGGTGGCGCCGACCGCCACCGAGCCGCCCGCGAGCAGCCGGGCCGGGCCGGTGACCCCGGGCAGCAGCGCGGCGGCCGCGGCCGCGTAGGCGATGCCGGTGGCGCCGAGCGCGGTACCGGCCGGAGCGTCGCCGACCAGTCTGGTCGCCGCGCCGCCGGCGGCGAGCAGCAGCACGGCGGTGACGGCGGCCGCGGCGCAGCGGGGGCCGTCCGGTCCTGGCTGGGCGAGCAGCAGCAGGCCGCCGGCCAGCGCGACCAGGGCGAGGGCGAGCGCGAAGTGGTGGGTGGCGGCGGGCCGCCAGGAGTCGCCGCGGGCGATGGTGCCGGCCCGGACGCCGTCCACCAGGTCGTCGAAGTGCACCTCGGGCAGTGCTTCCTGGCCCGGGCGGAGGAAGAGCTCCTCGCCGTCGTGCAGTCCGAGCCCCTCCAGGGTGCGCTCCTCGTCCAGCGGCGGGCCGCCGGCGCGCTGGAGCACCCAGCCGGAGTGCTCGGTGCCGCCCTCCTCGACGGCGGAGCCGGCGTAGCCGAGGACGGCGGGCAGCAGGTCGGCGAGGACGACGTCGCCGGGGAGGGCGAGTTCGAACGCGGCCTCGGGGGCGCGGAACCTCAGCCGGACCAGCCCTGCCGCCACCGTGGTACCGCTCACCTGTCGCGCCCTCCCGTGGAGCCCCGGCCTGCCCGGTCTCCCGTTGAACAACTACGGGCGGCGCGGGGCGGACGGTTCACCGGCCCCGGCCCCCGGTTCCGCGCGCACCCCCGGTGAACCGCCGGGGCCCCGCGGGCCGTACGCCTGAGTGCGGCCCGGCCTCAGGGCTTGTCCGAGCCTCCGGGCCCACCGCCACCCAGCGGCGTCACCGGCGCCGCGAGAGGAGAACCCCCGTTGAGCGTGGTCGTGGTCGACCGTCCGCCCCGGCGCCCCGGACCGGCGATGCCGGACGGCGAGCTCCAGTTGCAGGAGCCGCCGGTCCTGCCGGAGCAGCAGAGCGGCATGTCCAACATGATCGCCATGGCGCCGATGGCGCTCAGCTCGCTCTCGATGGTGATGATCTTCCTCAACCCGCAGTCCAACGGCGGGCCGCTCACCTACGTGGCGATGGGCATGATGGGCCTGTCCGCCGTCGGCATGCTGGTGACCCAGCTGATCCGCGGCGCCAGCGACCGCAAGCGCCAGCTGCGCGGCGAACGCCGGGACTACCTGCGCTACCTCTCCCAGATGCGCCGCCAGGTCCGCCGCCACATCGTCGACCAGCGGCAGGCGCTCGCCTGGCGCCACCCCGACCCGGCCGTGCTCGGCTCGCTGGTCCGCACCTCGCGGCTGTGGGAGCGGCGCGCGGCCCACCCGGACTTCGGCGACGTGCGGATCGCCACCGGCGCCCAGCGGCTGGCGGTCAGGCTGGCGCCGCTGGCCACCCAGCCGGTGGAGGACCTGGAACCGCTGTGCGCGCACGCGCTGCGCCGGTTCATCCACGCGTACGGCTCGATCGCGGACCAGCCGATCGCCGTCCACGTGCGCGGTTACGCCCACATCCTGCTGCGCTGCGAGCACCCCGGGGAGGAGGGCGCCCCGGCCGGTGCGGCCTCCTCCGGCGAACCGGACCAGGCCGGCCCCGGCGGCCTGGTCGGCGCCACGATCGGCGCGCCCGCCGCCGACCCGGACGCCGCCGGAGCGCCGGCCGATCCCGGGCCGGCCCGCGCCCTGGCCCGCGCGATGATCGCCCAGCTCGCCTTCTTCCACGCCCCGGACGAGCTGCGCGTCGCCGCCGCCGTCTCCCCCGAGCTGCGCGAGGACTGGGCCTGGCTGAAGTGGCTGCCGCACGCCCTGCACCCCACCGAGACGGACGGCGCCGGCCCGGTGCGCCTGGTCGCCGACTCGATGCTGGAGCTGGAACAGCTGCTGGGCCCGGAGTTCACCGACCGCCCGCCCTACGAACCGGACGCGCAGCCGGGCCGGGACGAGCCGTTCACGCTGATCGTCCTGGACGGGGTCAAGCTGCCCGCCGGCAGCCGGGCCCTGCTGGCCGGCTACCGCAACGCCGTCCTGCTGGACCTCTCCGGGGCCGTCGAGTGGCAGCACGCGCCGTTCCGGCTGCGGCTGCGGATCAGCGGCGGCCGACTGGACCTGGTCGCCGCCGACCGCAACCGGCGCGACGAGGTCACCCCGCTCGGCCGCGCGGACGCGCTGCTCCTCCCGGCCGCCCGCCGCTTCGCCACGGTGATGTCCCCGTACCGGCTGGGCGACTCGCGCGACGCCTCCGAGCCGCTCAGCACCGACTTCGACCTCACCTCGCTGCTGGGCGTCAACGACCTGTACCAGCACGACGTCGCCCGCAGCTGGGCGGACCGCCCGCGCGGACAGCGGCTGCGGGTGCCGATCGGCGTCGGCGCGGACGGCAACCCCGTCGAACTGGACCTCAAGGAGTCCGCGCAGGGCGGCATGGGCCCGCACGGGATGCTGATCGGCGCCACCGGCTCCGGCAAGTCCGAGCTGCTGCGCACCCTGGTGCTGGCGCTCGCGCTCACCCACTCCTCCGAGACGCTCAACTTCGTCCTGGTGGACTTCAAGGGCGGCGCCACCTTCCTCGGTCTGGACGAACTCCCGCACACCTCGGCGGTGATCACCAACCTGGCGGACGAGGCCGCCCTGGTCGACCGGATGCGCGACGCCCTGCACGGCGAGCTGAACCGCCGCCAGGAGCTGCTCCGCTCGGCCGGCAACTACAGCTCGCTGCTGGACTACGAGACCGCCCGGGCCGGCGGCGCCCAGCTCGACCCGCTGCCGACGCTCTTCATCGTGGTCGACGAGTTCAGCGAACTGCTCTCCGCGCACCGCGACTTCATGGACCTGTTCATCATGATCGGGCGGCTCGGCCGCTCGCTCGGCGTCCACCTGCTGCTCGCCTCGCAGCGCCTCGACGAGGGCCGGATGCACGCCCTGGAGTCCCATCTGTCGTACCGGATCGGCCTGCGCACCTTCTCCGCGATGGAGAGCCGCGGCGTGCTCGGTGTGCCGGACGCCTACCAACTGCCCTCCCAGCCCGGCAACGGCATCCTGCGCAGCGACATCGCCACCCTCACCCGGTTCAAGGCGGCGTACGTCTCCGGCCCGTACCGGCGCCGGCGCGGAGCGGCCCAGCAGGCCGCGGCGGCCGGCCAGATCGTCCCCTACGGCACCGAGTACACCGCGCCGCGCCGGCCCGACCCGGAGGTCGTGGCGGCCGAGGCGGCCCGCCTGGCCGCGGAGGAGGAGAGCACCGCCACCCTGCTGGACCTGGCCGCCGAGCGGATGCTCGACGTCGGCCCGCCCGCCCACACGGTCTGGCTGCCGCCCCTGGAGACGCCGCCCACCCTGGACGAGCTGCTGCCGCCGCTCGCGCCGTCCCCGCACCACGGCCTGGCGCCCGACGGCCGCCCGGCGGTCGGTACCCTGACCGTCCCGGTGGGCGTGGTGGACCGCCCGTTCCAGCAGATGCGCGAACTGCTCACCGCCGACCTCTCGGCCGCCGGCGGCCACGTCGGCATCGCGGGCGGCCCGCAGAGCGGCAAGAGCACCATGCTGCGCACCCTGATCGCTGGCCTGGCGCTCACCCACACCCCGCGCGAAGTCCAGTTCTACTGCCTGGACTTCGGCGGCGGCACGCTCTCCGCGCTGCGCGGGCTGCCGCACGTCGGCGGGGTCACCGGCCGGCACGACCCCGAGCGGGTCGGGCGCACCCTGGCCGAGATCAACACCGTCATCGCCCGCCGCGAGCAGTCCTTCGCCCAGCTGGGCATCGACTCGATGGCCACCTTCCGCCGCCGCCGGGCGGCCGGGGACCCGGCGCTGGCGGACGACCGCCACGGCGACGTGTTCCTGGTGGTCGACGGCTGGAACACCATGCGCCAGGAGTTCATGGACTACCTGCCCGTGCTCACCCTGATCGCCGGACGCGGCCTCAACTACGGCGTGCACCTGGTGGTCACCGCCGCCCGCTGGGGCGAGCTCTCCAGCGGGCTGCGCGACCAGCTCGGCACCCGCTTCGAACTGCGGCTCGGCGACCCGATCGACTCCATGATCAACATGCGGGCCGCCGAGACCGTCCCCCGCGTCCCAGGCCGCGGCCTGACCCAGGACCGGCTGCACTTCCTCACCGCGCTCCCCCGGATCGACGGCCTCGGCGACAGCGAGAGCCTCACGGACGGCGTCGAGGACCTGGTCGACGCCGTCAACGACCACTGGACGGGCCCGGGCGCACCCGAGGTGCGGATGCTGCCGCTGCGGCTCGACGCCGCCACGCTGCCCGCGCCCGAGGGCCGGCTGCGGGTCCCCATCGGCCTGGAGGACACCGCGATCTCCCCGCTCTGGCACGACTTCGAGGAGTCGCCCCACCTGCTGGTGGTCGGCGACAGCGAGAGCGGCAAGACCAACCTGCTGCGCCTGATGGTCTCCGCCATCACCTCCGCCTACACGCCCGCCAAGGCCCGGATCATGCTCGTCGACTTCCGGCGCGGGCTCTACGACAGCGTCCCGGAGGAGTACCGGCTCGGCTACGCCGTCGCCGTGGACGTCCTCCGGCAGGTCGTCAACGGAGCGGCCCGCGCCATGGAGGCCCGGCTGCCCGGGGAGGAGATCACCCCGGCCCGGCTGCGGCTGCGCGACTGGTGGACCGGGCCGGAGCTGTTCATCATCGTCGACGACTACGACCTCATCCCGAGCCAGTCGGGCGCCAACCCGTTCGCCCCGGTCCTCGACCACCTCGCCCAGGGCACCGAACTCGGCCTGCACCTGATCGTCGCCCGCTCGGCGAACGGCATCGGGCGCGCGTACACGGACCAGCTGCTGCGCCGGCTCCAGGACGTCAACACCCCGGTCACCCTGCTCTCCTGCCCGCCGAGCGAGGGCACGCTGTTCGGCAGCGTCAAGCCGCGGGTGCTGCCGCCCGGGCGCGCCCTGCACATCACCCGGCGGCGGGTGGTCCAGGTGCAGACCGGCCTGCTCGCGGAGCCGGAGGAGGGCGGCGACGGGTCCGGGGCGTGAACCGGGGGCCGGGCGGCGTCCGTATACCCGGACGATGAGTCTTTCCCGCACCGGTCCGCCCGCCGGCGACCCCGCACCACCCGCCGCGCCCCGCCGCCGGTTCCCGCGCCTGCGCGGGTCCGGCGGTCCGGTGGCGGCCGTCGCGCCTCCGACCGCCCCGGCCGCCGCCCCGTCGGCCCCGGCCGCGTCGCCCGCGGTGCGGTCCGTGCTGCGCCCGGTCGGGCCGCACTTCGTCATCGCCCCCGCGACCGCCGGCGAGGACGAGCTGTCCGCCGCGGTCGGCGCGCTGCGCCCGGTGCCGGACAGCCTCGTCGTGGTCGCCGCCGCCCCCGACTCGGCCCCCGTGCTGCGCGACCGGATGGCCGACCTCGGCGTCATCGCCCGCTCGCGCGGCGCGGGCACGCTGGTCCTCGCCGCCTCCGGTCTCGCCGCGCTCGCCCCCAACGGCCGCCGCCCCGCCGAGGTGGTCGCCGACCGCGCCGGCGTCCCGGTGATCGCCCCCGACGGTCTGGTGGAGATCACCCCCGACGGCAACCTCAAGGTCGCCGCCCCCGACGGCTCGGCGGAGACCGCCACCTGGTGGCTCTGCGCACCCGGCACCGCGCCGCGCCGCCTGCGCGAGACCGTCGGCGGGGGTGCCGGGCACGCCGCCCCCGCCACGCTCCCGGCACCCCCGCCGACGCCCGAACCCGCGCCGCACCCGCAGCACCCGGCGGCGGTCCGGGTGGCCCGGCTGCCCGCCGGATACTGGCTCACCCATCTGAGCGCCCAGCCCGGCGGGCCGTTCCCGGCGCTCGGCCTCCTCGCCGCCCCGCCCGGCGCGCTGGTGCTGCTGGTCGGCACCCCCGGCCAGCCGGTGCTGCTGCCCGAAGACC
The DNA here is from genome assembly GCF_044753005.1 of Kitasatospora sp. NPDC088548. Classification (NCBI taxonomy): domain Bacteria; kingdom Bacillati; phylum Actinomycetota; class Actinomycetes; order Kitasatosporales; family Streptomycetaceae; genus Kitasatospora; species Kitasatospora sp. NPDC088548. Next base: position 80,804 of record NZ_JBIVMI010000002.1, read on the forward strand.
TCGCCGAGACCGTCCGGACCCTTCCCGTCGGCGGCGCCGCCCTGCTGCTCAGCGCGCCGTGGGCGGCCCCCGACGAACTCTCCGCGCTCACCGGCACCCTGGCCGCCCGTCTCGGCCGCCCCGTCCAGGCCGCCGTCGGCCTGCCCGTGCACGGCCCCGGCGGCCCCACCTCCCGGACGGTCGACGCCCGCGGCCACGCCGGCTGGGAGCCCTACCTGCTGCGGCTCACCGCCTCGGCCGGGCGCCCCACCGTCCCGTCCGCCTGGCGCAACGGCGGCGCGTCCTGGCAGCCCGCCGGGCCCGCGCTGTTCCAGGCCTTCCCGTACTGGTCCCTGGAGGCCGTGCCCGCCGGGCTCTGGCTGCGCCCCGACCCGCCGCACCTGTGCGCCCCGCGCTTCCGCCGGGCCGACCCGGGCCGCCCGCTGCTCATCGTCGGCGAGCGGGACCGCCCGGTCGGCGCCGAGGTGTGGGAGGAGCTGAGCAGCCTGCTCGACCGGCTCCCGGCCGCCGGGGCGCAGAACTTCGGCCTGCTGGCCCACGGCATCCTGGAGCCGGGCTCCGAGCGGACCGCCCGCTTCATCGCCCGGCTGCACGGCCTGGAGTGGCTGGGCTCCGACCAGCCCGGCGATGCGGCGGCGGGCGCCGAGGCGGTCTCCTACGGCCTCGGGCCCGTCCCCGGCCCGGCCCCCGCGCCGGTGTCCGCCCGGCCGGCCCTGGCCGCCGAGCCGGACCCGCTCACCGCGCCCCGGCCCGTCATCACCACCGGCCGGGTCGCGCCCCTCGGCGCCGCGTCGGAACCGCCCGCCGCGGAACTCACCGCCGGGCAGTCCCCCACGGCGGAGTTCCCCACCGCGGAGTTCCCCACGGCGGAGTTCCCCACGGAGGAGTTCGCCACCGCGGGGTTCCCCGCCTCGCAGGTCCCCCCTGCGGAGTTCCCCACCGCCGTGCCGGAGCCCCCTGCCCCGACGCGGACCTCCTCCGGTCCGCTGGTGTCCACCGGCGGCACCGGCGACGCCCCCCGTGGCGGACCGGAGGCGCCCGGCCCGGCCGGCGCCCCCGGCATCCCCGACATCCCCCGGGTGGCCACCAGCAGCAGCGGAGACGCCCCCGGCGCCGTACCGCAACCGCCCGGGCCCGACCGTCCCGCCGCCTCCGCCACGGCGGGCACCGGCGGCGCGGACGAGCCCGCCACGGGGCTCCGGACCCCGGCCGGGACCGAACCCCCCACCACGGCCACGCCGGAGGCCGAACCGGCTCCGTTGCCGTTCCCGCCTCCGGACCCGCTTCCGCGAACGGGAACGGGAACGGAGCCGGTGCCGGGGCCGGCCCCCGGACCGGACCCCGGCCCCGAGCCCGGCCCCGGGGAACCGGAGCCCTCCGCCCCCGGGCCCGACCCGGAGCCCCTCGCCGTGCACGTCTTCCGGGCCTTCCGGGCCGAGGAGTTCACCGTGCCCGTGGCCGTCAGCAGCCCCGCCGACCGGGAGGCCGTCCGGGCGCTGCTCGGCAGCCACTACCAGCGCTGCGTCGGCCGGGTCGAGGAGGCCGCGACCCGGCTGCCGGGTCTGCGCTCCACCACCAAGGACGACATCAAGGCCGATCTGGCGGCCGTCCTGCTGCACCACGCCGACACCGGTGTCCCGGTGAGCCGGACCGAACTGGCCGCCGAGGCCCGTGCCGGGGGCACCGGCCCGCACCTCGCGTTCCTGAACTGCCTCGGTTCCGGCCTGCGGCGGTTGCCGAGCCACCAGGGTGTGGTGCTGCTCGGCGCGCACGTCGAGCAGGTGGCGGACCTGCTGGCGGCCTATCCGGTCGGCCGCGAGCTGCTGGAGCCCGCACCGCTGGCCGGGCTGACCTCGCCCGCCGTCGAACTCGGCCCGGTCACGGTGGAGTTCGCCGTGCTGTCGGTCACCGCCCGGCGGACTTCCGCCTTCGACTCGGCCGGCGAGGAACCGCAGGCGGTGTTCGCGCCGGGCACCGGCTTCATCGTGGTCGACGTGGAGGCCGCCGACGAGGAGGCCGGCCGCCCCGCCCGGGTCCTGCTGCGCGAGGCGGGCGGCGCGCTGACGGGCGATCCCGCCGAGCGGAACGCCGGCGCGCGGGGCCGGGTGCGCGCCTGGCTGACCCGCCGCGACCGGACGGCCCCGGCGGACCGCCGCCAGGTCAGGCGCCCGGAGCGGTTCCGGCTCACCCCGGGCATCGGGCTTCCGCCGGCCGAGCCGACCGAACCACCTGAGCCGGCCGAACCGGACTCCCCTGCGGAGCCGACCGAGCCGAACTGAACCGCCGTCCCGCACCGGCCCGTTGTCCAGAGCGGGGACACGCGGACGCCTGCGGACCCCGAAGCCCCCTGCCGGTGGAGCCCGGCGGACGAAGACCACCACGGAGTCCCCATGCGGTCCCAGCCTGTCCGGCCGATCCGGCCGGCGTCCCTGCGCGTCGCCCTCACGGCCCTGCTCGTGACCGGCGTCCTCCCGGCCCTGCCCGCCGCCGCGGCGCCGGGCCCCACGTCGAGCCCCACGGCCAAGTCCAACACTCCGAAGCCGCCCGCGACCGGCCGGCCCCACCGGACCACCCAGCCGTCCGGCACCCCCTCCGGCCACCCGTCCGGCTCTCCGTCGCCCTCCGGCCACCCGTCCGGCTCACCGTCCGGTCCCGCCACCGGCTCCGGCGACCTCACCGACCCCCGGCTCAAGGACATCGCCCAGCAGTTCGTCTCCACTGCCGAGAACTCCTCGCTCGACTGGAAGGCCCAGTTCGCCTACCTCGAGGACATCAAGGACGGCCGCGGCTACACCGGCGGCATCGTCGGCTTCTGCTCCGGCACCGGGGACATGCTCGATCTCGTCCGCCACTACCGCGAGTTGAAGCCCGGCAACCCACTGGCCGAGTACCTGCCCGCCCTGGAGAAGGTGAACGGCTCCGCCTCGCACTCCGGGCTGGACCCGGACTTCGCGTCCGCCTGGAAGAAGGCCGCCGCCGACCCGGCGTTCCGCCAGGCCCAGGAGGACATGCGCGACCGGGTCTACTTCAACCCGGCGGTCTCCCAGGCGAAGACGGACGGCCTGCACGCGCTCGGCCAACTCGCCTACTACGACGCCATCGTGATGCACGGCCCGGGCAACAGCGCGGACAGCTTCGGGGGCATCAGGGCCGCCGCGCTGAAGAAGGCGAAGACGCCCGCCCAGGGCGGCGACGAGAAGGCGTACATCGCCGCATTCCTCGACGCCCGCGCCGCCGCCATGCGCACCGAGGCGGCCCACGACGACACCAGCCGGGTCGACACCGCCCAGCGGGTCTTCCTCCAGGCCGGCAACCTCGATCTGCACACCCCGCTGGTGTGGAAGGTCTACGGCGAGACGTTCCGGATCGACAAGTAGGCGCGGGGCGGAGCCGCCGGGACCGGCAGCCCCGCCCCACCCGCGGTCACCAGGGCCGGGCCGGCGCCGTCCGCTCGGCCGGGACGCCGCGGACCGCCTCGCGCCCGACCTCGCGCCCCGTCTCCACCGGACGCGTGCTCTGCCCGCCGACGGTGCCGGGGCCCGGGTCCGAACTGGTCCTGATCCGCGACGCCGACGCCGGCCCCAACGCGGCCCGGCCGGCCGAGGCGCGCTGATCCGTCACCACCCCGGCGGTCCTGCGCACCGCGTCGGTCAGGACCGTGGCCGACTCCAGGGCGTCCAGCCGCAGCACGAAGTTCCGCTCGGTGGGGTCACCGCCCGGCCAGTCGACGTCCTTGCTGCGGACGATCCGGCTGCGGAGCCCGCCCTCCCCCGCCGAGACCGGGCCGGGAATCACCCGGACGTTGGGCCGCCAGCCGGCGCCCCAGCTGTGTTCCAGCGCCAGCGTCCACTCGTCGTCCCGGACGTCGAACCACGCGCCCACCCGGCCGGCCAGCACATTGGTGCCGTACGGGCTGCGGATCACCACCCGCTGGTCATAGTCGGCGTCCTTGCCGATCACCGTGACCCTCCACGGCCCGTTCATACGCAGCACGGCTGTCCTCCCAAGCGTCGGCGCACGAGTGCCGATCGGCCCCGTACCTCCCTCGACGGACCACTCCCCGGCTCCGGTTCACCCGCGCGGCCGCCCCGGCCGCCCCGCACCGGCCGCGCCGGGCCCACCTCCGGAGCCCGCCTGTCGCGTTCATGTAACGAATCGACCTACCGTCGAAGAATTTCCGGTAACGGCCGGGCGTTCACCCGGTGTCCACGAGCCGCCCGACTCCCCGCCCCACGACGGGAAAGTCCGGGTATTCCCGCCACCGCCCGGTCCGACAGGCCCCCCTGACACCGGCTCCGACCTGGCTAGACTGCCGCTGCAACTGCCCGAAGAGGGTCAGAAGAGGGTCAATCGGGGAGATCCGGGCGGGGGAGGCTGAGGTGTTCGTTCGCCTATTGGGGCCGGTCGAGCTGCGGACCGCCGACGGCCGCGTCCTCGAACCCGCCGGAGCCAAGCGCTGCGCCGTACTCGCCCTGCTGGCCATGGAGCTGGGGCGGACCGTCCCGGTGGAGCGGTTCTTCGAGCTGCTCTGGGGCGACGAACCGCCGGCCCAGGCGCGGGCCGCGCTCCAGGGCCACATCGCCGCGCTGCGCAAGCTCTTCGCCGGATCACCGTTCACGCTCGCCACCCGCGCGCCGGGCTACCGGCTCGACGGCGAGGCCCGGCTCGTGGACGCCCTGCACTTCACCCGGCTGTGCGCGCAGGCCGCCGAGGAGAGCGGACCGGAGCAGTGCGAGCAGGTGGACAGGCTGCTCCGCGAGGCGCTCGGCCTCTGGCGCGGCACCGCCCTGGCCAACCTCCCCGAGACCCCGCTGCGCCGCTCCCTCGCCGGCCAGCTGCACGGTGCCCGCACCCGCGCCCTGGAGAGCTGGTCGGCGTACCGGCTGCGGGCCGGCCGGGGTGCGGACGCGATACCGGAGCTCGAACGGAGCGTCCACGCCGACGAGTTGCACGAACCGGTCGCCGCCCTGCTGGTGCGCTGCCTGTACCAGGCCGGACGCTTCCCGGACGCGCTCGCCGTCTACCACCGGGCCCGCCGCCGGCTCGCCGCGGAGCTGGGCATCCCGCCCGGGCGGACGCTGCAGTCCGCCGTCGACGACATCCTGGCCGACGACGCCTCCGCGGCGGCGGCCGGGCGGCCCGGTCCGGCGACCGCCCCCGCCGACGGCACGCGGCCGACGGCCGACGACGGCCAGGTGGCCCGCCTGCTGCCACGCCGCTTCGGCCGGTTCGTCGGCCGCACGGCGGAACTGCGATGGCTGGACACGGAGTGCGGGCCGGACCGCCGCGGCAGCCTGGCCGTGGTGGCCGGCCCGGCGGGCGCCGGCAAGACGGCCACCGTGGTCGAGTGGGCGCACCGCGGCGCCGACGCGTTCCCGGACGGCCAGCTCTTCGCGGACCTTCAGGGCTTCGGCCCCGACCACGACGCCCGGCCGGCCGACGTCCTGGACCGGTTCCTGCGGGCGCTCGGCACCCCGGAGCACGAACTGCCGCCGGACGCGCCGTCCCGGGCCGCGCTCTACCGGTCGCTGACCCGGCAGCGCCGGCTGCTGGTCGTCCTGGACAACGTCCGGGCCGCCGAGTCCATCGCCGATCTGCTGCCGGCCGGACCGGGCTGCGCCACCGTCGTCACCAGCCGCAACTCGCTGGAGGATCTCGTGGTCACCGAGGGCGCCGCTCCGCTCCGGCTCGGCCCGCTGCCCGCCGCCGACGCGCTGCTGCTCCTGGAGCACGCCCTCACCCCGGCCCGGGTCCGCGCCGAACCGGAGGCCGCCGCCCGGCTGGTGGAGCTCTGCGACCGGCTCCCGCTCGCCCTCCGGATCGCCGCCACCCGGCTCGCCGCCCAGCCCGGCTGGGCGATCGCCGAGCTGCTGCCCGAACTCACCGACGAGTCGACCCGGTTGCGGGCCCTGGAGACCCGGGGCACGGTCGGCCTGCGCACGGCCCTCGACCGGACGGTGCGCCGGCTGCCGTCCGTCGCCGAGGGCCTGCTCGCGCTGCTCGCCGCCCACCCCGGCCCGGAGACCGACGCCCACGGGGCGGCCGCGCTGCTGGGCTCCGACACCGGCACCGCCCGCCGCGCGCTCGGTGCGCTGGCCGCGCACCATCTGCTCACCGAGAGCAGCCCGGGCCGCTACCGCCGGCCTGAGCTGATCCGTCTGTACAGCGCCGATCTGCTGGCCGAGCGCACCGAGTACACCAGGACGCTCGCCGTCACCTCGCTGCTCGACCACTGTCTGGCCGCCACCGCCCAGGGCGCCGCCCTGCTCCAGCCCGGCCTGGCCGCCGTCGGACCGCCGTCCGGACCCCTTCCCGGACCGAACGGCCGGCCCGGCCCCCGGTTCACCGGGGTCCGCACCGCGCTGGCCTGGTTCCAGGCCGAGGAGCCCACCGTGCGCGCCCTGGTCGCCCGGGCCGCCGAGACCGGCGACCACGATCGCGCCTGGCGGCTCGCCGACCTGGCCGACCGGCTCTACGAGCCCGCCGGGCGCCCCGTCGACCGGGTGACCTGCCTGCGTGCCGGGCTCCGGTCCGCCCGGCGGACCGGTGAGCAGACCGCCGTCGCGTCGCTGGAGTGCGGCCTCGCCGAGGCCCTGGGCGGCGCCGGCCGCACCGACGAGGCCCAGGCGCTCGCCATCGAGGCCGTCGCCCGCGGCGCCGCCACCGGAGGCGAGATCCGGGTCCGCGCGCTGACCGTCCTCGCGGTCGCGACCGCCGGGCGCGGCGGGATCGCCGAGGGCATCCGGCTGGGCGAGCAGGCGGTCGCCCTGGCCCGCACCCACGGTCCGGCCGGGTACGCGCCGTTCGCCCATGCCCGCACGGCCGACCTGTACGGCCTCGTGGGCGACGGCCCGGCCGCGCTGCGCCACGCCCGCAAGGCCCGCCGGCTGCTCGCCGACCACCCCGAGGCCGCCGGCCACCTCACCGCGATGGCCGCCGAGGCCCACGCCCTGTCCCTGCTCGACCGCCCGGCCGAGGCCGAGCGGGCCTGGCGGGAGACGGTGGAGCGGTGCCGGGACGCGGGCACCGTCCGCCTCCACGCCGCGGCCGAACGCCGCTTCGCGGACTTCCTGGCCGCCTCGGGCCGCCCGGCCGGGGGCGCCGGGCAGCCGCACGGCGCGGTCGCCCCGTCCGGCCGGCCCGGTGGCACCACGGTGGTCCGGCAGTCGGACCGGCGGGCGGCCGATCTGTGCCGCTGACCGCTCACACCTGAGCGGCCGGCGGGGGCGACGCCACTCGGCCCGCACCCCGCCGACGGGCCGCCGTAGCGGCGGTTCGGCCCGGTGGAGCGGAGGTTCAGGCGGTGCGACGCCGGTGCTGGTGCCGCGCGGCGACCAGCACACCCGCGCCGATCAGCACCGCGCCGCCGCCGACACCCGCGATCAGGGCGCCGTCGCCGCCACCGCCGGTGTGCGCGAGGCCCCCGGGGACGGGCCCGGCGCCCTCGGACGGCGGCGCCGGGACGCTCGGGCTCACGGACGGCGAGGGCGACGCGCTGCCGGACGGCGTCGGGCTGGCCGACGGTCCCGGCGTCCGGCTGGACGTCCCGGTGGGCGTGGGCGTCCGGCTCGGGGTGTGCGTGGCGGTCGGCGTCGGAGTGCCGGTGGGCGTGGGCGTCGTGGGCGTCGTGGTCGGCGTGGGGGTGGCGGTCGGCGTGGGCGTCGCCGTCGGGGTGGGTGTCGGCGTGGCCGTCGGGGTGGGGGTCGGCGTGGGCGTGGGCGTCGGCGTGACGCAGAGCGGCACGTCGGCGATCCGCTTCTCGATCTGGGTGTCGGCGAGCTGGTAGCGCCAGGTGTCGCCCTTGCCCGAGTAGCTCACCGTGACCTTCACCGAGCCGTGGCCCTCGACGGTGCCGCGGTACCGCTCGTCACTGCCGGCCCGGGTGAGCGTGTACTCGCCCGAGGAGCGGTAGTTGTTGCCCAGGACCAGGTCCACCCGGCCGGCCTCGGTTCGGCAGCCGACGGTCAGTGAGGCGTCGCTCGGATGCCAGGCGAACGCCGTCCCGGAGCCGGCCACCGCGAGCGCCCCGACCGCGCAGCCGGTCACGACGACGGCTCGAACATGTTTCATCGCGCATCTCCTTCAGGTCCCGCAGGACGCAGTCCCCGGGGCCGGTGGTCACCGGTCCCGCCACTGTCGTCTACGGGACCGAACCGCCCTGCGGTTCAGTCCGCGGCGCCCCCGGACGCCTCCGCCCGTCCCCTCCGCCGCCGCCGCGCCGGCGACGTCCGGCCGGTCCACCGGGTGGTGAACCGGCGACCGCCGACGCGCCGTTGACCAGGGCGGAGGCCGTGGAACAGGTCGGCACCCGGTCCGGAGTGAACACGGTCCGGGCGCCGAACGGCCACCACCGGGCCGCCCGCCGTCGCCCCTGACGCGGTGGGCCTCCCGGAGCACGGACGGGGTGTCCGACGGCCGCCCGCTCACGGCCGGCCGGACACCGCGGGTGCGACCGCACCCGGCGGACCGACCGTGCGCCTGCCGTCCCCGGCCCGCCACTCCCCGACGGGCCGGGGGCACCGCCGTCCGCTCCCGGCCCGCCAGACCCGACCCACCGGACCCGACAAGGAGGCCCCGACCGTGCGCACGCCCCTGCTGGTCCTCGTGGTCCTCGCCCTCGCCGCCGTCTCCGGACCGCACCGGGCCGGACCGGACCCGTCGGTCACCGAACGCCCGCCACAGACCACCGCACGGCACGCGTCCACGCACCACGCGTCCACGCACCACGCAGAAGAGCGCCCGGCCGCGGAGCGCTCCGCCGCCGGCGTCTCCCGCTCCGGCGTCCGGGTGGACCTCTCCCGCCAGGTCCGCTGACCGGGCGGAGCACCGCCCGCTCCCCGGCCCCGGCCCCGGCCCCCGACCCCGTCCGCAGCCCTCCGGCCCCGCACCGGCCGTGAACACCGGGCGCGGCGCCGGAGAACGCCCGGCGAATTGCGGGCGTACATCGGGTGACGCGGCGCGCGCCGGATTCCGCCCCGACCGTGCAACGGCGGGGCCCAGGGCCCAACGACCCGTCCCACCGGCCGACCGGACGGGATGTCAGGCGTGGTTAGACTGCGGCCTGCCTCTCGACGAGGACCAGAAGCGGGGGCTCTGACCTGGGGGAACTGTGTTTGTTCGGCTCATGGGGGCGGTTGAGCTGAGGACGGCGGACGGCCGTACCCTCACCCCGCCCGGCGCGAAGCGGTGCGGGGTCCTGGCCCTGCTGGCGCTCGACCTCGGCCGGACCGTCCCGGTGGAACGGTTCTTCGAGCTGCTCTGGGGCGACGAACCGCCCGCCCAGGCCCGGGCCGCGCTCCAGGGCCACATCGCCGCGCTGCGCAAGCTGATCGCCGGCTCCCCGCTCACCCTGCTGACCCGCACACCCGGCTACCGCCTCGACGGCCCGGCCGACTCGGTGGACGCGCTGCTCTTCGAACACCTCTGCGCCCGGGCCGCCGGGGAGGAGGCCCCGGACGGCGACGAGCGCGCCGCCGGGCTGCTCCGCCAGGCCCTCGACCTCTGGCACGGCGCGGCCCTGGCCAACCTGCCCGACACCACGCTGCGCCACGCCCTCGCCGACCGCCTCGACGAGGGCCGCGCCCGGGCGCTGGAGTCCTGGGCGGAGCGTCTGCTCCGGCTCGGCCGGGGCGCCGACGCGATCCCCGACCTCGACCGCGCGGTGGAGGCCGACGGGCTGCGCGAGCCGCTCTGCGCCCTGCTGGTCCGCTGTCTGCACCAGGCCGGCCGGCTCTCGGACGCGCTCGCCGCCTACCGCCGGGCCCGTCGCCGGCTCACCGCCGAACTCGGGGTCTCCCCCGGCCGGACCCTCCAGTCCGCCGTCGACGACGTCCTCGCGGCCGACCCCCGGGAGCCCGGCCGGGGCCGCGTCCGGCCGGACTCCGGCCCGTCGGCGGCCCGCCAGCTCCCCCGCCGGGCCGCCGGCTTCGTCGGCCGGGCGGCCGAGCGGCGCTGGCTGGACGCCGAGTGCGGAGCCGGCCGCCGCAGCGGCAGCCTGGCCGTCGTGGCGGGCCCGGCGGGCGCCGGCAAGACCGCCACCGTGGTGCAGTGGGCGCACGCCGCGGCCGACGCCTTCCCCGACGGGCGGCTCTTCGCCGACCTGAACGGTTTCGGCCCCGGCCACCGCGCCCAGCCGGCCGACGTCCTGGGCCGGTTCCTGGGCGCACTGGGCGCCCAGGAGAGCGAGCTCCCCGAGGACCTCCCCGCCCGGGCCGCGCTCTACCGCTCGCTCACCGGCCGGCGCCGGCTGCTGGTCGTCCTGGACAACGTCCGCGACGCCGAGGAGGTGGCCGACCTGCTGCCGGCCGGACCGGACTGCGCCACCGTGATCACCAGCCGCAGTTCGCTGGAGGACCTGGTGGTGACCGAGGGCGCCGCCCTGCTGCGGCTCGGCGCACTGCCCGCCGACGACGCCTTCAGCCTGCTGGAGCACCTGCTCACCCCGACCCGGGTGCGCGCCGAGCCCGCGGCCGTCGCCCAGGTCGCCGAGCTGTGCGACCGGCTCCCGCTGGCCCTGCGGATCGCCGCCGCCCGGCTCGCCGCCCAGCCCGGCTGGGGGATCGCCGACCTCGTCCCCGAACTCGCCGACGAGCGCACCCGGTTGCAGGCCCTGGACACCCAGGGCACGATCAGCGTGCGCACCGCGCTCGGCCTGACGATGCGTCACCTCTCCTTCACGGCGCAGAACCTGCTCGCCCTGCTGGCCGTCCACCCCGGGCCCGAGGTCGACGCGCACGCCGCCGCGGCCCTGCTGGGCACCGACCCCGCCGAGGCCCGCCGCGCGCTCTCCTCGCTCGCCGCCCACCACCTGCTCGCCGAGGGCACCCCCGGCCGCTACGGCCGGCACGACCTGATCCGGCTCTACGGCGCCGAACTCCTCGCCGAGCGGCCCGACTCCGAGCGCACCGCCGCCACCCGGGCGCTGGTCGACCACTACCTCACGGTCGCCGCGCACGGCGCCGCCCTGCTCCAGCCGGGCATCGACTGCTTCGGCCCGCCGCCCGCCCTCCCCTCGCCGTCCGGGCCGCGGCTGTCCACCGTCCGGTCGGCGCTGGACTGGTTCCGGGCCGAGGAGCCGACCATCCGCGGCCTGGTCACCTCCGCCGCCGACCTCGGCGACCACGACCGCGCCTGGCGCCTGGCCTACCTGGCCAACTGCCTGTACTACGGCACCGGCCGCCGCACGGACCGGGTGAGCTGCCTGCGGGCCGGGCTGCGCTCCGCGCTGCTGACCGGCGACCCGACCGCCGTCGCGCTGATGGAGGCTTCGGCCGCCCGCGCCCTCAGCGGCACCGGCCGCGCCGAGGAGGCCCACCGGCTGGCCGCCCGGGCGGTCGCCCGGACCGCCGACACGGGCGGGAACGTCCATGTGCACGCCCTCACCGTGCTCGCCGTCGCCACCGCGGCCCGCGGCGAGTTCGGCGAGGCCGTCCGGCTCGGCGAACAGGCGGTCGCCCTCACCGAGGAGCACGGCCTGACCGAGCACGCACCGTTCACCCTCAGCAACACCGCCGCCCTGCACGGCTTCGCCGGCGATGCCGGACAGGCCCTGCGGCGGGCCAGGCAGGCCCGCGCCCTGCTCGCCGACCACCCGGAGGCCACCTTCCAGCTCTCCGCGATGGTCAACGAGGCCCACGCGCTGCAACTGCTCGACCGCCCGGCCGAGGCGGCCCGGGCCTGGCAGCACACGCTGGAGCTCTGCCGCGCGGCCGGCACCGTCCATCTGCACGCCGTGGCCGAGCGCCACTTCGCGGACTTCCTGCTCGACTCCGGCCGCCCCGCCGAGGCCGCCCGGCACCTGCGCACCGCCGCCGGCCTGTCCGCCGGACTCGGCGACACCACCGTGGTCCGGCAGTTGGAGGAGCGGCTGGCCGCACTCAGACCCGCCTTACGGCAGTGACGGGTTCACCAGCTCCGCCAGCAGCGACTGCACCCCGTCCTCGCCGAAACGGTGCACCAGGAGCGCGACCCATTCCACCGCCTCCGCCCGCTCCAGCGGGGTCCAGGTGGCCACGGACGGGTGCTCGTCCACCACCAGCGCCTCGGCGACCAGCCGCAGCCCGTCCGGCACCAGGGGCAGCCTGGTTCTGCCGAGCCCCCGCACGGCCAGCACCCGGGCCGCCCGCGCGACCTCGTACCCGCTCGCCGACGGCACCGCGAGCCCACCGCCGACCGGGAAGTCCAGGCCGTCCGCACCGTCCGGGGCACCCGGGACGCCCGGATCGTCCGGCTCGCCCCGGTCCGCGGCCGACCCGGCCGCCGGCTCCTGGGCGAGCCAGCCCGCGATCAGCTCCCGGGCCTCCCGCTCCCCCGTGATGTCCTCCATGCCCGCAAGCATGCCAGCGCCCCGCTCCATCATCATCACCGTCATGTGAACGAGAACGGCTGTCACCCCGCCCGGCGTTCACCGGTGACGCACGCCCGACGGGAAATGTCCGAGACCCGCCCCTGGGTACCTCCGGGGCTCACGGGTCCTCGACGACGCGGATGACGGCGTTGGGGCAGAGCGCCGCGGCCAGCCGGGCGGCGCGGTGCAGCTCCGGCGGCGGGTGCTTCTCCAGCAGCACGACGGTGCCGTCGTCCTCCGACTGGTCGAAGAGCTCGGGCGCGGTGAGCACACACTGCCCGGCGCCACGACAGCGGTCGTGGTCGATGTCGATCCGGATCTTCATGGTGCGGTCACCCGTCCCAGGTGAGCGGAAGCGCGTGGACGCCGTAGATGGCCATGTCGTGGCGCATCGGCACCTGCTCCGGCGGTACCGCCAGGCGCAGCGTCGGGAAGCGCCGGAAGAGCGCGGGGAAGGCCACCTCCATCTCCACCCGGGCCAGTTGCTGGCCCAGGCACTGGTGGATCCCGTGTCCGAAGGCGACGTGCTGGGAGAGCTCGCGGGTGAGGTCCAGCCGGTCGGGGCTCCGGAAGTGCTCCGGGTCCCGGTTGGCCGCGGCCAGCGAGGCGACCACGGTCTCCCCGGCGCGGACGTGGTGGCCGGCGATGTCCACGTCCTCGGTGGCGACCCGCACCGTGCCGAACTGCACGATGGTCAGGTAGCGCAGCAGTTCCTCGATCGCGTGGCCGGTGAGCTCCGGGTGTTCCCGCAGGTCGCGCAGTTGCCCGGGGTGGGTCAGCAGGGTGAAGGTGCCCAGTGCCAGCATGTTCGCCGTGGTCTCGTGGCCGGCGACCAGCAGCAGACGGCCGATCCCCGCCAGTTCCTCGTCGGTGAGCCCGGACTCCGGGCCGTCGTCCGCCAGCAGGGCGCTGAGCAGGGCGTCGTCGGGGTGCTTCCGCTTCCGGGCCGCCAGGTCGAGCATGTAGTCGCGCAGGGCGTCCCGGGCCGCCAGCGCGGTGTCCTCGTCCACCTCCAGGTTGAGCAGGGTCGAGGTCCAGCGCTGGAACCTGTCGCGGTCGTCGTAGGGCACGCCGAGCAGTTCGCAGATGACCAGGGAGGGGATCGGCAGGGCGAACGTCCGCACCAGGTCCACCGGGGGCCCGACGCGCTCCATCGCGTCCAGGTGGTCGGCGGTGATCTGTGCGATCCGGGGTGCCAGGGCGCGCATGCGGCGCACGGTGAAGTAGCGGGTGAGCATCCGCCGGTAGTGGGTGTGCTCCGGCGGGTCCATGGTGATGAGCAGGCCGGAGCGGGCTCCGACGTCCTCGGGCCGGACCGGGATCCGGCGTACCGGGGAGGAGGCCCGCAGCCGGTCCGAGCTGAACCGGTCGTCCGCCAGCAGGGCGCGGACGTCCTCGTGCCGGGTCAGCAGCCAGCCGGTCTTTCCGTCGGGGAAGGACAGCCGGGCGACCGGATCGTGCGCGCGCAGGTGCCGGTACTCCGGCGGCGGATCGAACGGGCAGGTGCGGTGCATCGGCAGCGTCATCGCCGTGGGCTGGGCTGTACTCATGGAAGGTATTCCCTTCTCCAGCCATTCTGTTGCGCCCCCACTCGCAGGGTAGTACGACTCCCCTCCGTCCGGGAGGTCTCGCCCCCGCCCGGCCCCGGCGCCTCCCCGTGCCCGGGGGCCCTCGTCCCGCACCGGCACGTGCATCGGCACGGGCGCGCACGGCGTCCCCGGCGGCGGCTATCGCTCCTTCTCCCGGGAGAGACGGCCCGGGGACGGCACCGGAAGGCGGGCCGGAACGCTCGACGGCCACCACGACCCCCCGTTCCAGGAGTATGGTTGACGCCTCGTCAACCACCGTACTTGGCGCACCCCATCCGTCACCCTGCGCGTTCGGACGCATACCGGTTTGGGTACGTACCTCAGCGCGCCCGAGGGCCGGGCGGCAAGGCGCGAGGAGACTGGGCACCGATGGATCAGAACCACATTCCCCCGACCGTACGACGGACATACGGCGCGGACGATCTCGCACGAGCGGCCAGCTTCGCGGGGGGCTTCATCAACTTCGGTGACTGGAGCGGAATCGACACCGCATCACCGACCACCGAGGACCGGGTGCACAGTCAGGAGGAGTTGTACCGCCGGGTGTTGCGGGCCTTCCCGGCACCGACCGAGCGGCTGCGGCTGGCCGAGGTCGGCTGCGGGCGGGGGCTGGGTGCGACACTCGCCCTGCGCGAGTTCCGCTTCGCGGCGGTGACCGGGGTGGACATCCACCCGGACCAGATCGAGCGCGCCCGTACGGTCAACGCCAAGGCCATGGCCGTCTTCCCGGACCGGCTCGCCTACGCCCTCGGCTCGGCCGACAAGCTGCCGTTCCCGAACGGCTCGCTGGACGGCGTCTACTCGGTCGAGGCGGCCCAGCACTTCCGCGGGCTGACGGGCTTCGCGCACGAGGCGGCCCGGGTGCTGCGGCCCGGCGGCCGGCTGGTGGTCACCACCTTCTTCAGTTCCGGCCCGGAGGTCGCCGAGCGGTTGAGCATCATGCTCGCCAGCTTCGCCGAGGGCCTGGACGTGGCCCACCCGATCACCGGCTTCACCGCGGACCTCGCCGCGGCCGGCTTCACCGGCGTGTCCGCCGAATCGATCGGAGCGGCGGTCTGGCCGGGCTTCGACCGCTATCTGGAGGGCACCGTCCCGCCCAGCCACTGGTCACGCAACTTCCTCCCCGCCTGGCGCAGCGGCCTGCTCGACTACCACCTGGTCACCGCCGACCGGGCCTGACCACAGCGGACGGCTCCCGACGCCCGCCGGCCGGTGGTTCGGCCCGCCGAACCACCGGCAGCCGGTGACCCCGGCGGCTCCCGTGCGCGTTCCGAGGCTCGACGCGGGGAGGGCGGTGCGCCACACTCTTGCCCTGGCACCACCCGCGTTTCCCTGGCACCACGCAGCAAGCACCGAGCCCAGAACCGCACATCGGAGAGCCACACGGTGACCACGAGTCAACAGCTGGAGATCACCTTCTCGTCGGGCCGGTCCGGCACCGGACCGGCCACCTGGGGCCAGCAGGCCATCTGGGACGCCGTCGGCAAACTGACCCCGGCGGACGCGCCGAGGTACAACGTCACGGCCTCCTCCCCGCTGGACCCGGGAGTTCCGGTGCCGGTGGTCCTCGACGCGCTCACCCACCTGCTCCACCTGCACGACGGGCTGCACACCCGGCTGCTGCGGGACGACGACGGCCGGCTGCGGCAGACCGTCGACCCGGCGGGGCGGCTGTCCGTGCACACCCGCCACAGCGACGGCGACGCGGCCGAACTCGCCGAAACCGGGCGCCTGTTGCACGACGAGCTGGCGGGGCGGCCGTTCGACTGCGCGACCGAGTGGCCGATCCGCGTCGGCCTGGTCGAATCGGGCGGTCTGGTCCGCCACATGAGCCTGGTCCTCTCGCACACGGCGGTGGACGGCTCGGGCATGAGCCAGGTGGTGATGGACCTGTCCGCGCTCGCCCTGGGCGAACCGGTGGAGGCGATGGCCGAGCGCCGGGCGGCCACCCAACAGCCCCTGGAGGAGGCCGCGTTCCAGGCCTCCGAGCGCGGCCGGCGGCGTGATGCCAACGCCCGGCAGCACTTCCTGCGCAAGCTGCGGCTCGGCCCGCCGCGGCAGTTCCCCGCCCCGGCCGGGGAGCCGCGCCCGTTCCCGAACGCCGTGCTCAGCTCCCCGGCGCTGCTGCGCGCCGTCGAACTGGTCGCCGCCGCCCACCGGGTGAGCTCCTCCTCGGTGCTGCTGGCGGCCGCCGCCGCGATGACGTCCCGGCTCTCGGGCCTGCCGGACGCCACGCTCCAGGTGGTGGTCAGCAACCGCTTCCTGCCCGGGCTGACCCAGGCGGTGAGCACGGTGGCGGGCGAGAGCCTGTTCCATCTCGCGGACGCCGGAAAGGAGTTCGGGGATGTCGTCCGACGCACCCACGCCGCGTCGATCGCCACCTACCGGCACGCCTACTACGACCAGACCCTGCGGGACGAGGACATCGCCCGCCTCCGCGCCGAGCACGGCCCGACGGCCGACCGCTCCTGCGTCTTCAACGACACCCGCGAGCTGGCCCCGCCCGCGCCCGCCGGCGGCGAGGCCGCCCCACCGGCCGCCCCGGAACCGCTCGCCCTGGCCAGGGCCCGCACCACCCTCGACTGGCCGGTCGAGTTCGAGCCGCGCCCCGGCCTCTCCTACGCCCTGGACGCCCTCCGGACCGCGGACGCCCTGCGACTCGCGATGACGGCGGACGCCTCGGTCCTCCCCCGTCCCACGATGGAGCGCTTCCTGCGCGGCATCGAGGACCTGATCCTCACCGAGGCCGCCGCCCTCGGCCACGACTGAGACCGGCCCGCCGCCGCCCCCTGGAGCGTCCCGCCCGTTCCGCCCGGTCAATCTGGCCGGCCGGTCCGGGGCGGCGGGCCAGGTCACTCCGGCGGCGGGGTCCCCGCCGTACGGGGCCGCAGTGCCAGACCGGTGCCGATGGCGGCGGCCAGCAGGCCGAGCAGCGCGAAGGGGCGCGACCACTCGCCCGCGGTGGTCGGGACGAACGCGGCCGGCAGGACCAGGGCGGACGCGGCGACCGCCGTGAGGGCGTGCGCCGGCCGGGGGCCGCGGCGGTCCGGGCCGAAGGCGTCGACGAGCAGCAGATAGCCGGTGAGCAGGACGGTCACCGCCACGGCCGGCCAGAGCGACGGTTCGCCGGAGCACGCCAGCAGGACGGACCCGACCGCGAGCACGGTGGTGCGCTGCCCGGCGAACCGGGCGGGCCAGGTGGTCGCCGGGCGCGCCGGGCCGGCGGGCGGTGCGGCGGCCCAGACGGCGAGAACGGCGGCGGCCGCCACGGCGGCGGGCCCGCCCCGGTCCAGTACGCCGCCCGGGGCGCCGTCCACTCCGCAGGCGGCGACCGCCAGGGCGGCGCCGGTGCAGCGCAGGGCGGTCTGCTCGATCCACGGGGCCCACGAGGGCGAGGGCCGTACCCCGGGGGCGAGCCCGGCGTCGGCGGTGGTCTCGGTCATCGGGCCCCTCCTCGGATCCGGCGGCGCAGCAGTGGGGCGAGCGCCAGGTCGAGCGCCTCGCCCGGGGTGTACCGGGCCACCGGAATTCCCCGGCCGCGCAGGGCGGAGCGCATCGCCTCGCGCTCGGCGTGCCAGAGCCGCAGGGCCAGGGCGCCGACCTCGTCCCCGGGCTCCACCGTCGGCTCGCCCGCCGGGATCTCCACCACGACGAGCGGGTTGCCGCGGTCGCTGACCCGGCCGAGCACCTCCAGGATCCGCTGGTCGGCGAGCGAGGTGAACGCGTACACCAGGGCGTGGCCCGGCAGTGCGGGCAGCGGGAGCCGCGGGAGGGCGGGTCCGCGCCGGCGGCGGTCCTGGCGGACCTCCAGCACGGCCTCGACCATCCGGTAGAAGTGCCGGTCCCCGCTGCCCGCGGCGAGCCAGCGCAGCCGGCCGCCGACCGCGATCAGCCCGACCCGGTCGTGGCGGCTCAGGTAGGCGCGGGTCAGCCCGGCGGCCGCGCGCAGGGTCTCGTCCAGGCTCGACAGACCGGTGGCCGGGTCGCGGAAGTCGCTCAGCGCGTCCAGCAGGACGACCGCGTCCGCGGCCCGCTCGGCGGCGAACTGGTTGATCTGGATGCTGTCGCGGCGGGTGGTGGACGGCCAGTGGATGCGCCGCTGGCGCTCGCCCGGGACGTACGGGCGGACGCCGATCACCTCGACGCCGGTGCCGTCGTGCGCCGTGGTGTGCTCGCCGATCCGCTCCGGGAGGCGGACCGGGACGGGGGTGAGCCGGGCCGCACCGGGCACCGGGAAGACGTCCACCGCGCCGAGCTCGGTCCGGACGGTCCGCCGGGTCAGGCCCCCGGTGTCGTAGACGTCGAGGTCGACGCTGCCCAGCGTCCAGCGGCCCCAGCGGTCGGCCCGCAGGCCGAGGTCGACCCCGGCGCGGCCGACGGCCACGGACTCCAGGGTCAGCCCCGGACCGAGGGCGACGGTGGGGTCTAGCGGGCCGATCTCCCCGTCGTGCTCCACGGTGATCCGGACGGTGATCCGCTCGCCCTCGAAGCAGCGGCGCGGCTCGGCCGTGCCCACGGTGGCGAGCCGGGTCGGCCTGTCGCGCCCGGGGGCCGCCAGGGCGAGCAGCACGGCGGGACCGGCCGCGAGGGCCAGCAGCCAGGCGTGTCCGGTGGCCAGCGCGGCGGCGGCCGCGACGGCGGCCACGGTGAGCAGGCGCAGGGTCCGCTCACCGGCCCGCCAGTGCGGGGAGGGCGGGGTGCTCGGCAGGCCGGCCGGCGCCGCCTCGGCGCTCCGGGCCAGGATCCGGGCGGTACGCAGGTCGGCGTCCCGGTCGGCGTCCCAGCCGGTCCGGCGGTCGCCGCGCGGTTCGAGGCGGCGGCCTGGGCGGAGGCCGGTGCGGAAGCCGGTGCGCCGGGCGCCGGGGCCCGGTGGACCTCCCTCCGCCGGCGCGGCGAGTCGGCGGACGGGGCGCCCGGCGCTCACCGCGGCCCGTCCGGCAGCCGATCCGACGACCGGGTGTCCGCGCTCCCGGCCGCGCGCGGCAGGGTCTGCGGGGCCGGAACGGACGCGACCAGGCGGGCCAGGACGTCGTCCGCCTCGATCTGGCGCACCCACAGTTCGGGCTTGAGCGTGATGCGGTGGGCGAGGGCGGGGACGGCGACCGCCTTGACGTCCTCCGGGGTCAGGAAGTCACGGCCCTCCAGCATCGCGCGGGCCCGGGCCAGCTGCACCAGCGCGAGACCCCCGCGCGGCGAGGCGCCGACCTGGATCTGCTGGTCGTTGCGGGTGGCGTCGATCAGCGCGACCACGTACTCGACCAGGTCGTCGTCGACCTCGACCTGCTCCAGCGCGGCCCGCATGGCGAGCAGTTCGGCGGCGGAGCCGATGGTCTCCAGCACCGGCTCGGGGGCCGCCCGGTCCAGCCGGGCCCGCAGCATCGCGGCCTCCAGGCCGGTGGAGAGGTATCCCATCCGCACCCGCAGCAGGAAGCGGTCGAGCTGGGCCTCCGGCAGGCTGTAGGTGCCCTCGTACTCGATCGGGTTGGCGGTGGCGATCACCACGAACGGCTCCGGCAGCCGGCGGGTGGCGCCGTCGACGGAGACCTGTCCCTCGGCCATCGCCTCCAGCAGCGCGGCCTGGGTCTTCGGCGGGGTGCGGTTGATC
This sequence comes from Kitasatospora sp. NPDC088548, assembly GCF_044753005.1. Classification (NCBI taxonomy): domain Bacteria; kingdom Bacillati; phylum Actinomycetota; class Actinomycetes; order Kitasatosporales; family Streptomycetaceae; genus Kitasatospora; species Kitasatospora sp. NPDC088548. The sequence continues at coordinate 100,344 of NZ_JBIVMI010000002.1, forward strand.
TCGTCGGCCAGCAGCAGCTGGGTGAAGAGCGGGCCCGGCCGGAAGACCATCTCACCGCTGCTCCGGTCGTAGAACGGCGCACCGGAGACGTCCGAGGGCAGCAGGTCGGGGGTGAACTGGATCCGGCGGAAGTCGAGGCCGAGGGTGGTCGCGAAGGAGCGCGCCAGCAGGGTCTTGCCGAGCCCGGGCAGGTCCTCGATCAGGACGTGTCCGCCGGCCAGCACCCCGAACATGACCAGTCGGAGCGCCTCGGGCTTGCCGACCACGGCCCGTTCGATCTCCGCCACCACCGCGTTGGCGCGCTTCCCGGCCTGCTGCGGCGTCAGCGCGGGCCGGCCGGCGGGGCTGTCCGGGGCGTGGTCGGCGCCCGGGTCGACGGGGGCCTGGGGAACGGCGGTCATGGCTCTCCTGAGGGGCGATGGGTCGGTGCGGGCGGCCGCCGGGGGTGCGGCGACTGCGCGGTGGCTACAGGGATTCGAGACGGTCGACCAGGGCGCGGACGACCGGTTCGGGGAAGATCTCGGCCGGTGCCGGGCGGCTCGGATCGATCCAGGGCCAGAGCCCGGCGCCGATCAGCGCGGCGGCCCGGTCGCGGTCGTCTGTGAGTGAGAGCCCGTGCCGCTCCGACAGCCGGGCGGCGAACAGCCGTTGGAGCCGGCCGCGCAACGGCCCGCCGTCGCCCTGCGGGTCGAGCCCGTGGCGGACGGTCCAGTGCCAGTCGCCGAGCCCGGGCTCCCGCGCGTCCATCACCCGCTGACGGCTGCGCAGGCCCACGTCCAGGAAGCCCGCCCCGGCGACGTACCGGCCGGTCACCAGGGCGGCGACGGCCATCAGCACCGCTCCGGCGCCGGCCGCGGCCACCCCGCCGACCAGGGCGAACAGGATCTCGGCCGCGACGGCGACGAGCCCCAGCTCGATCAGGCTGTGCCGGACGGAACCGGGTGCGGCCAGGCCGTCGTGGTCCGGGCCGTCCCCCGGCCGGGCGGGACCGGCGCTCCGGGCGGGATCTGTGCTCATCGACGGCTCCCGGTCGGGTCGGTGGGGCCCGCGCCGGCCGTACCGGCGGCCGGCCGGTCCGCCAGGCGGTCGGCGATGGTGTCGAGGGCCGTCCTGGCCCGGCGTACCTGGCTGTCGTCCATCGGGTGGGTCGAGTACCTGGCCTCGTGGAACAGCGCGGTGAGGGCGCGTGCCTGGACCGGGTCGACCCGGTCGTCCGCCACCGCCCGTTCCAGCAGCTCGGTCGGGCTGTCGGAGGCGTGGCGGGCGACACCGGAGGCCGCCAGCGAGCCCTCCATCGCGGCGTAGCAGGCGATCACCGCGGCCCGGGCGTCGCCGCCGCGCAACGCGCGCCGTCCGGTGGCGACGGCCTCGGCGAGGACGTCCTCGGCGCGCGCCGGGCCGACGGCCGGCGCGGTCCGCGACCCGGGCCCGGGGAGGCGCAGCCGCCGCCACCCCCGCACCAGGGCGGCCACCAGCACGGCCGCCACCACCGCGGCCAGGACGACCAGCAGGACGACGGCCAGGTTCACCGTGCCCGATGCCTCGGGCGCCGGCGGCGGTGGCGGCGTCGGTACCGGCGTGGCCGTCCAGGGCCCCAGGCCGGTCAGGGGCGCATCGGCGACCGGCCCGCCGGTGGTGGTCCGGTTGTGGAAGACGAACAGCAGCACCGGCACGGCGACGGTCCCGCCCGCCAGCAGCACGACGGCGGCCGTCCGCAGGCGTTCGGCCCATGGCGTCGGCCCGGTCAGCCGGCGGACCTCCTCGCGGAGGCCGGAGGCGAAGCGGCCGACGACGATCACCCAGCCGAGGGCGAGCAGGACGACGAACCCGATGCTGCCGAGCGGCGGTTCGGTGCCCGTCCCCAGCAGTCCGCCGTCCGGCCGGAGCGCCGAGGCGGCGACCACCAGGCCGACGACGACCAGCAGGACGCCCGGCACCCGCGCGCTCCCCTGCCGGTGGCCGCCACGCCGGGACCGCCGGGGCGTGCTCGGCGGTACGTCGTCGTTCATGCGGTGCCCCCGGTCCCCTCCGCCACACGCTTGATCACGCGCCGGTGCAGCGTCGCACACCGACTTTCGCCCTGTCATCCTTCCCGCGGCGTACGACTTTCCGGGTAGCGGCCGGACCGCCGGACGCGTCGACACGGCCGCGCCGGTGCCGCTACCGTCGGCGCCATGCGAATCCTCGTCCTGGGCGGCACCTCCTTCGTCGGCCGCGCGATCGTCGACGACGCCCTGCGCACCGGCGCCGAGGTCACCCTGTTCACCCGGGGCCGGACCGGCCGCGACCTGTTCCCCGCCGCCGCCCGGCTGATCGGCGACCGCGACACCGGCGACTACGCGGCCCTGGGCACCGGCCGCTGGGACGCCGTGGTCGACGTGAGCGGGTATCTGCCGCGCCACGTCGGGCAGGCGATGGACGCGCTCGGCGACCGGGTCGGCCGGTACCTGTTCATCTCCAGCCAGGCGGTGTACACCCGCACCGGTCCGGGCTCGGACGAGTCCACCCCGCGCCGCGCCCCGGTGCGCGACACCGAGGAGCTGAGCGAGGACACCTACGGCCCGCTCAAGGCGGCCTGCGAGGACGACGTGACCGCCCGGTACGGCGGCCGGGCGACGATCGTGCGGCCCGGCAAGGTCGCCGGCCCCCACGACCCGCAGTCCGGGCTCACCTACTGGGTGCGGCGGGCCGCGCGCGGTGGCCGGGTCGCGCTGCCCGGCCGGCCCGAGCAGCCGGTCCAGCTCGTCGACTCCCGCGACCTCGCCCGGCTGGTGGTCCGTCTGCTGGAGGACGACCGCCCCGGGGCCTTCCACGCCGTCGGCCCGGCCGAACCGACCACCCTGGCCGGGCTGATCACCACCTGCGCCGAGGTGGCGGGCGCCCAGGTCGAGATCGTCCCCGTCCCGGCCGACACCGCGCCCCCGTTCTTCCCGCTCGTCCACGCCGAACCGCTCTGGCCGGCCCAGCGGCGCAGCCCGGCCCGCGCCCGCGCCGCCGGCCTGCCCGCCACCCCGCTCGCCGTGACCGCCGCCGACGTCCTGGCCTGGGACCGCGCCCGCGGCGAGCCGCCCCTCGGCCACGGCTTCTCCCCCGAGGACGAGGCCCGCCTCCTCGCCCGCGGCTGACCGGCGCGCTCCCCGCCTGGTCGTACCTCGGCACCACCCCGTCGTGACGGGCACGGTCCGGCCGGACTGTGCCCGTCACATCATCCACAGCCGGTCAGCGGCCGTGGCCGCTCCCGTTGTCGTGCAGCGAGTTGGTCTCCTGGATCTTCTTCCACGACCTGGGCTCCTGCGGCAGCGCCGCCGCCGCGGACGCCGGCCCGGCCGCCGCCTTCGCCGGAGCCCCCGCCGACGGGACCGCCGGCTTGGAGGGCGTGAACAGCCAGGTGGTGAAGAGGTCCCCGAGCTTCTTCCCGGAGATCCGCTCCGCGTACGCCTGGAACTGCTGGACGGTGGCGTTGCCGTAGCGGCGCTCGGTCGGCCAGCCCTTGAGGATCTGGAAGAACTTCTCGTCGCCGACGGTGTTCCGCAGCGCCTGGACGGCCACCGCGCCCCGGTCGTAGACGGCGCTGGAGAACTGGTGGTCCGCGCCCGGGTCGCCCGGCTTGACGGTCCAGAACGCGTCGTTCGCCGGGTAGTAGGAGTACACGTAGTCGGCGATCTCCTGCGCCGTGCCCTCGTTCTCGTGCTCCGACCAGAGCCACTGCGAGTACCGTGCGAAGCCCTCGTTGAGCCAGATGTCGCTCCACCGCTGGACGGAGACGCTGTCCCCGTACCACTGGTGGGCCAGCTCGTGGACGACGACCGAGGTGTTGGCACCGCGCGCGAACTGCGCGGGGCTGTAGAAGATCTGGGTCTGGGTCTCCAGCGCGTAGCCGGTGGGCACGTTGGGCACGTACCCGCCGACCGAGGTGAACGGGTACTCGCCGAAGTAGCCGCTCAGCCAGTCCACCAGTTCGCCGGTGCGCTCGACACTGGCCCGCGCCGCCCCGTCGTTCTCGCCGAGGTCCTTGCTGTACGCGGTGATGACGGGCAGTCCGCTCGGTGTGGTGTCGGTCCTGACATCGAACCGGCCGATCGCCAGGGTGGCCAGATAGGTGGCCTGCGGCTTGGTCTGGCGCCAGTTGTACCGGGTCCAGCCGGCCCGCGAACTCTGCCCGGTGGAGAGGCCGTTGCTGATCACCTGGGTACCGTCCGGCACCAGGACCGACACATCGAAGGTGGCCTTGTCGGTCGGGTGGTCGTTGCTCGGGAACCACCACCAGGCGGCCACCGGCTCGTTCGCCGCGACGCCCCCGTCCGGCGTCCGCAGCCAGGCCGAGTACCCGTCCCGCTCCACCTCCCCCGGCACCCCGGAGTACCGGACGACCACCGTCACCGGGCTCCCCTTGGCGATCGGCCGGTCCGGGGTGATCTCCAGCTCCGCCTCACCGGTGCTGGCGAACCTGGCCGCCCGCCCGTTCACCAGCACCTGCTGGACGTCGAGCACGAAGTCCAGGTTGAACCGGGAGAGGTCCTGCGTGGCCGTGGCCAGAATCGTGGTGGTGCCCTCCAGCAGGTCGGTGGCGGGCTGGTATTTCAGCCGGATGTCGTAGTGCGAGACGTCATATCCGCCGTTGCCGTACGTCGGGTAGTACGGATCCCCGACCCCCGCCGCCCCCGGCGAGGGCGTCGCGGCCGACGCGGGAACGGCCAGGAGCAGAGCGAGAGCGCTGGCAGCAGAGACGATCAGCCTCTTGCGCACGATGGTCCTCCAGGGTTACTGGGACAGTGGGTTGGATCGAACCCTGTCCCAGCGGACCCCCGCTCACGCCTAAGTTATGAGATTTTCATAAGAAGAAACGAGCCGAAACGCTCCCCAGTCGGCCGGCACCCCGTCGCGCCGCCCGGGCCTCGTACCCGGCTCACCCGCCCAGTGTCACCGGTGCCCGGACCAGGGAGCCGTACTCCGTCCACGAGCCGTCGTAGTTCTTGACGTGCGGGTAGCCCAGCAGCTCGGTCAGCGCGAACCAGGTGTGCGCCGACCGCTCGCCGATCCGGCAGTACGCGATCACCTCGCGCTCCTCCTCCACGCCCTTCCCCCCGTACAGGGCGCGCAGTTCGTCCGCCGAGCGGAAGGTGCCGTCGTCGTTGGCCGCCTGCGACCACGGGATGTTCACCGCGCCGGGGATGTGTCCGGGCACCTGCGCCTGCTCCTGCGGCAGGTGCGCCGGCGCCAGCAGCTCGCCCCGGTACTCGGCGGGCGAGCGGACGTCCACCAGCACGACGTCCGAACCGGGCTTGGCGAACACCTCCGCCTTGGTCAGCACCTCGTCGCGCAGCGCCCGCAGCTCGGGGCGCTCCGGGCCGGCCAGCCGGTAGCCGGTGTGCTGGTAGTCCATGACCTCCTGGGTGCGCTCGCGCCCCTCCAGCTCCCACTTCTTGCGCCCGCCGTCCAGCAGCCGCACCGGTCCGAAGCCGCGCAGGCGCAGCAGCCAGTAGGCGTACGCGGCGAACCAGTTGTTGTTGCCGCCGTACAGCACCACGGTGGTGTCGTCCTCCACGCCGGCCGCGCGCAGCAGCGCCTGCACGGCCTCGCGGTCGGCGTAGTCGCGGCCGACCCGGCTGTGCAGGTCGGTGGTCCAGTTCCAGCCGACCGCACCGGGGATGTGGTCCCGGTCGTACGCGGTGGTGTCCTCGTCCACCTCGACGACGCGGATCGTCCCGTCGTCCAGGTGGTGCGCCAGCCACTCGGTGCCGACCAGCGCCTCGGGGTGTGCGTAGCCGTTGCCGGTCATCGCCGCCCTCCTTCACTCTGCGCCCACGGCACGGCCGGGCGCCGGCGTGCTCCGCCACGCGACCGGGCCGGACACTTCGAACCTACGTCCGACCGTCCGCCCCGGCCACCCGCCCCGAAACGCCCTGAACGCCGCCGCACCGCCCACGCCTACCGCGCGGTCACCGGCCAGGGCACCTCCGAGCGCTTCTCGTACCCGAAACCGGCCGCCTCCCAGCGCGCGCCCTCCTCGGCGAGCCGCTGCCGGAACCGCTCCCAGTCGTGGGCGGTCTTCGGGGACCAGCCCAGCTCGGCGATGGCGGGCAGCCGCGGCAGCAGCATCAGGTCCAGCTCGGCGGGGCTGCTCAGGGTCTCCGTCCACAGCGGGGCCTCGACGCCCACGACGGAGCCGGCCGGCAGGGCGGCGTTCAGGGTGTCCGGATCCCAGGAGTAGGCGGACCAGACGTCGACCGTCCCGGCCCAGCGCAGCCCCAGCGGGTACGAGCTGTCGTACTTCATGTCCAGATAGGTCCGGCCCGCCGGGGACATGATCACCTTGGCGCCGCGGCCGGCCGCCTCCCTGACCTCCTGCTCGTGGCCGCCGTTGGCGTCCCAGTACTGCAGCAGCCCGACCCCGCCGGGACCGGCGGCCGCCGCGGTCTGGTTCCAGCCGACCGGGATCTTCCCGGCCGCGACCACCTGGGCGCTCACCCGGCGGACGAACTCCTGGTAGTCGGCGGGCGCCAGCTTCTTCACCTCGTCGCCACCGATGTGCAGATACGGGCCGGGGGTGAGCCGGGCGAGCTCGGCGACCACGTCGCCGGTGAAGGCGAAGACCGCGTCCCCGGTGGGGCAGACCGTGCTGAAGCCGACCTCGATCCCGGTGTACGGCCAGGGCCGCGCGCTGCGGGTGCAGTCCAGCTCGGGGTAGGAGGCGAGCACCGCGTTGCTGTGCCCGGGCAGGTCGATCTCGGGGACGACGGTGAGGAAGCGCTCCTGCGCGTAACGGACGATCTCCTGGTAGTCGGCCGCGGTGTAGAAGCCGCCGGGCGTGCCGCCGACCTCGCTGCTCGCCCCGATCTCGGTGAGGGCGGGCCGGGCGGGGACGGCGATCCGCCAGCCCTGGTCGTCGGTCAGGTGCAGATGCAGGTGGTTGACCTTGTACAGGGCCAGCCGGTCGATGTACCCCTTGACCTCGTCCGGGGTGAAGAAGTGCCGCGCCACGTCGAGCATGGCGCCCCGGTAGGCGTAGCGCGGGTGGTCGTCGATGTCGACGGAGGCGACCGTCCAGTCCGTCCCGTCGGTCACCCGTGACCGGCTCTCGACCTGCGGGGGCAGCAGTTGGCGGAGCGTCTGGGTACCCCGGTAGAGCCCGGCCGGGGTGCGGGCGGCGATCCGGACGGCCGCGGAGTCGGCCGTCAGCCGGTAGCCCTCGTCGCCGGTCTCCTCCGGCATCGCGGGGTCGAGTTCGAGCCGGATGCCCTCGGCCGCCCCCGCCGGAGCGGCGCCCGCCCCGGCCTCCACCGTCAGCGGGAAGCCGGTCGGCCGGCGCAGCGCCTCGGCCAGTTGCTCGGCGACGGCCCGCACCCGTACGGCCTGCTCCTCGGCGCCGCCGGAACCGCCGGCGGCCCCCACCCGGACGACGGTCCGCTCGGAGATCCTGAAGGCCGGGCCCGAACCGGCCGCGACGGACAGCGGCGCAGGGATGATCCGGTCACCGGTACGCGGGCCGCGCGCCGCGGCGGGCGCCGCCGCGCCCCCGTCCGCGTCACCGTCACGGCCGGCACCGCCGATGGCGCGGTGCACGCCGAAACCGGCGGCCGCCAGCGCCAGGACGGCGGCGATGACCAGCAGTCTGCGGGTCCGGGCGGCGAGCCCGGATGTTCGAATCGGCAAGGCCGCTCCCGGTGTCGTCGTGCACGCGACCTGCCCGCGTTCACGGGCGGTTCACCGGAATGGTCTCAACCAATCGCCGCATTGTCGTGAGCTTCGTACGAATTGACGACCCGACGGATCCGGCGATCGCCGGCGCCGCTTACGAGAACCTGACCGAGCGGACCAGCAGCCGGCTCCCCGCCTGCCCGCCCGGCCGCAGAACGTACGAGTCGCCACCCCGGCAGTCGAAGCCGGCGTAGACGGTCGCCGCCGCGTTGGTGCGGTTGCTGGGCGTGTACGCCGCCTCCTCCTCGGTGGCCTCCGGCACCTTGACGCACTCGCCGCTGCGCGGGTCGAACAGCGCGCCGAGCTGCTCGCCCAGGGCGTTCCGGTACTTGTAGCGGAACTCGCCGCCCGCGGCGTCGGCGGAGACGGGGACGGCGAGAACGAGGGCGAGCGCGCTGGCGGCGGCGAGCACGGCGTTGCGGAGACGCATGTGGGGTGGCCCTTTCAGGGCGGTACTCGGCGGTACCTGGGGAATTGATGCGTTATCACCCTAGGGGCCCAAAAACTGCGGAAACGATCCTGCCTATCCACTCTTTCGGGTGGTTCAAGCCCAAAAGCCGCTACTGGGCGTCTCCGTACTCGCACCCCATTCCGACGAGAAACCGCACCTCAGCCCGCCGGTGCGGTGAAGGAGTACCCGGAGTCGATCAGCGCCGGCAGATACGCCTTCAGCGCCGCCACCGTCTGCGAACGGTCCCCGCCACCGTCGTGGTTGAGCACGATCGCGCCCGGCCGGACACCCTTCAGCACCCGGCTGGTGATCACGTCCGCTCCCGGCTCGGCCCAGTCCGTCGGGTCCACGGTCCAGGCCATCGACCGCATCCCCAGTTCCGCACTGACCTTGAGCGTGACCGGCGCCCAGTCCCCGCCGGGGGCGCGGAACCAGGTCGGCGCCTTGCCGGTGATCCGGTGGATCAGGTCGGAGGTGCGCCCCAACTCGTCGCGCACCTTCTCCTCCGACAGGTGCCGCAGGTCGGGGTGGGTCCAGGTGTGGTTGCCGATGTGGTGACCCCGGGCGACGGTCTCCTGTACCAGTCCGGGGTTTTCCGCCGCGTTCTCGCCGATCAGGAAGAACGTGGCCCTGATCCCGTACTGCTGCAGCAGCGCCAGCACGGCCGGCGTGTGGCGCGGGTGCGGGCCGTCGTCGATGGTGAGGGCGACCACCCTCCGCTCCGGGCCCAGTTCGAACACCGGCCGCTGTTCCGCCGCCGTGAGCACCTGCCCGGCGGCCGGGGCGAGGGCGGGTGGGACGAGTCCGGGCGGGGCGAGCTCGGGCGGGGCGAGGGCGGCCGAACCCCCGTCGGGTGGAGCACCGGTGGGCGGCGGGGACGCGCCCGGCGCCCCGCCCACCCCGGCCACCCGCGCGGGAGGAGCGGCCGCCCCGGTAGTCGGCGCGGCGGCCCCGTCGCCGTCCAGCGGGCCACGGCAGCCGGCGACCTCGACCAGCGACATTCCCGCCGCGGCCAGTAACAATCTGCGCGAAATAGTATGACGATCAGACAACATGCTGAATGCTTCCCCCGCGAACCGCCCCACCTCCCACGGGCAACCCCGACGGCCCTCAGCACCACCCCGACGGCCCAAGCGCGTACCGATCCGCAGACCGCGTGACCCCGGGCACATCGGGACCGCTACGCTGACCTCTCCCAGTGTGATGATCTGTCTTCAGAGGACGTGGCCATGACGACAAGTCAGGACTTCTCCGACCAGCGCGACAATGACCCCGCCGAGCTGAGCCAGTGGGAACGTTTCGGCGTCGACACCAACGCCCCGCACTCCGCACGCGTCTACGACTACTGGCTGGGCGGCAAGACCAACTTCCCGCCGGACCGCGCCATGGGCCAGGCCATCGAGCAGGCGGTTCCGAGCGTCAAGGCGATGGCCAAGGAGAACCGGGCCTTTCAGGGCCGCGCCGTCCGCTACCTGGCCCGGGAGCAGGGCATCCGCCAGTTCCTCGACCTCGGGACGGGCATCCCCACCTCGCCCAACACCCACGAGATCGCCGAGTCGGTCAGCCCCGGCACCCGTGTGGTCTACGTCGACAACGACCCGATCGTGCTGGCCCACGCCCGGGCGCTGATGGTCAGCACCCCGGCCAGCCGCACCACGTACATCCACGCCGACCTGGGCAAGCCCACCGAGCTGTTCGCCGACTCGGCGCTGACCGCGACGCTGGACCTCGACCAGCCGGTCGGGCTGCTGATGATCGCCGTCCTGATGCTGGTCGCCGACGAGGACGACCCGTGGGGCAAGGTCGCCGAGCTGCGCGACGCCCTGCCGTCCGGCAGCTGCCTCGCGCTCACCCACCCCACCCAGGACTTCGACCCGGAGAGCGTGGCCAAGGTCGCCGCCGCGGCCCGCCAGGGCGGCATGACCCTCGTCCCGCGCACCCGCGACGAGGTCGCCCGGTTCTTCGACGGCTGGGAGCTGATCGAGCCCGGCGTCGCCCCCGTCATGGCCTGGCGCCCGGACGGCGAGCCGCCGGCCGACCCGACCGCCGCCTACTACTGGGGCGGGGTCGCCCGGAAGAGGTAGGGCGCGTCCGGCCCGGCCCAGGCACCCCGCCTGCGCCGGGCCCACCCCGGCCCGCCGCCCGCCCGGCCCGCTACTTCAGCAGCCGCGACAGCCGCCGGTCCGCGAGCGGTCTGCCGCCGGTCTGGCAGGTCGGGCAGTACTGCAGTGCGGAGTCGGCGAACGACACCTCGCGCACGGTGTCCCCGCAGACCGGGCAGGGCTGCCCGGCCCGGCCGTGCACCCGCAGGCCGAGTTTCTTCTCCGCCTTCAGCTCCCCCGCCGCCAGCCCGCGCGACCGCTCCACCGCCTCGCGCAGGGTCGACCCGAGCGCCTCGTACAGCCGGGCCGTCTCCTCCGGCGTCAGGCTCGACGCCAGTTTGTACGGCGACATCCGTGCCGCGTGCAGCACCTCGTCCGAGTAGGCGTTGCCCACGCCCGCCAGCACGCTCTGGTCGCGCAGGACGCCCTTGAGCCGGCGCCGCTCGCCGCTCAGCAGGGCCGTGAAGGCCTCCAGGGTGAAGGCCAGGTCCAGCGGGTCCGGGCCGAGCCGGGCGACACCGGGCACCTCGGCCGGGTCCTGCACCACGTACACCGCCAGGCCCTTCCTGGTGCCCGCCTCGGTGAGGTCGAAGCCGTCGCCGGCCGGGCCGGCCAGGCGGACCCGTAGGGCGAGCGGGTTCTTCGGGCCGGGGCGCGGGGGCTCGGCGGGCAGGCTGTCCTTCCAGCGCAGCCAGCCGGCCCGGGCGAGGTGGACCACCAGGTGCAGGCCGCCCGCCTCGATGTCCAGGAACTTGCCGTGCCGGGTCACCGGGCCGACCGTCCGCCCCTCCAGCGCCGTCACCGGCGGGTCGTAGGTCTTGAGGACGCTGATCGCCACCGGCTGCACCCGGGCGACGACGCGCCCGGTCAGTCGCTCGGACAGAAAGGCGCTGAGGGCCTCGACCTCGGGCAGCTCCGGCATGGGCCCAGTCTCGCGCGGCCGCGCCCGCATTGCCCGCCGGCGGCCGACGGGCGCAGGCTGGAGGTGCCCGGAGGGCCGGGCAGAAGGAGGTCCGCCCCGCATGAGCACGCTCGAGGAAGAGATCGACATCGACGCCCCGGTACTGGCCGCCTGGGAGCAGCTGCACCGGGTCCACGACTATCCGCGGTTCGTCGCCGGGGTGCGCAGCGCCTCCCCGCACGGCCGGAACCTGGCCCATCTCGGGGTGGAGATCGACGGCGCCGAACAGGACGTGGAGACCGAGATCACCGACCGGGGCCGGGGCCGGGTGATGTCCTGGCGGACGCTGGCCGGCCTGCCGTTGCGGGGCGCCTTCGCACTGCTCCCGCTCGACCCGGGCCACACCCGGCTGCAGATCCGCGTCGAGTACGACCCGGAGGCGGTGCACGAGGCGTTCGGCGGTCCGCACGGCTTCGCCCAGGCCGGGGCGATCGAACGGGCGGTGCGGACCGACCTGAAGCTGTTCCGCGATCTGGTCGAAGCCCGGGTAGGGGCCGCATAAGCCCAGCTCAGAACGGGCGGTGAGGATCTTCACAGCGGACCTTCGGCCCGGTGGTCCACGTTTCAACCTGTGGCAGACTCGGATGCCATGGACATCAGCCCGGTCTCCAGGACGCTCCGCGCGGCGGTCTTCGCCGCGCTGGTCGTGCTGCTCGCCGGGCTCGGTCAGGTGCTGGTCACCGGCCGTCCGCTGCCGCTGGGCACGCTGGCACCGGCCGGCGTCGCCGTCTTCGCGGTGGCGTTCGCCCTGGCCGGCTCCGAGCGCCGCTACCCGGCGATCGCGGCGGTCTTCCTGCCGCTGCAGCTGGGCCTGAGCGCCCTGTTCGGCCTCGCCCAGACCACCTGTCCCTCGCTGCCGCCCGGCACCGCGCGCGGCTTCGAGCCGCTGCTCTGCGGCGGCGGCTCGCTCGGCGGCTTCCTGCTGGGCCACGGCGTCCCGGAGTCGGCCGGGGTGCCGCTGCTCCTTCTGCTGCACACCGCGATCGCGCTGACCGGCGCCTTCTGGCTGCGCCGTGCCGACGCCGCGCTGACCGGGCTGGCGCAGGCCGCCCGGACGCTGGGCGACTTCCTGCGGCACTTCCTCCCGGCGGCCGCCCACTGGCGGCTGCTGCTCGCCGCGCCCGTCCCGGCCCGGCCGGTGGCCCGGGTGCCGTTCCCGCGTGCCAGCCGGGTCCGTGTCCCGGTCGAGGACGTGGTGGCCCGCCCGGCCGTCCGGCGTGGTCCGCCGGCGCTCGCCCCGGCCTGCTGAGCACCTCCCTTCCGCGGTCCTCCGCCGGTCTCTCGCCGCGCCCTCGCGCGCCCGCATCCCTCCCGACCGAGAGCACAGGACGACACCCCGCCATGAGCAACACCCCGAAGAAGCCGCAGAACGCCCGCCCGCAGAACGCCGGGGGCGCCAAGGCCGCCGCCCGCCGAGCCGCCACCGAGCGGATGCGCGAGGAGCGCCTGCGCGCCGAGCGGTCCGCGAAGATCCGCCGCCGGACGATCGTCGGCGCCGCCTCCGCCGCGGTGCTCGCCCTGGCCGCGGGCGTGGCCTTCGCCGTCGGCGGCTCCTCCGGCCCCGGCGACGCGGCGGCGAACGGCCCGCTGGTCACCCCCGCCAACGCGAGCGGCGCCGACGGCACCGTGATCACCTACGGCAAGGCCGACGCCCCGCACACCCTGGAGATCTACGAGGACTTCCGCTGCCCGTACTGCGAGCAGTTGGAGACCACCAACGGCAAGACCATCCAGCAGCTCGCCGACGACGGTACGTACAAGATCGAGTACCATCTGGCGACGTTCCTGGACAAGGGCCTGGGCGGCAAGGGCTCGCGCACCGCGCTGGCCGCCGCCGGCGCCGCGCTGAACGAGGGCGTGGACAAGTTCAAGCAGTTCCACGACGTGCTCTACGCCAACCAGCCGGACGAGCGCCAGGACGCCTTCGGCGACGTCAACCACCTGCTCGACCTGGCCGGCCAGGTGCCGGGGCTGAAGACGGACGCCTTCGTGAAGGCCGTCCAGGACGGCACCTACGCGCCGTGGGCCAACGAGGTGAACAAGTCGTTCGACAAGAGCGGCGTCACCGGCACCCCGACGGTCAAGCTGGACGGCAGGAAGCTGGAGGTCTTCGGAGGCAACGGGCCGGTCGGCCCCGAGCAGTTCACCGCCATGGTCAAGCAGGTGACCGGATGACGGCCGCCACCCCCGCCACCGCCCCCCGGACGTACGGCGCGGGCCGGCCCTTCGCGTTGCTGCTGCTGATCGGCGGGGCGATCGGGCTGTTCGCCTCCGCCGTCCTCACCCTGGACAAGATCCGGCTCCTCGAGGACCCGTCGTACGTCCCCAACTGCAACATCAACCCGATCATCAGCTGCGGCTCGGTCATGCGCAGCGACCAGGCCGAGGCCTTCGGCTTCCCCAACTCGCTGCTCGGCCTGATCGGCTTCGCCGTCGTCATCGCGATCGGCGCCGGTCTGCTGGCCGGGGCGACGTACCGCCGCTGGTTCTGGCTCGGCCTCCAGGCCGGGACGGTCTTCGGCATCGGCTTCGTGACCTGGCTGATGTACCAGGCGCTGTACCGGATCGGCGCGCTCTGCCCGTACTGCATGGTGGTCTGGGCGGCGATGATCCCGCTGTTCTGGTACACCACCCTGCACAACCTGCGGTCCGGTGTCATCCCGGCCCCGCGCGCGCTGCGCCCGGTGGTCCGGGAGGCCGCCCGCTACCACTGGGTGGTGCCGGCGCTCTGGTACGCGGTGATCGCGCTGCTGATCCTCAACCGGTTCTGGTACTACTGGAGCACTCTGCTCTGAGTCCCCCGGCCGCGTCCTCCCGCCCGCCCCGGACCACCGCGGGGCCTGGACGGACGGGAGGACCCCGGTCTCCTGACGGGCGTCAGGCCACGGTGCGCCCGAACTCGTACGCGGCGACCTCGGCGAGCAGGAGGGCGCGGCGCTCGTCGTCCAGGAAGGACGCGCGGAAGGAGTTCGCGGCCAGCAGGCGCAGCGTCTCGGGGTCGAGGTCGAGCGCGGCCTCGACGGCGCGGAAGTTGTCGTCGACGTAGCCGCCGAAGTACGCCGGGTCGTCGGAGTTGACGGTGACCAGCAGGCCGGCCGCGAGCATGGTGCGCAGCGGGTGGTCGGCGAGGGTGTCGATGCAGCGCAGCCGGACGTTGGAGAGCGGGCAGAGGGTGAGCGGGATCTGCTCGCGGACGAGGCGGTCGACCAGGTCGGCGTCCTCCAGGCAGCGCAGACCGTGGTCGATGCGCTCGACGCCGAGGACGTCCAGGGCCTCGGTGATGTAGCCGGCCGGGCCCTCCTCGCCGGCGTGGGCGACGCGGCGCAGCCCGGCCTCGGCGGCACGGCGGTAGACCTCGCGGAACTTGGCCGGCGGGTTGCCGACCTCGGCCGAGTCCAGGCCGATGCCGGAGATCCGGTCGAAGTAGGGGCGGGCGGCCTCGAAGGTCTCCAGGGCCGACTCGGCGGACTGGTCGCGCAGGAAGCACATGATCAGCCGGGTGCTGATGCCGTACCGCTCCTCGGCGCGGGCGAGGGCGCGGGTGAGCCCCTGGACCACGGTGCCGAGCGGGACGCCGCGTGCCGTGTGCGCCTGCGGGTCGAAGAAGATCTCGGCGTGCCGGACACCCTGCTCGGCGGCCCTGGCCAGGTAGGCGTCGGCGAGGTCGGCGAAGTCGTCCTCGGTCCGCAGGACGGCCATCAGCGCGTAGTACAGGTCGAGGAAGGACTGCAGGTCGCTGAAGGAGTACGCGCGGCGCAGCTCCTCGGTGTCCGCGTACGGGAGGGTGATGCCGTTGCGGGCGGCGAGGGCGAAGGCGAGCTCGGGCTCCAGGGTGCCTTCGATGTGCAGGTGGAGTTCGGCCTTGGGGAGGGGCATGCGTGATTCGTTTCGGTCGACGGGGAGGGGATCGAAGGAGGGCGCGGCGGGACGCACAGAGGGACAAACAGGCGTAAAGAACCATCCTATGATCCGATCGAGTTATCCCGGGCGCCGGGCGGGGAACGAGTAACGCCAGAGGGGGTTGGTCCTGCGCGGCTCCGCCGAGGAGGTAAACGGACATGCGGCACCCCGACGCTCCGCACCCCAGACCCGCGGGCATCTCCGCGCACGCCCTGGGGAACGACACGCTGCTGCACGAGCTGGAGCAGCTGCACCGCACCCGCCACGAGACCTTCCTGTACGGCTCGGAGGAGGCGCTGAACCGGCACACCCCGCGAACCGGTGAGCTGGAGGCGGAGTTCCTGCGCCGGTTCCCCAACCGGCAGGTCACCGCGGCCCGGACCAGGGCCGGGGCCCGGGCCCGGGAGGCGGCGGCCCGGGTGGAGTCGCTGCCGGAGTAGGGGCGGGCTGCGCCGGACCGGCCGCCGCCCGGCGGGACACGCCGGGCGGCGGTGGCGGGCCCGGGGTGGGACGTCGGCGAGGGTGGAGGATCAGACCCCACGGACCGCGACCCTCTGGGAGCCCCCGATGCCCATCGCCAGCGTCAACCCCGCGACCGGCAAGACCCTGGAGACCTTCGAACCGCTCGACGCCGCCGGTGTCGAGCAGCGGCTGGCCCGCGCCGAGGCCGCCTTCGGCGCCCACCGCCTCACCTCCTTCGCCCACCGCGCCGAACTGCTGCGCCGCGCCGCCGACCTGCTGGACGAGGACCAGGAGGCCGTCTCCCGCACGATGACCGAGGAGATGGGCAAACCGCTGACGGCCGCCCGCGCCGAGACCGCCAAGTGCGCCAAGGCGATGCGCTGGTACGCCGAGCACGCCGAGGAACTGCTCGCCGACGAGCACCCGGACCAGGCCGACGTCGCCGACTCCGGCGCCGCCCGCGCCTACGTCCGCTACCGTCCGCTCGGCGTGGTGCTGGCCGTGATGCCCTGGAACTTCCCCCTCTGGCAGGTCGTCCGGTTCGCCGCGCCCGCGCTGATGGCGGGCAATGTCGGCCTGCTCAAGCACGCGTCCAACGTGCCCCGCACCGCGCTGGCCCTGGAGGAGCTGTTCCGCCGGGCCGGCTTCCCCGAGGGCTGCTTCCAGACGCTGCTGATCGGCTCGGACGCCGTCGAAGACGTGATCCGCGACCGCCGGGTGGCCGCGGTCACGCTCACCGGCAGCGAGCCGGCCGGGCGGGCGGTCGCCGCGACGGCCGCGGACGAGGTGAAGAAGGCCGTGCTGGAGCTGGGCGGCAGCGACCCGTTCGTGGTGCTGCCGAGCGCCGACCTGGACGCCGCCGTGCGCACCGCCGTCCGCGCCCGGGCGCAGAACAACGGGCAGTCCTGCATCGCCGCCAAGCGCTTCATCGTGCACACGGACGTCTACGAGCGGTTCACCGCCGCGTTCACCGAGGCGATGCGGGCGCTGACGGTCGGCGACCCGCTGGACGAGGCGACGGACGTCGGCCCGCTGGCCAGCCGCCAGGGCCGCGCCGACCTGGAGGAACTGGTCGAGGACGCCCGCGCGCACGGCGCCCGGGTGGAGTGCGGCGGCCGTCGCCCCGAGGGGTGGGACGACGGCTGGTTCTACGAGCCGACCGTCCTGACCGGCATCACCCCGGCGATGCGCGTCCACCAGGAGGAGACCTTCGGGCCGGTCGCCACCGTCTACCGGGCGGCGGACCTGGACGAGGCGGTGGCCCTGGCCAACGACACGCCGTTCGGGCTCAGCTCCAACGTCTGGACCGACGACCCGGCCGAGCAGGAGCGCTTCGTCCGGGACATCCAGGCGGGTGGGGTGTTCTTCAACGGCATGACGGCCTCGCACCCGGCGCTGCCGTTCGGCGGCGTCAAGCGCTCGGGGTTCGGGCGGGAGCTGTCCGGGCACGGGATCCGGGAGTTCTGCAACGTCACCACGGTGTGGCTCGCCTGAACCCCGGCACACCCGCCGACCGGCGTCCGACCCGCCCCTCCGGTCGGCGTCCCCGGCCGGGTCAGCCCGCCATGCGGTGCCTGCCCCGGCCGGGCGTCAGCCAGCGCGCGACCACGCCGCCCAGCGCGATCAGGGTCAGGCCCCACACGATGCTGAAGATCACCAGCATCGGGAGCCAGCTCACCTGCGCTCCGATCGCGCCGAGCCCGAGCGAGAGCGCGACCATGAACACGACCGCCGTCGGGCTGAGGCCGAGCAGGGCGTGCCAGGCCCGGTGCGCCCGGCTCGGATGCTGCGGGGCTTCGGGGCCGGTGTCGAGTTCCTTGTAGGTCAACAGGTCCATCTGGATCGCCTCCGGACGTCGGGGGGACTGCCGGTGAGCAGCTCACGAGGCCTTGCGGGGAGCTGCGGACTTCCTGGTGGTGGTCTTCTTCGCGGTTGTGCTCTTCACTGACGCGCTCTTCACGGACGCCTCCTTCGCGGTCCGGGTCCCGGCGGCGGGCTTCTTCGCGGGGGCGCGCTTGCGTGGCGCCGCCGCCTCCGACTCCGGCTCCCCGGCTGCCGCCTCCGCGTCGGGCGGCGCCTCGGCTGCCCGCCCCCGGTGCCCGCCCCTGGCCTGCCGGAGGCTGCTGCGCAGCGCCTCCATCAGGTCGATGACGTTGTCCGGCGCCTCGCCCGGCTCCTCCTCGTGCGGCACCTCCACCCCCTGGATCCGGGCCTCGACGACCTGCTGGAGCGCCTGCTGGTAGTCGTCGTGGAGCTGGGAGAGGTCGAAGCCCTCGGAGAGGGTGTCCATGAGCGAGCGCGCCATCCTGAGCTCCTGCGGCCGGACGGCGATGTCCTCCTCGGGGGCGATGCCGGCCGCCGAGCGGACCTCGTCGGGCCAGATGCAGGTCTGGAGCACCAGTGTCCCGTCGTGCACCCGCAGGACGGCCGGCGACTCCCTGGTCCGCAGCGCGATCTTGGTGACCGCGATCCGACCGGACTCGGTGAGCGCGTCGCGCAGCAGGGCGTACGGCTTGGCGGCGGCCTGGTCGGCGACGCCGACGTAGTACGCCTTGGAGAACATCAGCGGGTCGATCTCGGCGGCGTCGACGAAGGCCAGCACGTCGATGATCTTCTTGCTGGGCAGCGGCAGGTCGGCGAGGTCCTCGTCGGTGAGCGTGACGGTCCGCCCGTCGGGCGACTCGTAGCCCTTGGCGATCTCCGCGTACGGGACCTCCTTCTCCTCCCGCTCGCAGTACCGCTTCATCCGCACCCGCCCCCCGTCCCTGGCGTGCACCTGGTGCAGCGGGACGTCGTGCTCCTGGGTGGCGGAGTACAGGTGAACGGGGATGCTGACCAGCCCGAAGCTGATCGTCCCCTTCCAGGTGGTCTGCATGGGGTCGCCCCTTCCCGGAGGTTCCCGCTCATCGGAGCATCCCGCTCCGGAGATTCCCACTCTGCCCGCCTTTACCCCGATCGGCCACAGGATCGCCGCCGGGCCCGTCCGGGCGGAGAATGGGCGGCGGCGCGAGGAGGTGGACGCGGTGCGCGGCGTGGAGCGGCCCGGCTGCCCGCCCCCGCCACCGGAGCGGACGGTCTACCGCGTGACGTACACGGTGGCCGGCCGGGCCGGGGTGCGGCGGGCGGACGTCACCGTGCTGCCCGGGTACTCGCAGGAGCGCGACATCCCGCGGATCCTGGCCGCCCGTCTCACCGGGCGGCCGACGGACGCCCGACGGATCACCCTGCTGGACGTGACCGAGCGGTAGCCCCCGGCGCCGGGGCGGGCCGCCACCCGGACCGGGGAGAGCACCGTGCCGTGTCTTCGGCCGATTCGGACATTCCTCCGCCCAGGGCTTGTCCGACGATTCCCGCCGCGCGCTGATGCGACGCGATTCGTCGGACAAGCCCTAGCATCGGGATTCGATCATTTCGCGCCCCCGCCCGGGTGACGGACCGTCAAATCCCTTTCCCCGGAGAGTCCATGCCGTCGCCCCGACACCACGCCCCCGCACCGCCCGCACCGCCCGCACCTCCGGGCCGGCCAGGCGCCCCGCGGCCCATCGGCGAGCGGTGCGCCCGGCACCTCGCCGCCGGGCGGGGGCACCGGGGATCAGACCTGCAACGAGGCCAGCGTGACGATGGTGATGTCGGACGGCGCGCCGACCCGGACCGGTGGGCCCCAGGCGCCCGCGCCACGGGTCACGTAGAGCTGGGTGTCGCCGTAGCGTTCCAGGCCGGCCACGGTCGGGTTGGCGAGTTCGGCCAGGTAGTTGCCGGGCCAGAGCTGGCCGCCGTGGGTGTGGCCGGAGAGCTGGAGGTCGACGCCGTGCCGGACGGCGTCGTGGATGGTCACCGGCTGGTGCGAGAGCAGGACGGAGGTACGGGCCCGGTCGCGGTCGCCGAGCGCCTTGCCGAAGTCCGGGCCGTCCCCCTGGTCCCGCCCGGCGATGTCGTTGACCCCGGCCAGGTCGAAGCCGGCCAGCTCGACCCGCGCGTTCTGCAGCGGGTGGACGCCCAGTTCGCGGATGAAGTCGACCCAGGGCCCGGCGCCGGAGAAGTACTCGTGGTTGCCGGTGACGAAGTAGGCGCCGTCGCGCGCCCTCAACCGGGCCAACGGTTCGGCTTCGCGGCCGAGTTCGGCCACCGAGCCGTCCACCAGATCCCCCACGACGGCGATCAGGTCCGGCTGCGCGCCGTTGATGGTGTCGACGATCCGCCGGGTGTGCGCGCGGCCCAGGATCGGACCGAGGTGGATGTCGCTGACGACGGCGATCCGGTAGCCGTGGGCCCGCGCGGGCAGCTTCGCGAGCGGCACGGTGACCTGCTTCAGCCGCGGCCCGCGCAGCACGCCGTACGTACCGTTGCCGACGACGGCCGCGGCCGCGCCCGCGGCGCCGATCGCGACCGTGCGGGCGACGAACAGCCGGCGCTCCGGCGAGGGGGCCATGACCGACGATTCATCAGTTTCCTTTTCTTCCAGGGCGGTTGGCTCCACAGTGTGCCGGCGCGGCAGCCGGAGCAGCAGCGGCCGGACGGCCTCGCCCACGGCGAGCGCCAGCAGCAGGTAGAGCAGCACCGCGAGCCAGAGGTAGCCGGGCCAGGCCAGCCACCGCTCGACGGCCAGCGGCAGCGCGCGCCCGCCGACCAGGGCGCCGACCGCGAGCAGGGGCAGCAGGACGGCGAGCACCGTACCGGCCCTGCGCCACCAGCCGCCCGGCGTGGAGACGTCGCGCACCAGGCGCCGCCAGAGATACCAGTGTGCCAGGGTCAGCAAGGCGAGGACGGCGAGGAGGCCGAGCACCAAGAAGGCGATCATCACGCCGCCAGTATGTACGGCCCGTTGACGAATCCCCGCGCCGGGCTCCAGCACCTCCCGAGCGCCTTTCGCTGCGTCAGATCTGAGCTTTTCCGGACCCCATTTCACCCGCTCTGACCTGCCCCTTTATGTCCGGTGAGCGAACATTTACCAGAACGTTGTTCCGATATGCGGAAGGAGAAAGTAGGTTGCACCGCAATGCGCGGATCCGTCCCCCCACCCTCCGGCGCACGTGCCGAGGGGCAGGCCGCGCTGGAAAGGCACAGGCACCCTTGATGAGTGCGGAAACCACCACCCCCGCCGTCTCGCCCCCCGCCGGCGGCTCCACCCCACCCCCGGCCGACGGTCACCTGAAGGCGGGACTCAAGAACCGCCACCTGTCGATGATCGCGATCGGCGGTGTGATCGGCGCCGGCCTGTTCGTCGGCTCCGGCGCGGGCATCGCGACCACCGGCCCCGGCATCCTGCTCTCGTACACCCTCGCCGGCGTGCTGGTCGTCCTGGTGATGCGGATGCTCGGCGAGATGGCGGCGGCCGATCCGCAGAGCGGCTCGTTCTCGGCGTACGCGGACCGGGCGCTCGGCCGGTGGGCCGGGTTCAGCATCGGCTGGCTGTACTGGTTCTTCTGGGTCGTGGTGCTCGCCGTGGAGGCCACCGCCGGCGCGAAGATCCTCAACAACTGGATGCCGGGCGTGCCGCAGTGGGCGTTCGCACTGATCGTGATGGCGGTACTGACCGCGACCAACCTGTTCTCGGTCGCCTCCTACGGCGAGTTCGAGTTCTGGTTCGCCGGGATCAAGGTGGTGGCGATCGCCGCCTTCCTGGTGGTCGGCACGCTGGCCGCGTTCGGGCTGCTGCCCGGCACCCACGCGGTCGGGATGACGAACCTGACCGGCCACGGCGGCTTCCTGCCGCACGGCGTGGGGGCGGTGTTCACCGGCATGCTCACGGTCGTCTTCGCCTTCATGGGCAGCGAGATCGTCACCCTGGCGGCCGGCGAGTCGGAGGACCCGCAGAGGGCGGTCCGCAAGGCGACCAACAGCGTGATCTGGCGGATCGGGATCTTCTACCTGGGCTCGATCCTGCTGGTGGTGACCCTGCTGCCGTGGGACGCCGCCTCGGTCAAGGGCAGCCCGTACGTGGCCGTGCTGGAGCACATAGGGATCCCGGGCGCCGCCCAGGTGATGGACGTGATCGTGCTGACCGCCGTGCTGTCCTGCCTCAACTCCGGGATGTACACCGCCTCCCGGATGGCCTTCTCGCTCGGCCGGCGCGGGGACGCCCCCAGGGCGTTCGCCTCGGTGACCAAGCGCGGGGTGCCGCGGGTCGCGATCCTCTCCTCGGTGGTCTTCGGCTTCGTCGCCGTCTTCTTCAACTACACCTCCCCCAACACCGTCTTCGCCTTCCTGCTGAACTCCTCCGGTGCGGTGGCGCTCTTCGTCTGGCTGGTGATCTGCTTCTCGCAGCTGCGGATGCGGCGGATCATCGAGCGCGAGACCCCCGAGCGCCTGACCGTGCGGATGTGGCTGTACCCGTACCTGACCTGGACCGCCATCGGCATGATCGGGTTCGTGGTGGCGTACATGTTCACGGACGCCGACGGGCGGAAACAGATGTACTTGTCGCTGGTCGCCGCAGCGATCGTGCTGGTGGCGTCGGCCGTGGTGGGCCGCCGGCGGCGGACGGCGGTGGCGGCGGCTGCCTGAGCCACCGCACCGCCCAGGGAACGCCGGGCCCGGAAGCCGATGCGGAGGCTTCCGGGCCCGGCGGCGTTCCGGTACCCGCTCGTGACGGAACGGACATGACCCGCGGACCGGGAGCCCCTACGCTTTCGTGCTGTGCGAGATCTTGCGGCGGGGATGGGATACCTGGTCAAGGGCCAGAGGTGGGTGGGGCGGCACGGCCGCTGGTGGGCGTTCGGGATGCTGCCCGCGCTGCTCACCCTGGCCGGGTACGCGGTGGCGCTGGTGTTCCTCGGGGGCTGGTCGGACGACCTCGCCGAGTGGGCCACCCCGTTCGCGGACGGCTGGGGCTCGCCGTGGCAGGGCCTGCTGCGCACCGCGCTCGCCGCGGTCGTCTTCGGCGGCGGGCTGCTGATCTCGCTGATCACCTTCACCGCGGTCACCCTGCTGGTCGGGCAGCCGTTCTACGAGTCGCTCTGCGCGAAGGTCGACGAGAGCGAGGGCGGCGCGCCCACCCCGCCGGACGTCCCGCTCTGGCGCGAGCTGTGGACCGCGGCGCGGGACAGCCTGTTCGTGCTGGTCCGGGTGGCCGGGTTCGGCATCCCGCTGTTCGTCTGCGGGTTCATCCCGGTGGTGGGGCAGACGGTGGTACCGGCGGCCGGGTTCCTGGTGTCCGGCTTCTTCCTCGCGGTCGAGCTGACGGCGGTGGGCCTCCAGCGGCGCGGGGTGCCGCAGCGCGAACGGATCCGGCTGCTGCGCGCCCGGCTCGGGCTCTCGCTCGGCTTCGGGGTGCCGCTGATCCTGGCGTTCCTGATCCCGCTGGTGACGGTCCTCGCCATGCCCGGCGCGGTGGCCGGTGCCACGCTGCTGGCCCGCGACCTGGTGCCGGTCGAGGAGGGCGCCGAGGATGCGGAGGCGGGCACGGAGGCGGGCGCCGACGGACCGGAGGCCGTCGGCGGGGCGGCCGTGCCGGATGTGCCCCCCTACGACCGGTCCGGGCCGCCCGTCCCGGGCAACCCGTACGCGAGCGCTCCTCCGCGGGCGGTCGCCGGGCCCGACCCGCACCCGACCCCCTGAACCGGTGACCCGCCGGTCACCCTGCGCCACTCCCCGCCGCCCGGGCCGCCCCGGCGTGTGAGGCCGCCCACACGGGTTTTGCCACCTACTGCCGCCGATAGTGGTCACCCCCGGGCCGGACCGGCTCCGGCGGACGGAAGCGCGCCGCCCACCCGGGGCTCCGGGGCGCGGGCACTCCCCGCCGCCCCGGAAGAACCCAGGCCACCGGCCCGCTCCACCCCGTCGTTCGACGACGAGGCGCCCCGAGCCCATCGATTGCCTCAATCGGACAAAACCTTTCAAAGCGCCCGGCCTCGGCCGGGCGCTTCGTCGTCCGCACCCGCCGTGTCCACTACCGGCCGTAGTACCGAGCGCCTTTGCCGCCCGTCCCGGGCTCTGCCAAGAATGGCCCGTCGCCAGGCAGCGCGGACCGCACCACCCACCGCGTACCCCGCCCGCCCCGCAGTTCCTCCGCCGGGGCGCCACGGCCGTCCCGGACGGCACCGCGGGCCCGCTCCCCCCGAGCACGCTCGCGCGATGTCCGGCCCCCGCGTGCCACCGGCACGGCCCCCGACGGAAAAGGATCGCCCGCTCCATGCAGCTCAGCCATGCCCGCCGAAACTCCCTGATCACCGGTGTCACCACCCTCGTGGTGGCCGGCGCGGCCACCGCCGCCCTCGCCATCCCGCAGAGCGGCGGCAACGGCGCCGAGGCCACCGCCCCGGTGGCCGGTGTCTCCGTGGACGGCCGACCGGTCGGGGACCAGGCCCAGGCGGACGCGACGGCTGCCGCCGCCGCCCAGGCGGAGGCCGAGGCACAGGCGCAGGCAGAGGCACAGGCGCAGGCAGAGGCGCAGGCCGCCGCCCAGGCTCAGGCCGAGGCGGACGCCGCCGCCCAGGCGCAGGCCGCCGCTCAGGCCGAGGCCGACGCGAAGGCCAAGGCGGACGCCGAGGCCGCCGCCTCCCGCTCCCAGGCGCGCTCCGACCTCAACAGCAAGCCCACGTACTCCGGCAGCCCCCGCGAGATCGCCGCCCAGATGGTCCCGGCCGGCCAGTTCCAGTGCTTCAGCAACATCGTCTCCCACGAGAGCAGCTGGAACCCCAGCGCCACCAACGCCTCCTCCGGCGCCTACGGCCTGGTCCAGGCCCTCCCCGCCTCCAAGATGGCCTCCGCCGGCTCCGACTGGCGCACCAACCCCGCCACCCAGATCAAGTGGGGCCTGGACTACATGAACTCCCGTTACGGCAGCCCCTGCGGCGCCTGGTCCTTCTGGCAGTCCCACCACTGGTACTGATCGGCGGCGGCTCACCGGCGTGGACACATCCGGCATACCGGGTGAAGATATGGCGGACGTACGTACGTTTTGACGGGTATTGATCAGAATTGAGCGCCTGCGGGGCTTTGCCACCTCCCGCAGGCGCTCCTACGCTCCGGCGTCATGCCCTCACCCCTGATCAGCGTCGTGCTCCCCGCCTATGACCAGCGGAAACAGCTGGCGGACTGCCTGGACTCACTCGTCGGCCAGTCCTTCCGCGACTTCGAGGTCGTCGTGGTCGCGGACCGCTCCCCCGACTGCCCGGCCGGTCTCGTGGACGCCTTCGCGGCGCGCCACCCCCGGATCTCCGTCCTCCGCCTCGACGCGGCCGTCGGCGTCGGTGTCAGCCGCAACGCGGGGGCCGCCCGGGCGGTGGGCGAGTACCTGCTGTTCCTGGACGCCGACCACCTGCTGCCCCGGGACGGCCTCCGGACGCTGGCCGACCGGCTCGACCGGACCGGGCCGGTGGACGTCCTGCTCTTTGGGCACACCCGCCACCACGCCGGGCGCGACTGGCCCGGTGGCGCGGAGACACTGCTGGCCGAGGCCGGGCCGGAGGTGGCCGGGCCGCTCGACCGGCCCGCGCTGTTCGGCGCGCCCGCCCTGGTCTGGGACCGGCTGCTGCGCCGCGACCTCTGGCACGACCACGGCCTCGCCTTCCCCGACGGCCGGTACGAGGAGATCCCGGTCGCCCACCGGGCGATGCTGGCCGCCGGGCGGATCGCCGTCCTGCCGCGCGCCTGCGTCCAGTTGCGGCGCCGGGAGACCGTCCACCCCGTGGGCTCGCCCGGCAGCAGCCGCTTCGACATCTTCGAGCAGTACGAGCGGAGCTTCGCCCTGCTGGACGAGCGGCCCGGGCTGGACGCCGTCCGCGACGCCCTCTTCACCCGGATGATCCGGCACTACCTGTTCGTCTTCGACCTCGCCGGGTGCGTGGCCCGCGCCGAGCGCCCCCAGTTCTTCCACCGCGCCGCCGAACACCACCGCCGGTTCCAGCCCCCGGGCCACCGGCGGCCGGCCGGTCGCGAGGGCGTCAAGTTCTCGCTGCTGGCGGGCGGCGCCTACCCGGCCTTCGAGATGGCCAAGCTCTCGCACATCGCGCGCGGGACGCTCACCGGCTCGGCCCGCCGGAAGGCCTCGGCCTGACGGCCCGGTGAACGGCCCGGTGAACGACCCGGTCCGACGGCGCCCGGGTCGAAGGCGGGTGCGGGTGCCAGGGCCGGGTGCGGGTACGCGCCACTCCGTCGGCCGCACGCCGGGGTGGCCCGTACCCGTCCCGGCGTCCGGCTGCGATGATCGGCGGGACCTCTGCCGCCCCGCCCGCCGAACCGTACCGGGAGGACCCGTATGAGCCGCCCCTCCGCCACCCCCGGCACCGATCTGGCCCGCGAGCTGGCCGCCACACTGCGCGGCGAGGTCCGGTTCGGCGCGGCCGAGCGGGCCGTCTACAGCCAGGACGCGTCCAACTACCGCCACCTGCCACTCGGCGTGGTCAAACCGGCCGACCTGGACGACGTGCGCACGGCGCTCGCGCTCTGCGGGCAGTACGGCGTTCCGGTGGTGGCGCGCGGGGCCGGCACCAGCGTCGGCGGGCAGGCGATCGGCCCGGGAGCCGTCGTGCTGGACTTCCGCCGCCACCTCGGCGCCGTCCTCGACGTGGACCCGGAGCGCCGCACCGCCCGGGTCGAGCCCGGCGCCGTCCTGGACGACCTGCAACGGGCCGCCCGCCGCCACGGTCTGCGGTTCGGGCCGGACCCGTCCACGCACAGCCGGTGCACGCTCGGCGGCATGATCGGCAACGACTCCTGCGGTGCGCACTCGGTGGTCTGGGGCCGCACCAGCGACAACGTCGAGTCGCTGGACCTGCTGCTCGCCGACGGCACCGAACTGACCGTCGGCGGCGCGCTCGGCCCCGCCGAACGCGCCGCGCTGCGGGCGTTCCCCGGCCGGGTGGGCGAACTCCACCGGGACCTCCAGGACTTCACCGACCGCAACCTGGCCACCATCCGCCAGGGCATGCCGAGCCTGCCGCGCCGCACCTCCGGCTACCCGCTGGACGCGCTGCTGCCCGAGCACGGCCACCACCTCGCCCGCGCGCTCACCGGCACCGAGGGCACCTGCGCGCTGCTG
This sequence comes from Kitasatospora sp. NPDC088548, assembly GCF_044753005.1. NCBI lineage: Bacteria > Bacillati > Actinomycetota > Actinomycetes > Kitasatosporales > Streptomycetaceae > Kitasatospora > Kitasatospora sp. NPDC088548. Next base: position 126,899 of record NZ_JBIVMI010000002.1, read on the forward strand.
CTCGGCGCCACCGTCCGCCTGGTCGAGGAGCCGGCCGCCCGCGCCCTGGTGGTGGCCGGCTACCCCGACGAGGGCGCGGCCGCCGACGCCGTCCCCGCCCTGCTGCCGCTGCGCCCGCTGACCGTCGAGGGCATGGCCGCCGACCTGATCGCCGCCCTGCTCGCGGCCGGCCCCCGACCGCCCGCGCTGGACCGGCTGCCCGAGGGCGCGTGCTGGCTCTTCCTGGAGACCGGCGGCACGACGCCGGCCGAGGCGCTCGACGCCGCGCGCCTCCTCGCCGACACCGTACGGCGGGAGCGCCCGGCCACCGCCACCGTGGTGACCGATCCCGGCGAGCAGCGGCAGCTCTGGGGGGTGCGCGAGGCCGCCGCCGGGATCGTCACCCGGCTGCCGGGCGGCGCGGCCGGAGGGGGGATCGAGGCCTGGCCCGGGTGGGAGGACTCCGCGGTGCCGCCGGAGCGGCTCGGCGACTATCTGCGCGACCTGCGGGCGCTGCTTCGCCGCCACAGTCTGCGCGGCGTTCCGTACGGGCACTTCGGCGAGGGCTGCGTCCACCTGCGGATCGACTTTCCGTTGACCGAGCCCCAAGGGGTGCTGGTCTTCCGGGAGTTCATGGAGCAGGCGGCCGATCTCGTGGTCTCGTACGGCGGTTCGCTCTCCGGTGAGCACGGCGACGGCCAGGCCCGCGCCGAGTTGCTGAGCCGGATGTACCCGTCCGAAATCATCGGCCTGTTCGGGGAGTTCAAGCGGATCTGGGATCCGGGCAACGTCCTCAACCCGGGTGCGCTGGTGGACCCGCGCCCGCTGGACGCCGATCTGCGCTTCGCCGGGCCGGTCCGCCCGCTGCCGCTCGCGCTCCCGTACCCGGGTGACGACGGCAGCCTGCTGAAGGCCGTGCACCGGTGCGTCGGGGTCGGCAAGTGCGTCGACACCAGCACCGGGGTGATGTGCCCCAGCTACATGGCGACCAGCGAGGAACGCCACTCCACCCGGGGCCGGGCCCGGCTGCTCGCCGAGATGCTGCGCGGCGAGTCGATCCCGGACGGCTGGCGCTCGCCGGAGGTCCGGGAGGCCCTGGACCTCTGCCTCGGCTGCAAGGGGTGCGCGAGCGACTGCCCCGTCCACGTCGACATGGCCACCTACCGGACCGAGTTCCTGTACCAGCACTACCGGCACCGGCCGCGGCCGGCCGCGCACCTCTCGATGGGCTGGCTGCCGCTCTGGCTGCGGGCCGCCGCCCTCGCCCCCGGCGCGGCCAACCTGATCGCCCGCTCCCCCGTCGCGGGCCCGCTGAAGCGGCTCGGCGGGATCGACCCGCGGCGGGTGGTCCCGGTCTTCCCGCCGGAGACCTTCACCCGCTGGTACCGGCGCCACCGCGCCGCGCACCCCGCCCCGGTGGGCGCGCGGCCCGTCCTGCTCTGGCCGGACACCTTCTCCGAGCATCTCCAGCCCGGCGTGCTCCGCTCCGCCGTCGAGGTACTGGAGCATCTGGGCTTCGACGTCCGGCTGCCGTCCGGGCCGGTCTGCTGCGGCCTGACCTGGTACTCCACCGGCCAACTCGGCACCGCCCGGCGGGTGATGCGCCGCAGCCTGCGCGCGCTGGCCGGCACCGGGCTGCCGGCCGACACCCCCGTGGTCGGCATGGACCCGAGCTGCACCGCCACCCTGCGCGAGGACCTGCCCCGCCTGCTCGGTCCCGAAGGCCGCCCGGCGGCCGAACGGACCCGCACCTTCGCCGAGTTCATCGACGCGTACGCGCCGGACGCCCCGCTCCCGCGGCTCCCGCTGGACGCCATCACCCAGACCCACTGCCACCAGCACGCCGTCCTCGGCACCGCCGCCGACCGCCGGGTCGAGGCCCGGATGGGCCTGCACAACCGCGTGCTGGACTCCGGCTGCTGCGGACTGGCCGGCAACTTCGGCTTCGAGCAGGGGCACTTCGAGGTCTCGGTGGCGATCGCCGAGCGGGTCCTGCTGCCCGAGGTCCGGGCCGCGTCCGCCGACACCGTGATCCTGGCCGACGGCTTCAGCTGCCGTACCCAGATCTCCCAACTCGCCCAGGGGCGCCAGTCCCTGCACCTGGCGGAGCTGATGGCGCGGGCGCTGCGGGAGGCGCCCGGGGCCTGAACCCCCGGGCGGGAGCGGCGGCGCCCGGGTGGTTCCCGGGCCCCGGGTCAGCCGCCCTGGGCGCTCGTGGCGCTCTCCGCCGCCGGTTCCTCCTCGGCGCAGACCGCGGACACGAACTCCGCGACCCTGGCCTGCGGCAGCCCGCGCGCGATGTCCGCCTCGCTGATCATCCCGACGAGTTCGTGCTCCGGGTGGTTGATCACCGGCAGCCGCCGCACCCGGTACTGCTCCATCACCCGCAGGACCTGTTCGGTGTCCTCGTCCGCCTCCACGGTCATCGGCCGGCCCTGGGCCAGTTCACCGGCGGTCACCCGCGCCGGATCCCGGCCCTCGGCAACGCACTTCAGCACGATGTCCCGGTCGGTGAGGATGCCCAGCAGCTTCTGCTGCTCGCCGCAGATCGGCAGCGCCCCGACGTGCCGTTCCCGCATGATCCGGGCCGCGTCGGCGAGGGTCTCGTGCTCACCCACGCACTCCGCCCCCTGGTGCATGATGTCGCTGGCTCTGGTCATGATCGGCCTCCTGACGTGCCTGCCACTCCCGTTACTCCATCGTGGTCCGGCCCGGGGGCCTCCGCCACCGGGCGCCGCGCCACCGCCGCCGTCACCCGGCCCGCTCGACCCGCGGCCCGTCCTGCCCACTCTCCCGCCTGCCCGGCTCCGGGTGCGCCACGCCGTCCGGCGCGTCCAGCGGCGACTGTTCCAACAGCTCTTCCAACGGGGGAAGTTCGAGCTGCTCCACCCCGGGCGCCACGGCCTCCGCCGCGCCCGTCCCGACCTCCGCCGGCGGCTCCTCGGCCTGCGCCGCCGACCGGTGGTGCGCGTCGGTCGCGCTGTCCAGGAACCGCAGCAGCTCCACCGGGAAGGGCAGCACCAGGGTCGAGTTCTTCTCCGCGGCCACCTCCACCACGGTCTGCAGCAGCCGCAGTTGCAGCGCCGCGGGGGTCGCGCTCATCACCGCCGCCGCCTCCGACAGCCGCGCCGACGCCTGGTACTCGCCGTCCGCGGTGATGATCCGCGCCCGGCGCTCCCGCTCGGCCTCCGCCTGCCGGGACATCGATCGCTTCATCGACTCCGGCAGCGCGACGTCCTTGATCTCCACCCGGTCGATCTCGATGCCCCAGCCCAGCGCCGGGCTGTCGATCATCAACTCCAGCCCCTGGTTGATCGGTTCGCGGTTGGCCAGCAGGTCGTCCAGCTCGCTCTTGCCGATGATCGAGCGCAGTGAGGTCTGCGCGACCTGCGAGATCGCGAAGTTGTAGTCCTGGACGTTGACGATCGCCTTCACCGGGTCTTCCACCCGGAAGTACACCACCGCGTCCACCCGGACGGTGACGTTGTCGCGGGTGATGCCCTCCTGCGCGGGGATCGGCAGCGTCACGATCTGGACGTTCACCCGCCGCAGCCGGTCCGCCACCGGCATCAGCGCCACCAGCCCCGGCTCCCGCAGCTGCGGGCGGACCCGGCCGAACCGGAACACCACACCCCGCTGGAACTGCTGCACGACCCGCAGGCTCAGCCCGGCCCAGACGCCCACCAGCCCGATGGCCCCCAGCACCGCCCCCAGCACCGCATCGAAAATCAGCATCGCGGTCTCTCCTCGCGCGCACCAGCACGCCCCGGCCGTCACCGACCCGGCCGAGCCGGGGTCCGCCGGAACCACCGGTTCCACGCTACGCCTGCCGGGGCGCCGCCGAAACGGCTCCCCCACGCCCCTGGTACAGGCGGCCCGGTGCGGGACCCTACGGAACCCTAGGATCGTGCCCATGCCCCAGCGCCCGGACGAAGGCCCCGCCACCGACCCCGGCCACCCCCGTCACCCGGCCGAGGCCGCCGCCCGCGCGGACGGGCTGGCCGTGCTCGACCGCGTCGTCACCGGCTGCCGGGCCTGCCCGCGCCTGGTCGCCTGGCGCGAGGAGACCGCCCGCACCAAGCGCCGCGCCTACCAGGACTGGGACTACTGGGCCCGCCCGATCCCCGGCTTCGGCCCGCCCGACGCGCCGCTCGTCCTGGTCGGCCTCGCCCCGGCCGCGCACGGCGCCAACCGCACCGGGCGGATCTTCACCGGCGACCCCTCCGGCGACCTGCTCTACGCCGCGCTGCACCGGCTCGGGCTGGCCAACCGCGCCGAGTCGGTCCGGCACGGGGACGGGCTGCGCCTGCACGGCGTCCGGATCACCGACCCGGTCCGCTGCGCCCCGCCCGACAACAAGCCGACCACCGCCGAACGCGACACCTGCCGCCCCTGGATCACCCGGGAGCTGGAGCTGATGCGGCCCACCGTCCGGACCGTGGTCGCGCTCGGCGGCTTCGCCTGGCAGGCGCTGCTCCCGGCGGTCGCCGCGGCCGGCTGGCTGCTCCCCCGCCCCCGTCCGGTCTTCGGCCACGGCGCCCACGTCACCCTGGCCGCCGCCGACGGCGGCCCGCCGCTGGAGCTGTACGGCTGCTACCACGTCAGCCCGCGCAACACGAACACCGGGCGCCTCACCACCGCCATGCTCCGCGACCTGCTCCGCACCGCCGCCCGCTCCGCGGGCCTCGCCCCGCGCGAGGACTGAGCACCGGCGGGAGACCCGCTACCCGAAGCGGGCCAGGCGCCGTTTCGCCGCCCGGGCCCACACCGGTGCGAGGTCCCGCCGGGCCGCCTCGGCGGCCGCCAGCTGCTGCCCGTAGAGCACCCCGTAGCCGAAGGTCCGGCCGGCGCCGGGGGCGGTGGCGCGTTCGAGCAGGGCGGTCGCCGCGACGACCGCGTCCTGGTGCTCCCCGAGCACCTCCTGGACCGCCTTCATCCGTTCGGCGTACCGCTCCGCCGCCGGGCCGACGGCCGGGGCCGCCGTCTCCCCCGCGTAACGGGCCCGCTTCGCGGCCTTCCGCGCCTCGTGCAGGGCCCGGTCACGCGCGGGCGGGTCAGCGGCGGCCCGGGCCAGCCGCACGCGCTCGGCCGTCCGGCGCTGCTCGCGCGCGGCGACCCTGGCCAGCTCCGGCACGGCGGCCCGCTCGGCGCGCCCGCGCAGCGGAGGGTCGGCGAGCAGCGCGGCCAGGCCCGCCGCCAGGGCCTGCCGCCGGGGGCTGTCCAGCGCCGCGACGACCTCCGGCCGGACCCGCCGGTACTCCTCCCGCCCCCACCGCTCCAGCTCGGCCGCGACCTGCTCGGGTCCGCACTCCGGCGGCAGCTCCCGGGCCCGCGCCACCAGCCGCTCGGCCAGCACCTCCCGGTCCCGGGCCCGCCCGAGGGCGGAGGCCAGCCACCGCAGCTCGGCCACCAACTCGTCGGTGGCGCCCCGGACGAACAGTCGCCGGTACGTCCGCAGCGCGCTGCGCAGCCGTCGGCAGGCGACCCGCATCCGGTGCACCGCGTCCGGTTCGTCCGCCCGCACGGCCGCGTCCAGCCCGGCCAGTACGGCGGCCTGCGCCCCGATCCGGTCGAGCAGCACCCGGCCCGCGGTGGGCTCGGCTTCGGCCATGCGCGCTCACCCCCTCGTCGGGGCTTCCGGTACGTCTTCCAGGCTAGATGATCGATGCCAAGGGCTCGTACGGGTGCCGCACGAGCATCTCCCCGTGCACGGCCATCGGACCGGCCGTCGGCCTCAGGCCGATCGTGCGCCCGCCGCATGCGGCTTTCCGCGGGAGGGGGCAGGGTGGAGGGATACGGATCCGCCCGAACCGTCGACGCGCCCGGTGACGCGGCCGTCGGCCGAAGGAGGTGCCGTGCGCACCCGGAAGATCCCCCGCCGGAGCCTGGCCCTGGCCGTCGCGGCCCTCGCCGCCCTGCCGGCCGCCGCGCTCACCTCCCCCGCCCAGGCGGCGACCGGTGCCCCGCCGGTCGGCTTCGTGGAGCTGCCCAGCAGCCCGGTGCCGTCCGACCACGGGAAGCGGGTGTTCACCGTCACGTACCGCAACGACGCGTCGACGGACCGGACCGTGGCGCCGCAGATCCTGGTCGAGTCCCCCGAGCGGGGCCCCTACCTCGATCCGTCGGACATCCGGCTCGAAGTGCTGGCACCCGACGGCCACTGGCGCACCATGCCGCTCGCCAGCCAGACCGGCACCCTGTACACCCGGCTCACCCCGGCGAAGGTCGTCCTCCACGGCCACCACACCCTCACCGGGCGGTACCGGCTCACCGTCGTCGGAACGCTCCTCGGAACGGTCGGGCGAGGGACGATCGAACCGAGGGTGGCGCTCTACGCCTGACTCACCCGGAAAAGCCTGACGCGCCCGCTACGGCAGCGGCGCCGGGGTGAAGGTCCCGGCGGGGGCGTCGCGCCAGACCGGACCGGCCAGGGCGCCGCCGAAGACCTGGCCCACCACCCTGCCGCCGATGCGCCGGCCGTCCGGGGGCTTCGGGTCGTCGGTGTCGCCGACGACGGTCGCACCGGCCATCTCGGGGGTGCGGCCGACGACCTCGGACGCCACCAGGGCCGCACCCAGGGCGGCGTGCTGGTCCCTGGTTCCCCGGTGCCGGGAGACCGCGCCGGACGCCGCCCGGGACCGGGCCACCCGATCCGGTGCGTGACCGCCTCCTGTCCCGGCGGACCGCTCAACCCTCCTGCGGCGTCCGCCCGATGACGCGCCGGACCGCAACGCGCCCGGCTACGGCCGGAGTTGGAGCGCCAGGGACATGGTGTAGCCGACCAGGGCGGCGAAGAGGCAGACGGCGGTGGTGTAACGCGGGGTGAAGGGCAGGCCGGCCAGGGAGGGGTAGAGGAGGACGGCGGCACCGGCGGCGATGTCGGCGGCGTAGAGGCCGCCGGGCGGGGCCGCGCCGGTGGAGCGCGCCGCCCAGCCGGTGGCGATCAGGAAGCCGGTGAGGAGGGTGAAGCCGGACAGCAGGCCGGAGCCGATCCCGTAGATGGCGGGGTGGGGTTCGGGTGGGTCCTCGCCCTCGGGGACGGCGGGGCGCAGCCGGTGGGCGACGGCGAGAGCGGCGACGGCGATCGCCATGGCCGCGGCGGCGCTGAGGAGCGGGCCGGGGTTCATCTGCGGCTCCGGGGTGTCGGGTGGAAGTGGCCGAGGGCCGCTGCGAGGACGGCCGGGACCAGGACGACGATGATCAGCACAGCGGTCCAGACCACCGGGTCGAGGGCGGGCGGGGGCGGAGCGCCGCTGGTCGGCGGCAGTGCGCCGACGATCGCGACGGTCACGGCGGGCGCGGGTGCGGCCGACGGCGGCGGGGCGGGAGGCGGTGGAAGCTCCGCCGGCGAGGGTGAGAACGACGGCACGGCCGACGGTGACGCCCGGTGCGGTGCCGGCTGCTCCCGGCCCGGCTCGGCGCTCTCGGCCGCCGGGGCCGACGGGGCGGCCTGCCACGGCGCCGGCGACGACCACGGGGGCGTGGACGGGACCGGCACAGCGTCCGGCGCAGCGTTCGTCGGAGCGGAAGGAGTGGACGGAACGGGAGGAGAGGGCGAAGCGGGTACCGGCGAGGGCGTGGCCGAAGGCGCCGGACAGTGCTCCCACGGCGGGTGCACCGTCGGCGGATCGGGTGCCACCGGCGGATCGATCACGGGCGGATCGATCACCGGCGGACCGACCGCCGGCGGGGCGGGCGGCAGGGGCGGCAGCGGAGGCGCCGGCGGACGTACCGTCGGCGGGCTCGGGCTGAACGGCGGCCCGGGGTGCGGGTTCCACTGGCCGGGGGCGGCGAGGGTGTGGTCCATCGCCAGATTGTCGAATCGCCCCCGCCGCCGACGGCAGCCCCTGACGGTGCCTCAGCCGTCCTCGCCGTCCCAAACCCACCCAGCCGGTGAACTCCCCGCCGTTCCCCCGCGAACGAACGACCACGGAGGGGCAATCTGTTCGGGCTTGTGACCACGACCGCCGACGCACCCTCGTCCCGGGTGTAAACGTCGTGGCATACTCCGGGGCGTGACGACTTCCACGCACGCGACGAGGGCCCTGCGGGCCGCGGTGTTCACCGCGTTCGCCGTGCCGCTGTCCGCGCTGGGGCAGGTCGTCATCACCGGTCGCCCGCTGCCGCTCACCCTGGTGGTGGCCGCGACCGCGGTCGTCTTCCTGGTCGCGGCCGTGCTGGCCGGCCGGGAGCGCCGGCTGGTGCACATCTCGGCCGTGCTGGTCCCGGTCGAGCTGATGCTCAACACGACCTTCAATCTGGGCCAGGCCGGCTGCGGCCCGGCCCTCGGGGCGGAGCACGCCCCCGCGCGCGGCATGAACCTGCTGGTGTGCGGCGGCGGTTCGGTCGACGGGTCGCTGTTCTCCGGGCAGTTGGGACACACCGGGCCGCTCGCACCCGCCGTCACCCAGCTGCTCGTCCTGCTGGTCCACCTGCTGGTCGCGCTGGCCGCCGCCGTCTGGCTGCGGCTGGGCGACGCCGCCCTGTCGGGCCTGGCCCGCTCGCTGCGCGCGTTGCGCCAGTCGCTCGCGGCCCCGCTGCGCGCCCTGTTCCTGCTGCTGGCCCCGGCTCCGGTCCGGCCGGTGCTGCGGGTGCCGCTGCCGGTCTCGGACCGGCCGCGGCCGCGTCGCGAGGCCGTGGTGCTCAGCCCGGCGCCCCGGCGTGGCCCGCCGTCGGCCTTCGCGCCCGCCTGCTGACGACCCCGCCGCCACGGCGGCCCCGGGAGCACCCGGACACCCCCGCAGGCGGTGTGCCACGCCCGAGCAGACCAGTCCGAGCCCCCTCGTGCCCGCCGGCGCCCCGCGCCGCGCCGAGGCGGCGCCCCCGCGCACACCGCGCGCCCCGTACAGGAGTTGACCCACCATGGCCCAGTCCAGCAACAGGCAGCCGAACCCGAACAGCAAGCAGGCCAAGCGCGTCAGCGCCCGCGAGCGGATCCAGGAGGCGCAGCGCCAGGAGCAGCAGGCGGCCAAGCGCCGCCGGCTGATCGTCGTCGCCGTCTCGGCCGTCGCCGTGCTCGCCATAGCGGGCGGGGCGGCGGTGGCGATCAGCTCGGCGGGTGACGACAAGTCCTCCGCCGCCGAGCCCGCCGCGCCGACCGCGCTGGTCGTGCCCGCCAACACCACCGGCCCGGACGGCACCCTGGTGGTGTACGGCAAGGCCGACGCCCCGCACACGCTGCAGGTGTTCGAGGACTTCCGCTGCCCGGTCTGCAAGACCTTCGAGGCGACCAACGGCGACACCGTCAAGAAGCTGGCGGACGACGGCACGGTCAAGATCGAGTACCACCTGGCCGCGTTCCTGGACAAGCCGCTCGGCGGCAAGGGCTCGCGCACGGCGCTGGCCGCCGCCGGCGCCGCGCTGAACGAGGGCGTGGACAAGTTCAAGCAGTTCCACGACGTGCTCTACGCCAACCAGCCGGACGAGCGCCAGGACGCCTTCGGCGACGTCAACCACCTGCTGGACCTGGCCGGCCAGGTGCCGGGGCTGAAGACGGACGCCTTCGTCAAGGCGGTCAACGACCGGACGTACGCGCCGTGGGCGACGAAGGTCGCGGACGCGTTCAGCAGCAGCGGGGTGACGGGCACGCCGACGGTCAAGCTGGACGGCAAGCCGATCACGCTGTTCAGCGGCAACCGCGCGGTGACGCCCGAGGAGTTCACGGCCCAGATCAAGCAGGCCACGGGCGCGCAGTGAGCACCACCGGCCCGGCCGATCTCCGGCCGGGCCGGTCCCCTTCACACCTACCGGAGTGCTCTGCCATGACCGCCCCGACCACCGTGAACCCCTCCCCTCCCGTGGCCGCCACCACCCCGCCGAACCGCGCGCCGATCGGCGCGGGCCGGGTGTACTCCCTGTTCCTGCTGATCGGCGGGCTGATCGGGCTGGCCGCCTCGGCCGTCCTGACCTTCGACAAGCTCCGCATCCTCGAGAACCCGTCGTACGTACCCAGTTGCAACATCAACCCGGTGATCAGCTGTGGTTCGGTGATGCGCACCGAACAGGCCGAGGTCTTCGGCTTCCCGAACCCGCTGCTCGGCCTGGCCGCGTTCGGCGCGCTGACGGCGATCGGCGCCGGGCTGCTGGCGGGCGCCGCCTACCGCCGCTGGTTCTGGCTGGGTCTGCACGCGGGCACCCTGCTCGGGGTGTTCTTCGTGCACTGGCTGATCGACCAGGCGCTGTACCGGATCGGGGCGCTCTGCCCCTACTGCATGGTGGTCTGGGCCACCGTGATCCCGCTCTTCTGGTACACGACGCTGCACAACCTGCGCACCGGTGTCATCCCGGTCGGCCCCCGGCTGCGGCCGGTGGTCCGCGAGGCCGCCCGCTACCACTGGGCGCTCCCGGTCCTCTGGGCGGCCGTGATCGCCCTGCTGATCCTCAACCGCTTCTGGTACTACTGGAGCACCCTGCTCTGAGCCCCGGCGGCCCCACCGGCCTGTCGTACCGGGGCTGTTCTCGACATGGACCCGGCTTGTTCACGGGGTATCGAGTACAGCCCTCCTCCGCTGCTAGAGATGACCTGTTCCCGTCAGCGCCCGGTGCTCGCCTCGATCGCGAGCACCGGGCGCTGACGGGCTCCATCCGGCGAGAGGAGGTGACCAGGATGAAGAAGATCGCCATCCGCAAGGCGGGCTCGGTCCGTCTGACCAGCGCTGCGGCGCTCTACGGCGGCGCCCCGTGCGGGCCGACGTGGCCCCCGATCCCGCTCCCCGCGTAGTCGCGAGCGGCTCGGACCGGCGGTGGCCCCGGGGATCCTCCCGGAGCCACCGCCGCGTGCCACGAGCCGTCCTGCGGTCGGTGTCCCGGTCATCCGCTTGGAGGAGCCATGCCAGACAGGCCGGCCACGGCCGAGCCCGGCGAGCAGCAACCGCCGCAGGCCGTACGGCAGCCACCGGAACCGGACCGGCCTCTCACCTTCCACGAGCTCGTCTTCCAGCCGGACGGCGACGAGGTGACGGTCGGACGGCTCGACGAGGGGACCTTCGTGGTCCTTCCCGCGGACGGCGCGGCACTGCTGCGCCGGCTCGTGGACGGGATGCCCCGCGCGCAGGCCGCGCGGTGGTACACCGAGACCTACGGCGAGACGGTCGACCTCGCCGACTTCGTCGCCGATCTCGGCGAACTCGGCTTCCTGCGGCCGCCGGGCGAACCGGCGGCGCCGCGCCCACCGGTGCGCTGGCAGCGGCTCGGCCGGGCGGTGTTCTCCCGCGTCGGCGCGGTGCTGTATCTCCTGCTGCTGGCGGCCTGGTTGACCGCCGTGGTCCGCTCCCCCGACCTGGCCCCCGGCTACCGGCACCTGTTCTTCACCCCGTACATGTCGGTGCTCGTCGCGGTCATGTTCCTCGCCCAGGCGCCACTGATCCTGCTGCACGAGGCCGCGCACGCGCTGGCAGGGCGCCGCCTGGGCCTGCCGTCCACCCTGTCCGTGGGCCGGCGGCTGTACTTCGTGGTCTTCCAGACGGCCCTGGACGGGCTGGTCGCGGTGGAACGCCGCAAACGGGTGCTCCCGATGCTCGCCGGCATGCTCACCGACGTCGCCGTCCTCGCCTCGCTGACCCTGCTGGCCGCCGCCACCCGCACCGCCGACGGCGGCTTCTCCCTGATCGGCGGCGTGGCCCTGGGCCTCGGGTACTCGACCGTGCTGCGGCTGCTGTGGCAGTGCTTCTTCTTCCTGCGAACCGATGTGTACTACCTCGTGGTCACCGTGCTGGGCTGCGTCGACCTGCAGACGACGGCCAAGCAGCTGCTGGCGAACCGGTGGGCGCGGCTGCGGGGCCGCCCCGAGCCGTACGCCCCGGAGAGCTGGCACCCCCGCGACCGCTCGGTGGCCCGCTGGTACTCGGTCCTGATGGCCGTCGGCTACACCGCCGCCCTGGCGACGATGGCGGTCAGCCTGCCCCCGATCGTGGCCAAGGCGTACGGGACGGTGCTCACGCAGCTGTCCGGCGACCCGGCGCACCGCTGGGCCGGGCTCGCCGACAGCGTCCTGTTCCTGCTGATGACCGTCGGTGAACTCACCCTCGCCACCGTGCTGTTCCTGCGGGAGCGGCGCACCCGGCGCACCGCCCGCACCGCGGCCGGCCTGCCGTTCCCGTCCTGACGTCCCCCCTGGAGGGCCCATGTCCATCACCTCCGCCGACCACGCCGCGCCGACGGGTGGCGGGCGGCACGTCCTCGTGGCCGGTCGGCTGCGCCGGGACCGTGCCGCCGCCCGGGAGCGGCTCGGCGTCCCGGCGCCCCTGCTGCCGGAGATCTCCGCGCACCGCAGGCTGCGCGGCCCGTACACGGCCGCCGGCACACTGGTCCGGGGGCTGCTGCCGGACGCGCTGGCGCGGCGGCCTGAGCTGGTCACCGCCCACGAGGTCGAACTCCTCACCGTGGCACCGGAGCTGCGCGACCGGCTGCCCGCCACCCGGGAGACCCTCACCTCGCTGGCCGTGCCCCAGGAGCGGACCCGCTTCTACTCGCGCCGGCGCACGCTGCGGATCGCGCACGGGCTGCAGGAGTTCCTGGCCGAGCTGCTCACCGCCGAGGGGTACGGCACCCGTTCCCTGGTCGTCGAGGACCTCGACCACGCCGACCCGACCGATCTGGAGTTCCTCTCCGTCCTCCTGCGGCGCACCGACCCGGCACTGCTGACCGTGCTGGCCGGGGGCACCGCCGCACTGCTCGACCCGCCACCGGCCGATCCCGCGGTGGAGCCCGGCACCCCGCCCGGCGAGAACCTGCCGCTGGTCCTGGCGCTCCACTGCACGCGGATCGACGCCCCGGCGGCCGCCCCCGCCGTACCGGACGAGACGGACGACGAGACGGACGAGGCGAACAGCCGGGCGGCGGCGGCCCGTTACATCGCCGGGGACGCCACCGACGACGACCCGGCCGCGCTCACCGCCTACCTCCGCCTCCCGGCCGGGGAACGGCAGGCCCTGCACGACCAACGGGCCGAGGCCCTGCTGGCCGCCGGTGAGAGATCCGCGGCACTGGGCGCCGTCCCGTACCACCGCGAACACGGCAGTGACGTCCTCGGCACCGGACTGCCCGCGCTCGCCGAGGCGATGGACGCCTGCATGCTGCTCGGCTTCTACGACGCCACCCTCGACCTGTGCCGCCGGGGCCGCGCGCTCTGCGATCCCGAACGGCACCCGGAGGCCTGGTGGCACTTCACCGGCAAGATGCCGACCTCGCTGTCCGCCCTCGGCCGGGCCGACGAGGCCGAGGCGATCTGCGACGAGGCCCGGGCCCGGTCGCGCAACCCCGCCGTCCACATCCAGTGCGCGTACGCGACCGCCATGCTGTTCACCAGGCACCGCGCGCCCGACCGCCGCGACCACGACCGGGCCCTGGGCTGGATCAACGAGGCCATCGCCCTCGCCTCGCTCCTGCCCGACCGCCGCCAGCGCGCCTTCAACACCGTCTTCCACAACAACGGCCTCGCCCTGATCGAGGCGCACCTCGGCCACCCCGAGGCGGCCCTCGAACTGGTCACGGCCGGCCTCGCCGAGCTCGACCGCGACCTCGGCCACGACGAGCACAGCCTGCACCGCTCCGTCCTGCGCCACAACCGGGCGACGGTGCTCGGCGGACTGGGCCGGCTGGACGAGGCCCTGGACGACCTCCGCGCGGTGATCGCCGCCGATCCGCACTATCCGGAGTACCACTTCGATCTCGGCAACCTGCTCCGGTCGCGGGGCGACGACGAGGCCGCGCTCGCCGCCTACGAGACGGCGCTGCGCCTCGGCCCGCCGTTCCCCGAGGTCTACTACAACCGGGGGGACGTCAGGAACGCGAACGGCGACACCGAGGGCGCCCTCGCCGACTTCGGCTATGTGCTGGTGCTGGACCCGAGCTTCGTCGACGCCTACGTCAACCGGGCCGGGATCCTGCTCGACCTCGGCGATCCGGACGGCGCCGGGCGGGACGCCGCGGCCGGGCTCGCGCTGGACCCGCAGAACCCGCACCTGCTGGCCGCACTCGGCCGGGTGCACGCGGAACGCGACGAGCACAAGGCGGCGCGGGAGGCCTTCGACCGGGCCCTGGCCGCCGACCCGCACCTGCTGCCCGCCCTGTGCGGCCGGGCTACTGCGGCCTGCCAACTCGACGATCTGGAAAAGGCCCTGACGGATCTTCACCAAGCGGTCGAGCTCGCTCCGCAGGACCCGGCCGTCCGGTACAACCGCGCCTTCGTCCTGCTGAGGGCCGACCGGTGGGACGCCGCACTCGCCGATCTCGACATCGCCGCCGAACTCCTTCCGGAGGACGAGGACGTCCTCGCCGCCCGCGCCGAGTGCCTGGCGCGGCGCGCGGCCATGACGGGCTGACCGCCGGTGCCGGGCCGCACCCCCGCGGCCCGGCACCCGGGCAAGACCTAAGGGATCCAGCGGCCGACGACGCTACGGGTGCGGCTCAGCACGGCGACCGCCAGCCGCGCCACGGCGTCGGAGAGCGGCTTCTGGTCCGCCCCGCCCTGACCCGCCCCGCCCTGGCCCGCCCCGCCCTGGCCCGGCCCGGCCTGGCCCGCCCCGCCCTGGCCCGCCCCGGCCGGCCGCGGGTCGGCACCGGCCGTCATCCGCCGCGCACGCCCGGCCATCGCCCGCTGCCGCACCACCAGGAGCGAGCCGGGCGGCAGCCCGAAGGTCTCCTCGTACGAGCCGACCAGCGCCTCGGAGGGTATCCGCCGACCCATTTCGATGTCCGAGAACATACTGTGCGCGCTGTATCCCAGCCGCCGGGCAAGCGCCCGCATCGAGAGGCCGTGCTCCAGCCGCAGTCGACGCAGGACAATTCCTAATTCCCGCTCGGCGAATTCGGAATCCGCCCCGGAGGCCAGCGGCGGGCGGCCCGCCGGCGTCACCGGCGACCTGCCCGGCGGCCATCTGTCACCGCGTCTGGCGCTCTCCGGATTCTGCAATACCATGCCATCACCACATTCTCGGATAGGTCCGCGCAGCGCACGCTCTCTGCGCAATGCAGTGCGGCGCCCGCCGGGGCCGGGCCAGGCCGCAACTGGCCCCCGAACAGGGACGATGCACCGCGACGGGCAGGGGTGGCACCAACCCCTCCCCCCGGGGCGGCGCCGGGACAAACACCCCCCAGATATCTGGGGGGTGCCGACGCACGGCCATTCCGCTGCCGGTATTTCGCAGCGTAAGCCGGTGTAACAGCCGCATAACACGCATCAGCATGCCGCTCACCGGCGCGTGCGTCAATGGCGAATACCCCGCCCCGCGCCACTGCGAGCCGGCGTGCGGACCGGCGCGGCGGAATATCGGTGAAACTCCCCCAGGAGTTCCCAGGCGTCGCCCTCCATCCCACGCATCCCGCCGGACGCAACCGGACGCGGCGGAGCCCTCGGTGGGGTGTCAGCCGAAGACGGCCCGGCGGAAGGCGTTGCGCAGGTCGGTGAGCGGCTGGAGCTCGCGGTTGTAGTGGACCTTGTTGGTGAGCAGCAGCGCCCAGCGGCCGAGCCGGAGGCTGATCCAGATTCCGGTGCCGGTGAAGCCGTAGTGGACGAAGGTGCCCTCGGCGGGGTCGGTGCCGGGGGCACAGAGCCAGGAGAGGCCGCGGGCGGGGGCGAGACCGCCGGTCTGCTCGCGCAGCGACTCGGCGGCCCAGGGGGCGACCCAGGGCAGCGCGGACGGCGGGTCGAGCAGCGCGGTGAGGAAGCGTTCGAGGTCGCGGGCGGTGGAGAAGGCTCCGGCGTTGCCGCTGACGCCGCCGAGCAGCCGGGCGGACGGGTCGTGGACGATGCCGCGCAGGTGGGCACCGGTCGCCTCGTCGCACTCGGTGGGCGCGGCGCGGGCGGCCTCGTCGGGGGCGAGCGGGCCGAACCGGGTGTCGGCCATGCCGAGCGGGCGCCAGACCTGCCGTTCGGCGAGTTCGCCGAGCGGGGCGCCGCCGAGGTGCTCGACCAGGTGGCCGAGCAGGACGGCGGCGCGGTCGGTGTACTCGACGGCGGTGCCGGGCGGGCGGTGCAGTGGGGCCGCGAGGACGCCGGCCCGAACGGCCGCCCGGTCGCGGCCGTAGAGCGCCTCGAAGTTGGTGCGCAGCGGCATTCCGGCGGTGTGGGTGAGCAGGTGGCGCGCGGTCACCACGCCGACCGGCCGGCCGGCGGCCGCCGGCCAGTAGTCGCCGAGGGGCCGGTCCAGCGGCAGGCGCCCGGCCTGCCGGAGAACGCCGGCGCAGGGCCAGAGCGCGATGATCTTGGTGAGGCTGGCGAGGTCGTAGAGCGTGTCGTGGTCCGCCTCCAGCCGGGCGTACCGGCCCTCCCCGAGGACGCCCCGACGGCCCCGGCCGCGTGTACCGCCCGCGTCGCCGACGGCCCAGACCGCACCGGCTCCGACCGCCCGCAGGCCGTCCGACACCAGCCGGTCCAGCTCCCCGCCGGGGGCGGCGAGGACGGCGAGCGGGGCCGGACCCGGTGCGCCGCCCGGCGGTTCCTCGTTCATGCGCGCCCCCGCCCCGTCGTCCGCCGGCCCGCCGCCGGCCGACCCGCCGGGAGCCTACCCAGCGGGCGTGGACTCAGACGGTGACCGCGCCCGCAAGCCCCTGGCCGGCGAACTCCTTGCCGAGGCAGATGCTCTGCGGGTGCTCCCGGTAGATGCCGAACTTCTGGATCGGCCGGTACCCCTCGGAGCCGTACAGCGCGACCGCCTCGGGCTGCTCGGTGCCGGTCTCCAGCACGAAGCGGGTGCGTCCGGCCTCGACGGCGGTCTGCTCCAGCCGGCGCAGCACCGCCCGGGCGAGGCCCCGGCCCCGGGCGGTGGGGACGACGAACATCCGCTTCAGCTCGGCGTCGCCGCCCCGCAGCCCGTGCGGATCGGCCTGCTTGGCGCGCCAGCCACCGCAGGCGGCCGGCGCGCCGTCCAGGTAGGCGATCAGGAACAGCCCGGCCGGCGGCTCGAAGTCGTCGGGGTGCAGGACCGTGAGGTCGCCCTCGCCGTAGCGGCGGACGTACTCCTCCTGCACCTCCGCCGACAGTCGCTGCGCGTCCGGGTGGCCGTAGCCGGTGATCCGGAACTCGACGGTGCCGGCCCTGCCGCCCCTGTCTTCCTGGCCGCCCCTGTCGTCGCGCTGGACGGCGGCGGTGCCCGTGGTGCTCTCCATGGTTGAAAAGCCTACGACCTGCGGTCAGCGGCCCTCGAACCGGGCGACCAGTTCCTGCTTCCCGAACATCACGGCGGTGTCGACGGCGGACGGGCTGCCGGCCTTCGGGTCGGCGCCGCCGTCCAGCAGCACGGTGAGCACGTCGTCGGCGCCCTTGAAGACGGCCCCGGCCAGCGGCGTCTGGCCCCGGTCGTTGGCCCGGTTCGGGTCGGCCCCGCGCTCCAGCAGCGCGCCGACGGTGGCGGCGTGACCGTGGTACGCGGCGAGCATCAGCAGGGTGTCGCCGCGGTCGTTGGAGAGGTTGGCGGGCGCACCGGCGTCCACATAGGCGGCGAGGGTGGCGGTGTCCCCGGCCCGGGCGGCGTCGAAGAGCTTCCCGGCCAGCTCGATCACCTCGGCGTCCGGGGCGTCGGCGGGCGGCCGGCTGGTGGCGTCGGTCATGACGGACCCTGCTTTCGTGTCGTGGGTGCTGCGGCTGTGGGTGGCGCGTACGCACCGTAGCGGCCCGGTGCACGGATGATCCAGCACGCGTCCGGCGGCCGGACGGCGGTATTCCCCCGCGCGGCACCCGGGCGTGCGGGCCACGCCGCCGTTCGGGCGACTTCCCGGCACCCCCGGAAGCCTCCCGCCCGCCCGCCGGGAATGCCTCGGCGCGCCGGACCGGGGCGACAAGACGCCCCCCGTCCAAGGCGGTTCACCTGCCTCCACCCGGCTCACCGGCCGGTATTGGCCAGGAAGACCACCCATTTGCACCGTTCCATCATCTATTACTTTTTGTCACGATTGTGGCACTTTCCGTCATGCCGTCCCTGTCCCCCTCCCCGAGGAGCAGATCGTGATCCTCTCGATTTCCGGCATCGTCCTGTTCGGCACCATCGCCTTTCTCTTCTTCCGCAGGGACGGACTAAAGGTCTCCCACGCCGTCGTCTGCGCCCTCTTCGGCTTCTATGTCGCCGGTTCCTCGATCGCGCCGAGCATCACCGCGGGCGGCGCGAGCCTGGCCAGCCTGCTCGGCGGCCTCAAGTTCTAGCGCTTGCCTGACAATTCCCGCCGCAACTCCCCGGCCGGGCCCGGGCGCGGATCCCACCGCCCCCGGGCCCCGTCGTTCACCCGGGCCCGGCCGCACCCCGCACCCGGGCCGACCCCCGCACCACTCCCGAACCCGACCGTCCCACTCGCCCGGGGAGCCAAGGAATGCCGCTCAAAGGAATGCCGCCCAACCGCCGTCTCAGCAAGGGCCTCGACCTCGCCCGCACGGCCGGCGACCACGCCTCCGACATGTTCGCGCCGCTCACCGTCATCGGACGCGGGCTGCGCCACCACATCGGCTGGGCCAAGGACCGCTGGCAGGCCACCCCGAAGGATCGGCGCGGGCCGACGCTCTTCCTGACCGCCGCGATGCTGCTCGGCATCTACCTGCTGCCGCACGGCCTGCTGTTCGCCCTGGTGGCACTGATGGCCAGCGCGGCCTGGGCCGGACGGTCCCCGAAGGGACTGCCGGGGCCGCCCGAGCCGAACGCCGCCGACCTCAAGCTCGGCGCCCTGTACGCCGCGCTCACGCCGTACCTGACCGGCCCCGATGACCTCAACCCGCTCTACCACCACGAGGGCCGCTACCAGGACGTCTTCGGCGCCTGGGAGTTCGACGGCGACGGCCGGCTCTCCCGGCTGGAGCTGGTCTACCCGGCCTACTTCACCGACACCGAGCCCGCCGCCCGGACCCGGATCGAACAGGTCGTCCAGGGCAAGGCCGGCCGCGCCCGGGAGTACCGGTTCGACTGGGACGAGGAGTCCAACCGGCTGCGGATCACCGCGCTGGCGCCGCTGCCGACCGACATCGCGGCCCAGCGGTTCGTCACCGCGCCCGGCGAGATCGTGCTGGGCTTCACCGACGAGGAGGGCAGCGCCCGGACCATCCCGGTCGGCCAGGGCGGGACGATCGTCCAGCAGCCGCCGGTGGTCTGGCGCACCGGGCCGCGCTCGGCCGAGCCGCACCTGCTGGCGCTGGGCGTGACCGGGTACGGCACCTCCAGCCTGATCCGCTCGGTCGCGCTCCAGGCGCTCCCGTTCGGGGACCTGGTGGTGATCGACGGCGCCGGGACCGGCGAGCACGCCTGTCTGGTCAACCGCCCCGGTGTGCACACCGTGGAGACCAGCCTGCACGGCGCGCTGGCCGCACTGGAGTGGGCCGCCGGGGAGACCGAGCGCCGGCTCGCCGCGCTGAACGCCGCCCGGCACGCCGGGGTGGCGCCCCCGGAGGACATCACCCGGCCGCTCTGGCTGCTGCTGGACCACCCGACCGAGCTCAGCGAGCTGGCCCACGCGGAGGGCCGCCCCGACCCGCAGGACCTGCTGGAGCTGCCGCTGCGGCACGGCCGCGCCGCCCGGGTCACCGTGGTGATCGCCGACGACATCGAGGCCCGTGACCGGATCACCCCGACCGTCCGGGCCACCACCCGGGCCCGGGTGACGCTCGGCCCGACCGGCCCCGCGGAGGGGCAGGCCGCACTCGGCACACCGCTGGACATCGTGCCGGCCGCGCACGCCCCCGCCGGGCGCGGCTATGCCCGGATCGGCGCCGGCGCACCGGTCCGCCTCCAGGTGCCGGCCACCGTCGACCCACTGGACGAGGACGCCCCGGCGCAGCTGCGCGAGGCGGTGATCGCCCTGCTGCCGCACCGAGACACCCGGACCGAGGCGGCCGCGCCGGTCGAGGCGCCGCCGCTCCCGGCCGGGCCGCCCCCGGCGGTGCCGGTGGAGCTGGACCCGGAGGCCGGACCGGTCGACCTCGCCAACGGGCACCCCACCCTGCGCTCCCGCCCGCTCGGCTGAACGGGGCCGTCCGGACGGCCTTCGGCCGGGGCGGCGACGGGCGTCGTATCCCGTCCCGGTACGCTCCTCACGGAAAGCCCGATCGATCACCGCATGTGAAATAGGTGACACCTGGGGTGATATCACCGGCCAGATGTGACAAATCGGGCGCTGGTGGGTACAAACAGGGACGGCACGACAGACGACGCATGTCCCGGGACGGGAATCTTCGTCGGAAGCCGAGCGTTGACCGAACGACGAAGAACAGCGACCACTAGTCCTGTGGGCCATAAGCCCGGGAGGCACGATTCATGAGCGAGCGAGCTCTCCGCGGCACGCGACTCGGGGCCACTAGCTACGAGACCGACCGCGGTATCGATCTGGCTCCCCGCCAGACCGTCGAGTACGCATGTCAGAACGGACACCGATTCGAGGTTCCTTTCTCGGTCGAGGCCGAGATCCCCTCGGCCTGGGAATGCCGTTTCTGCGGCCAGGAGGCAGTACTTCTCGACGGTGATGAGCCGGAGGAGAAGAAGACCAAGCCCACACGCACCCATTGGGACATGCTGATGGAGCGCCGGACGCGCGAGGAGCTGGAGGAGGTGCTGGCCGAGCGGCTGGCCGTACTCCGCTCCGGAGGGATGAACCTCGCGGTACACCCGCGGGACACCCGTAAGAGCGCCTGACCCCGCTCCCGCCCACGGCGGCGGGAGCACGCGAAAAGGGACCCTGGCCACCAGGGTCCCTTTCGCGTTGCCCGAAACCGGCTCCCGCCCGGGGAGCCGGGGCGACGGGACCGGAAGGCGGGGCGGCCCGGCGCGGGCCGCCCCGGCCGGGTCAGCCCTTGATCGGGGGCCGGTAGGTGGTGTCCGGGCCCTGCGGGCCGGCGCCGGGCTCGACCACCTCGCCCTGGATCACCTTGCCGTCCGGCCGGTGGATCCGCAGCTGCTCCTGGAGCCGCATGGCGTCCGCCAGCGGGTCCGCGCCGGTGGCCGCGGTGCTGCGCAGCGCCTTGTCGGCGAAACGGCGCCCGGCGGCCCGCCAGAGCGCCCGGGTGGGCGGGAAGACCAGGGTGAGCGCCAGGGCGTCCGAGAGGAGGCCCGGGACGATCAGCAGCAGGCCGGCCAGGACCGTCATGCTCGTCCCGGTCTGGGCCTGCTGCGGCTTCGGGTCACGGCTCTGTTCGAGCGCCGCCGACAGCGCCTTCGCCCCGGCCCGCTTGATCAGCGAGCCACCGATCACGGCGCCGGCTATGAGCAGCAGGAGGACGGTGAGGCCGCCGAGCCGCGAGCCCACCTGGACCAGCAGCCAGATCTCCAGCACCAGCCAGGCGGTGATCAGCAGCGGCAGCACCCGCCGGAGCTTGCCGCGCGGGGCCGGACGGGCGGGGGTAGCTTGCTGGGTCACGGTACGAATCCACTCCAAGCGGTGCTCTGCGCGCCGCACGGGAGGTCCGGGCCGGCTACGGCACCACCTGGTGCAACGATCCTCAGGTGGCGGGTGTTCCGGCGGCGGGGCGCCGGCGGCGGCCGATCAGCACGGCCGCGCCGCAGGCCAGCAGGCCCGCGACGGCCAGCGTCCACTCGGGCGCGGCGCCGACGCGGTCGGCGACCGTGGTGCCGTCGCGCAGCGGGACGACGGCCGACAGCTCGGCGGCGGTCAGTTCCTCGGTGCGCTGGACCACCGAGCCGTCGGGGGCGATCACGGCGCTGATGCCGCTGGTGGCGGCGATCAGGACGGCCCGGCCGTGCTCGACGGCGCGCAGCCGGGACATCGCGAGCTGCTGCTCGGGCTGGCCGGTCTTGGCGTAGGTGGCGTTGTTGGTCTGGACGACCAGGACCCGGGCGCCCTTGTCCACGGTGTCGCGGACGATCTCGTCGTAGGCCACCTCGAAGCAGATCACGTCGCCGATCCGGGCCGGGCCGAGCTGCATGACGCCGTTGTGGTCGCCGGGGTAGAAGTCGCGGGCGACCCGCTGGAGGCGGGTGATCACCTTGGCGAGCTGGTCGCGGAACGGCACGTACTCGCCGAACGGGACCGGGTGCTGCTTGGTGTAGGAGGCGCCGGGACCGGTCTTCGGGTCCCAGACGATGCCCTCGTTCTGGACGTGCCGGCTGTCCGGGCCGTCGACCAGGGTGCCGACCAGGGTGGGCACGCCGATCGCCTTCACGGCCTCGTCGATGCGCTGGTAGGCGAGCGGGTCGCTGAACGGGTCGAGGTCGGAGGAGTTCTCCGGCCAGATCACGATGTCCGGGCGCTCGACCCGGCCGGCCTCGATGTCGGCGGCGAGCTTCTCGGTGGCGGCGGCGTGGTTGTTGAGGACCATCATCGGGCGGCCGAGGAAGTCCATGCCGGGGTTGGGCACGTTGCCCTGGACGAGGGCGACCTTGACCGTGTCGGCGGGCGCGGTGGGCACCGGGACGAGGTAGCCGGCCAGCAGGGCGGCGACCGCGCCGAGGGCGGCCAGCGCGGCGGCCCTCGGGGCCCTGCGGGGCCCGCGCAGGCGCAGCGCGGCCCAGGCCAGCAGGGCGCCGCTGAGGGCGACGGCGAAGGTCACCAGCGGGGCCCCGCCGAGCGCGGCGAGCGGGGTGTAGGGGGTGGCGGTGTTGGCGAAGGCCAGCCGGCCCCAGGGGAAGCCGCCGAGCGGGAGCCGGTCGCGCGCCCACTCCTGGGTGATCCAGAGGCAGCCGGCCCAGAGCGGCCAGCCGGGCAGGCGGGAGGTGACGGCGAGTCCGGAGCCGAGCGCCGCCAGGAAGAGGGCCTCGATGACGGACAGTCCGACGGTGGCGTCCCAGCCGATCACCCGCAGCCAGCTGAGCAGCAGCAGGAAGAACGGCAGGCCGAAGGCGAAGCCCGTCCAGGCGGCCTGGCGGGCGGTGCGGCCCCGGGTGAGCAGGGAGAGCGCGGCGACGCCGACCAGGGAGAGCGGCCAGAGGTCGAACGGCGGGAAGGCCAGGGCGAGCAGCAGCCCGCCCAGCACGGCCAGGCCGGTGCGGGGCAGCCCGGCGCGGACCTTGGCGAGGGCGCGGGCCGCCCGGCCGGGCCGGGGGGCCTGGTCGGGCGACTGGGGCGCGGTCCCGGACCGCTCCTGGGTGACGGGCATGGCCACCGGCGCACCATCTCTCTGGGGGAGCCGCCCCGCGGACCCGGGGGCATGCATGTTCGGACGCTGTCCGAAGAAGGTACCCCGGAAGGACACGGAACCGTGAGGTCAGGGTGGTAGCGACCGGGGCCGCCGCGAGGGTCTGACGACAGACCCTAGGCCCCGGTGGCCAGGTGGACGGTCCGGCCGCGGACGACGGTGCGCAGGCAGGCCGGGAGCGGACGGCCCGGGGTGAGGTCGGGCAGGCCGGGAGTGCCGGAGCGCGGGTCGGTGGACCAGCCGGCCACCCGGGAGTCGGGGGCCTGGACGACCAGGTCGTCGGCGGCCCAGATCGCGTAGCTGGCGACCGCCCCCGGGACGAGGACGCCGTCCTGGTCCCGGCCGAGCGCCCGCCAGCCGCCGCGGGTGTGCGCGGTGAAGGCGGCGCGGACCGAGATCCGGTGCTCGGGGGTGCGGTGGAAGGCGGCCGCGCGGACGGTGCCCCAGGGGTCGAGCGGGGTGACGGGGGCGTCCGAGCCGAAGGCGAGCGGGACGCCGGTCCGCAGCAGGGCGGCGAAGGGGTTGAGCGCGGCGGCGCGCTCGGCGCCGAGCCGCTGGACGTACATGCCGTCAGGGCCGCCCCAGGCGGCGTCGAAGGCGGGCTGGACGGAGGCGGTGAGGCCGAGTTCGGCGAAGGCGGCGATGGAGGTCTCGTCCAGGGCCTCGGCGTGCTCGACGCGGTGGCGCCGCGCCTTGACCCGGTCGGCGCCCACCCGCTCGCCGGCCGCCCGGACGCCATCGACGACGGCGGCGACGGCGGCGTCGCCGATGGCGTGGAAGCCGGCCTGGAGGCCCGCCTCGGTGCAGGCGGCGACGTGGTCGGCGACCTGCTCGGCGCTGAGGTAGGAGGTGCCGGTGTGGTCGGCGTCGGCGTACGGGCTGTGCAGGCAGGCGGTGTGCGAGCCGAGCGCGCCGTCGACGAAGAGGTCGCCGCCGGCGCCGACGGCGCCGAGCCGGCGGGCGGTCTCGACACCGCCCAACTCGCCCCAGTAGCCGAAGACTTCGGGGGTGTCGCCGTCGGCGGCGAGGGCGAGCAGGGCGGCCAGGTCGGTTTCGGAGGAGATCTCCGGGCCGGCGCACTCGTGCAGCGAGCCGATGCCGAGTTCGGCGGCGCGGGCGAGCGTGGCGCGCTGGGCGCGGCGGCGCTGTTCGGGGGTGAGGTGGGCGAGCGCGGTCTGCCGGACGGCGTGGTGGGCGTCCCGGGTGAGCGGGCCCTCGGCGGCGAAGCCGGGCCGCCCGGCCAGGCCGTCGGTGAGCGCGCGCAGCGCGGTGGTGGCGAGCGCGGAGTGCACGTCGGTCCGGGAGAGGTAGACGGCGGCGCCCCCGGCGGCCGCGTCGAGTTCGGCGAGGGTCGGCGGGCGGCCCTCGGGCCAGCCGGTCTCGTCCCAGCCGTGGCCGATGAGCACCCCGCCGGCCTCCGGCCGGTCGGCCGTGAAGGCGGCGACGGCGTCGAGCGCGGCGGCGAGCGAGGGGCTGCCGGTGAGGTCGAGGCCGGTGAGCGCCAGACCGGTGGAGGTGGCGTGCACATGGGCGTCGGCGAAGGCGGGGGTGACCAGTGCGCCGTCCAGCTCGACGATCTCGTCCGCGACGTCGGTGTACGCCTCGGCGGCGCCGTCGCTGCCGACCCAGGCGACGTGCTCGCCCTCGACGAGCATCGCGGTCGCGAAGGGGTCGGCGGGGCTGTAGACGGCGCCGCCGCGCAGCAGGACGGTCCGGGGGGTGCGTTCGGTCATGCGGCTAAGTCTGCACCTTCCCGCCCGCCCGTCCTCGGGCCGGGGGCCCGCGGGTTCGTGGTCGGAGCGTTTCGGGGTGCCCGGCCGGGCCACACCGCCGGAGCCGGCCGGGGCCGTGCGGTCAGAACTTCGGGGGGCGCGCCTCGTAGGGGGTGGAGAGGACGACGGTGGTGCGGGTGGAGACACCGGCCGCGCTGCGGATGCGCGCGAGCAGGTCCTCCAGGTCGCCGGGGGCGCCGACGCGGACCTTGAGGATGTAGTTCTCGTCCCCGGCGACGCTGTGGCAGGCCTCGATCTCGGGCAGGCCGGCGAGGCGTTCCGGTGTGTCGTCGGGGGCGCTGGGATCGAAGGGTTTGACCGAGATGAACGCGGTCAGCGCCAGATCGACGGCGTCGGGGTCGATGATCGCGGTGTAGCCGCGGATCACCCCGCGCTGTTCCAGGCGCCGCACACGCTGGTGCACCGCCGAGGTGGACAGGCCGGTGGCCTTGCCCAGGTCCGTGTAGCTCATCCGGCCGTCCTCAAGGAGCAGCTGGACGATGCGTTGGTCGAGATCCTCCACAAGGCGCAAACCTACCGGGTCGGGGGCGCGCGGGGCGCCGCGATGGGCGCACCCGGTGTCACCGGCGGTGGTGCGGGGTGCCGACCGGGCACATGCCGGACGAATGTGGCCAAGGACACACCTGGTGCATCACAGTGCAACAGGCCGCAGGGTTATGAGTCCGTGTCGCAGGGAAGTGCTGGTTGTGGCCCCGGGCGACCACGCCGGGCCCGATCCGAGGGGGATCACCATGCCTGCAACTGACCAGCGTTCGCTGAGCGCCGACGACGCCCACGATATGACCGGCCGCGAGGATCTCGCGGTCGCCCACGGCCCTGCGCCGGGGGTCGACCCCGGTGAGGGCGAGACCTGGGAGATCTTCCGGGTCCACTGCCCCGAGTGCCGGCGCCCGATCGCCCTGGTGGGCGACGAGGAGCGGCTCCCGCAGCACGCGGTGCTGCCGACCGCCTGGCACCCCTTCTCCCCCGCCCTCTGCCCCGGTTCCGGCACGTCGGCGGACGACCTGGCGGAGGTCGAGCCGACGGCGGACGCCGACGCCGACAGCCTGGAGGCGCTGCTGACGCTGCCCTCCGAACTCGACTGGCGCACCCAGCCGTTCTCGCACGCCGTGGCCCACCGCCCGGTGCGGACGGTGCCGGCCCCGGCCATCCCGGAGCAACGCGGCCGGCTCGTCCGGCGCTGACCCCGCGGCCCCACCGCGCAGTCGACGGACGGTCACCCCGTGCAGGCGGGGTGACCGTCCGGCCCGGCCCCGGGCCCGCCCTACGCCTCCGGGCGTCGCTCCGCACCCTGGAGTGACGCCCGGAGGCCGTTTCCCGGGGGCTGCCCGGAGGCCGCCCCCGGAGGTCAGTCCTTGGTCAGGTGGCGGCCGATGACCAGGCGCTGGATCTGGTTGGTGCCCTCGACGATCTGCAGCACCTTGGCCTCGCGCATGTAGCGCTCGGCCGGGAAGTCCTGGGTGTAGCCGTAGCCGCCGAGCACCTGGACGGCGTCGGTGGTCACCCGCATCGCGGTGTCGGTGCAGAACAGCTTGGCCATCGCCGCCTCCTTGGAGAACGGCAGCCCGGCATCGCGGCGGCGGGCGGCGGTCAGGTAGAGCGAGCGGCCGG
Source organism: Kitasatospora sp. NPDC088548 (assembly GCF_044753005.1). Lineage (NCBI taxonomy): Bacteria > Bacillati > Actinomycetota > Actinomycetes > Kitasatosporales > Streptomycetaceae > Kitasatospora > Kitasatospora sp. NPDC088548. The sequence goes on from NZ_JBIVMI010000002.1 coordinate 153,341, forward strand.
CCTCGATCTGGGTGGCCATGTCGGCGAGCATGAATGACAGGCCCTGGAACTCGGCGATCGGCCGGCCGAACTGCTTGCGGGTGCCCGCGTACTCCACCGCGAGGTCGAGGGCCGCCTGGGCGACCCCGATCGCGCAGGCGGCGATGCCGAGGCGGCCGGAGTCCAGCGCGGCGAGCGCGATCTGGAAGCCCTGGCCCTCGGTGCCGACCAGCCGCTCCCGGTCGACCCGGACCCCGTCGAAGTGCAGCTGCGCGGTCGGCGAGGACCGCATGCCCATCTTGTGCTCCGGCGGGGCGGCCGAGAGGCCGTCCGCCGTGCCGGGCACCAGCAGGCAGCTGATGCCGTGCGGGCCCTGCTCGCCGGTGCGGACCATGGCGCTGTAGAAGTCGGCCTGCCCGCCGTGGGTGATCCACGCCTTGGTGCCGCTGACCACGTACTCCTCGCCGTCCAGGTCGGCGCGGGTGCGCAGCGCGGCGGCGTCCGAGCCGGACTGCGGCTCGGAGAGGCAGTAGGCGCCGAGCTGCTCGCCGGAGAGCATGCCGGGCAGCCAGGCGGCGCGCTGCTCCTCGGTGCCGAAGGTGGCGAGGGCGTGGCAGGAGAGGGTGTGCACGCTGACGCCGAGGCCGATGGCCAGCCAGCCGGCCGCCAGCTCCTCCAGGACCTGCAGGTAGACCTCGTAGGGCTGCTCGCCGCCGCCGTACCGCTCCTCGTACGGGAGGGAGAGCAGGCCGGCCGTGCCGAGGGTCCGGAACACCTCGCGCGGGAAGCGGTCGGCGGCCTCGTCCTCCGCCGCGCGCGGCTGGATCTCGCGCTGGACCAGGTCCCGGGTGAGGCTCAGGAGTTCCCGGGCCTCCTCGCTCGGCAGCTGGCGGTCCACGGCTTTCGCAGGGGCGGGGGTCATGGCGGTTGGTCGCCTCCTCGATCGGGCACCGGGCCCAGGCGTGGCGGGCCCGACGCGGGTGTGGCAGGTCGGCCCGACCGGCACCGGGTTACGGTGAACGGCCGTTCACATGCGTGGCGAAGTGAGTATGCCCGATCGGGGCGCTGCCGTCACGACCTGCGGAGAATCACTGTCCGTACTGGAGTGCGAGCCGCCGTAGGGTTGCCGTTGTGGCTGCTTCCGTGACCCCTCACCCCCCGCTGCCGGGCAGGACCGCCCTCGCCGCCGACGACGCCCTGGGCGCGCTCGCCCGGGAGCTGCGCGCGCTTCCGCCGTCCTGCGGGCCGGTGCGGCTGGTCGCGGTGGACGGGCACGCGGGTTCCGGCAAGACGACCTTCGCGGGCCGGCTGGCCGGGGCGCTGGGGGGTGCGCCGGTGGTCCATCTGGACGATCTGGCCACGCACGCCGAGCCGTTCGGCTGGACCGGGCGGCTGCGCGGCCAGGTGCTGGAGCCGCTGGCCGCCGGGCAGGACGCCGCGTACCAGGTGTACGACTGGACGCTGCGCCGGTTCGCCGGGACGGCCGTGGCGCCCGTCGCCCCGGTGGTCCTGGTCGAGGGGGTCGGCGCCGGGCGGCGCGGGGTGCGGCCGTGGCTGGCCCGGGTGATCTGGATGGAGCTGGCCGCCGAGGACGCCCGGCGCCGCGGGGAGGAGCGCGACGGCCCGGCGCTGGCGGAGTTCTGGGCGGGCTGGGCCCGGGCCGAATCCGCGCATTTCGCCGCCGATCCGAGCCGCCCGTACGCCGGGACGAGGGTCGACGGGGTGACCGGCCGGATCGCGCCGGGCACCGTCGGTGAACCTTCAACAACCCCTTGACCTGCGGTATCGCCAGGACTTACGTTCTCCCCAGTTGCCGGACTTCTTGATCGCGCAACACCGGACGCGGTATCCCCGGCTTGTTCCCCCGTGAGCCGGGGATGCCGTTCGGCCCCTCCTCCCACCCGGCCCTCGGCCGCCCCGGGCCGGCCCCCGCGGCCTCCGTGATCGCCCAACGACCGCACCCCCGATCACATTTGACCCGGTGCGACACCCTTCCGGATCAGCGTCGCGCCGGTACGATTCCTGGAGGCGCATATGCGCCCCGGGGCTGTCGACCTCGGGCCGGCTCTCCGCACCCGACCCGCCGGCCGAGCCCCGAGGCACACCGCGGGGGGCGTGAGTGACGACGGTGGACAGTTCCGACGGCAACAACGCGGGCGGCCCGGGCCCGAACCGGCTCGCCGACCGCGCCTGGCTGCGTGCCATGGACGCCTACACGGCGGGCGCGTACGCCCGCGCGGAGGAGGAGTTCCGGGTGGCCGTCCGGCTGGACCCGGGGATGGCCGACGCCTGGCTCGGCCTGCACGCGCTGCGCAGCGACACCTCCGGCGCGCTGCTCGCGATGTACCGGCACCAGAAACGTTTCGGTGAGCAGCGCCGACGCCACCAACGCCCGCTCAGTTCCTGGTACTGGCTGGGCTGGTGGGTGCAGCCGGTGCTGGAGAACACCCGCGACCTCACCCTCGCCCATGCCTCGCACTGGCTGGACGGCCGCCATCTCGCCGAGCTGGAGCGGGCGTTGGAGCAGTGTCCGGCGCCCGCCGAGGATCCGTCGGCACGCTTCCTGTACGCCTGCCGGTCCTATCTGCTCAAGGACTGGGAGCAGTTGATCCGGGACACCGACCGGCTGCTGGACGACCCGCTGCTCGGCATCGAGGCCGGACTGTTCGCGGGCATGGCGCGGGTCCGGCTGGACATGTGCGCGCAGGCGCAGGCACCGCTGGCGGCCTCGCTCGCCCGCTGCCGCTCCGAGCAGCCGCAGCGCAAGGAGTTGCGGTACTGGCTGGCGCGCTCGTACGAGGGGGCGGGGCGCAGCGCTGCGGCGCTGCCGCTCTACCGGGCGGTGCACCGGGCCGATCCGGCGTTCATGGACACCGCGGCCCGGCTGGCGGCGATCTCGGCCGAGGACGGTGTGGTCGACGCGCTGCTGGACGCCGTCGGTGCGGCCGGCCGGGAGACCGGGAGGCCGGGCGAGGCCTTCGACGACGCGGAGTTGGACGGTACGGGGCTGGAGGCCGCAGGAGTGGACGCGGCCGACTTCGGGGCGGACTTCGGGGTCGGGTCGTACCCGGCGGAGTTCGGCGGGCCGGCGCAGGCGCCGGAGGAACCGGAGGCGGAGGCGGCTGCCGGGTCGGCCGTTCCGGTGCCGCCGGACGGAACGGCGGCACCCGTCGGGAGCGGCGGCGCCGGTGAGCCCGGCGGGCCGGGCGACACGGCGGAGGCGGGCGCCGACCAGGGCGCCGGGGCCCCGCCGCTGGCGGCCGGTGAACGCTCCGGCTCGCCGCTCCCGCCCGCCGCCGCCCCGCCGGGGGCCGGTACCGGTCCGGCGGCGGCACCTGGCGGGGCGGCGGCGCCCCGGACGGCGAGCCCCTTCACCGCCGAACGCGGCGGCGACGAGCGGGAGTTGGACGCCGCACTGGCCGAGCTCTCCCGGATGGTCGGCCTGGAGCCGGTGAAGCGGCAGGTCCGGGCGCTCTCCGCGCAGTTGCGGATGTCCCGGCTGCGGACCGAACAGGGCCTGCCGGTGCAGCCCCCGAAGCGCCACTTCGTCTTCTCCGGCCCCTCCGGCACCGGCAAGACCACGGTGGCCCGCATCCTCGGGCGGGTCTTCCACGCCCTCGGGCTGCTCTCCGGGGACCATCTGGTCGAGGCCCAACGGGCTGACCTGGTCGGAGAGTTCCTCGGTCAGACCGCGGTCAAGGCGAACGAGCTGATCGACTCCGCACTGGACGGTGTGCTGTTCATCGACGAGGCGTACAGCCTCTCCAACTCCGGCTACAGCAAGGGCGACGCGTACGGCGACGAGGCGCTGCAGGTGCTGCTGAAGCGGGCCGAGGACAACCGCGACCGGCTGGTGGTGATCCTGGCCGGCTACCCGGAGGGCATGAACCGGCTGCTGGCCACCAACCCCGGCCTCAACTCCCGCTTCACCACCCGGGTCGACTTCCCCAGCTACCGCCCCGGCGAGCTGACCGCGATCGGCGCGGCCCTCGCCGACCGGGACGGCGACGGCTGGGACGAGGACGCGGGCGAGGAACTGGCGAGCATCTGCACCCATGTGGTCCGTGAGGGCTGGATCGACGACCTGGGCAACGGCCGGTTCATCCGCACCCTCTACGAGAAGTCCTGCGCCTACCGGGACCTGCGGCTCTCGATGCTGCGCGAGCCGCCGGGCCGGGAGGACCTGGCGACGCTGCGGCTGCCGGACCTGGTCCAGGCGTACGGCGAACTGATCGACGGCCGGGGCTGAGCCTCACGCCCCGGCCGTCGCGCCCGAGCCTCACAGCCCGGCCGGCCGGGTCAGCCCTGGAGCAGCCGCGCCTCGCGCACCGGGTCGAGACCGACCGCCGGGCGGTCGGCCCGCTGCGGGGCGGTACCGCCGATCGAGCGCAGCCAGGACCAGGTGGACTCGACCGTCTCGGCGACCGGCCGGCAGCGCAGCCCCGCGGCCACCGCACGGCCGACGTCCGCCCCGTGCAGGAAGTCGCACAGTTCGCCCGGCGGCAGCCAGATCGGCAGCTCGGTCCACGGCTCGACGCCGGCCGCCAGGATCCGCTCGGGGTCGGTCCAGCGCAGCTCGGCGTCGGAGCCGGTGGTCCGGACGCAGGCCTCCAGCAGCTCCCCCATCGTGGCGTGCCCGGCCTCGCTGACCAGGTTGTACGGGCCGCCGAGGCCCGCCGCGACGGCGTCCAGCGTCCAGCCGGCGAGGTCGCGCGCGTCGATGTACTGAAGGCGCAGGTCGCGCGGGCCGGGGGCGAGCACCGGGCCGCCGCGCGCGATCCGGTCCAGCCACCAGGGCAGCCGGCCGATGTTCTCGTACGGGCCGAGGATCAGCCCGGCGCGGGCCAGCAGCGCACGCTCGCCGAACTCCGCGAGCACGGCGAGTTCGCCGCCGCGCTTCGCCTCCGCGTACGGCACCTCGCCGTCGGCGTCCGGCGAGGCCGCGACCACCGGGGCGTCCTCGTCCGCCCCGGCGGCGACCGGGGAGTCGTACACCGACCGGCTCGACACGTACGCGTAGTGGCCGACCCGGCCGGACAGCAGCCGCGCGGTGTCGCGCACCGCGACGGGCGCCCAGGACCAGGTGTCCACCACCGCGTCCCACTCCCCCTCGGCCAGCGCGGCCAGCCCGCCCTCGGCGGTCCGGTCACCGTGCAGGCTCGCCACCCCCTCCGGCGCCGCCTGCGACCCCCGGTGGAAGGCCGTCACCTCCCAGCCCCGTGCGAGCGCCTCCGCCGCTACGGCGCGGCCGACGAACTTCGTTCCACCCAGCAGTAGCAGCCTCATGCCGACCACCCTGCCTCCGGGCGGCCGGAATGGGAACAGCCGCACGCTCTGAGCGGAATCGCCCACAGCTGAAAGCCCGTCACCTCTGTGCCGGGACGGCGGGGCGGCGGGCCCGGAAACGGCACCGGACCGGGCACCCCCACGGGGCGCCCGGTCCGGTGGCCGGCCGGTCGGGGCTACGCCGCCGAGCGGTGGTCCGGGTCGTACACCTCGCCGACCAGCTCCTCCACCACGTCCTCCAGCGTGACCATGCCGAGCGTGCGCCCGTCCTGGTCCAGCACGGCGGCCAGGTGGCAGGAGACACGGCGCATCGCACCGAGCGCGTCGTCCAGCGGAAGCGTGCCGCGCAGCACCGTGATCGGGCGCCAGAGGCGGGCCGGGACGGGGGCCGACGGGTCCTCGACGTCGAGGATGTCCTTCAGGTGCAGATAACCCAGGTAGCCGTGGCCGGCCGGGTCGCCGTCGGCGACCGGGAAGCGCGAGAAGCCGGTGCGCAGCGCCAGCTCCTCGATCTGCGCGGCGGTCACCTTGGTGTCCACGGTGACCAGTTGCTCGGGCTTGAGCAGCACGTCCGTGAGCGGGCGGCGGCCCATCTCCAGGGCGTCCTCCAGCCGCTCCTGGCGGTCCTCGTCGAGCAGGCCGGCGTCCCGGGAGTCGACCAGCAGGTACATCAGCTGCTCGGTGGTGAAGACGGACTCCACCTCGTCCTTGGCCTCGACCTTGAACAGCTTGAGCACTCCGTTGGCGAAGGCGTTCAGGAAGCTGATCACCGGCGCGAGCCAGCGGGCCAGGCGGTCCAGCGGCGGGCCGAGCCAGAGCGCGGCCTTCTCCGGACCGGCCAGGGCCATGTTCTTGGGCACCATCTCGCCCACCACCATGTGCAGGAAGACCACCACGGCGAGCGCGATCCCGAACGAGAGCGGGTGCATCAGCCCGCTGGGGATGCCGATCGCGTGGAACGGGCCCTCCAGCAGGTGGGCGATGGTGGGCTCGGCGAGCGCGCCGAGACCCAGCGAACAGACGGTGATGCCGAGCTGGGCGGCGGCGAGCATCGCGGAGACGTTGGAGAGCGCGTGCAGCACGGTGCGGGCGCGCTTGTTCCCGGCCTCGGCGAGCGGTTCGATCTGGCTGCGCCGCACCGAGATCACGGCGAACTCGGCGCCGACGAAGAAGGCGTTGCCGAGGAGCAGGAGTACGGCGACGGCCAGTTGGAGCGCGGTCATCGGTTCCCGTCCTCGGTGTCGCCGAAGTGGTGGTGCTCGGCGGTGCGTTCCACCCGCACCCGGCTGGTGCGGTGCCGGTCGACGGCCTCCACGGTGAACCGCCAGCCCGGCAGCTCGGCCTGCTCACCCGGGACGGGCAGCCTGCCGAGCAGGTCGGCGACCAGGCCGGCCAGGGTCTCGTACGGACCGTCGGGGGCGTGCAGGCCGATGGCCTCCAGCTGGTCGGTCCTGGCCCGGCCGTCGGCCGCCCAGACGGGCAGCCCGTCCACGGGCGGCAGCGGGACCAGTTCGGGGGTGTCGGCGGGGTCGTGCTCGTCCTGCACGTCGCCGACGATCTCCTCGACGATGTCCTCGACGGTGACGACGCCGGCGGTGCCGCCGTACTCGTCGACCACGATGGCCATCGGCTGGAGCCGGCGCAGCTGGTCGAGCAGCCGCTCGGCGGGCAGGGTCTCGGGCACCAGCAGCGGCGGCACCGCGAGTTCGGCGACCCGGACCAGTCCGCGCCGGGCCGACGGGACGGCGAGGGCGTCCTTGAGCGTGACGGTGCCGGTGACCTCGTCCAGGCTGTCGGTGTAGACCGGGAAGCGGGAGAGGCCGGTCGCCCGGGTGAGGTTGAGGACGTCGGCGGCGCTGGCGTCGCGCTGGAGGGCGGCGACGTCGACGCGCGGGGTCATCACCGACTCGGCGGTGAGGTTTCCGAGTCCGAGGGTCCGCACGAAGAGCGTGGCCGACTCCTCGTCTATCGCGCCCGCCTTGGCGGAGTGCCGGGCGAGCGAGAGCAGTTCGGCGGGGGTGCGGGCGTGGCCCAGCTCCTCCTGCGGCTCGATGCCGAAGGCGCGGACCGTCCGGTCCGCGGCCCCGTTGAGGAAGCTGATCAGCGGGCGGCAGACGAAGGAGAACGCCATGTGCGGGGCGGCCACCGCGCGGGCCACCTGGAGCGGCCGGGAGATCGCCCAGTTCTTCGGGACGAGCTCGCCGATCACCATCTGCACCACCGTGGCCAGCAGCATGCCGATGATGACGGCGGCGCCGCGGGCGGCCGAGTCGGGCAGGCCGACGCCGGTGAACAGCGGCTGGAGCAGGACGGAGAGCGCCGGTTCGGCGAGCATGCCGACCACCAGCGAGGTGACGGTGATGCCGAGCTGGGCGCCGGAGAGCTCGAAGGAGAGGTGCCGCAGCGCCCGGGACACGCGGCCGGCCTTGGCGTCGCCGCTCTCGGCGGCGCGGTCCACCGCCCCGCGCTCGACGGTGACGAAGGCGAACTCGGCGGCCACGAAGAGGCCGTTCGCGAGGATGAGGAGAAGGGCCGCGAACAACAGCAGCCAGGCGGTGATCACAGTGCCGCCTGCCTTCCAACGGTCGGAAGTAGGGCGGCGCAGGTACTACCGGACGGATCGTCCATCGAGGGGAAGTGTCACTCCTCAGGTCGTTTTCGGGTAGGGCAGAACCTTTGCCCTACTTTTACCAGCGTAAACCATACCCGGACGGGCGTAGGGAGCCTGTTCGGACCCGCCGGACCCGCTGTTTCGCAGGTGGGGTCCGGTCGGGTCCTCAGGTCCGGCGGGCCGGGGCGGGTCAGGCCCGGCCGCGGCCCTCGACCAGGTCGCGCAGCGCCCGGGCGTCCGCGATGGCCTGGGCCTTGCCGACACCGGACTGGATGCCGACCGCGGCGAGCGAGGTGCCGTCGGCCAGGTCGAGGGTCGCCCACGGGTCGCCCTGGCGGAAGTTGACCCGGACGATCTCGGCCCAGGCCAGCCGCCGGCTGCGGACGAAGTTGACCACGGTGACGCCGTCGGCGTCGGCGCTGACCCGGGGGCGGGCCAGCATCACACCGACGCCCGCGAACAGCACCCCGCTGAGCACCATCATGATCCGGTCGTTGAGCTGCCAGTTCTCCGGGAGCGCGACGGCGATCGCGACGAACATCACGACCAGCAGGGCGCAGACCGGCAGCAGGACGGCCCGGGTGCGGCGCGGCGCCCAGGTGACGGGAAAGGCGGCGGGGGTGGACACGTGGGTCTCCGAGGGGTTCCGGGGTTCCGGGAGGTGCCGGTCACGGGGGGGATGTCGAGGAAAAGGGCGGGGACGCGTTCGGCGTCCCCGCCCTATTCAATCGCGGCTTAACTCCGCGGCCGGGACCGCGGGGGGTCAGAGGCGGCAGGCGTGGATGTTGGTGACCAGGATGGCGCGGGCGCCGATGTTCCACAGGTCGTCCATGATCCGCTGGGCCTCCTTGCGGAGCACCATCGAACGGACGGCCACCCAGCCCTCGGTGTGCAGCGGGGAGACGGTCGGCGACTCCAGGCCGGGGGTCAGCGCGACGGCCGCGCTGACGTGCTCGGCGCGGATGTCGTAGTCCATCAGCACGTAGCGGCGGGCCACCAGCACACCCTGGAGGCGGCGCAGGAACTGCTCCACGCCCGGGTCGGACTCGGCGCCCTTGGGGCGGATCACCACGGCGTCGGAGACCAGGATCGGCTCGCCGAACACCTCCAGGCCGGCGTTGCGCAGGCTGGTGCCGGTCTCCACCACGTCGGCGATCACATCGGCGACGCCGAGCTGCACCGCGGTCTCCACCGCGCCGTCCAGCTTGGTGACGGTGGCCTTCACCCCGTGGTCGGCGAGGTGCTGCTCGACCAGGCCGGTGTAGGAGGTGGCGATCCGCAGGCCCTCCAGGCCCTGCACGTCCTTGACCTCCACGCCCTCCGGGCGGGCGAAGCGGAAGGTGGAGCCGCCGAACCCGAGGGCCAGCACCTCCTCCGCGTTGGAGTGCGAGTCCAGCAGCAGGTCGCGGCCGGTGATGCCGATGTCCAGCCGGCCGGAGCCGACGTACACGGCGATGTCGCGCGGACGCAGGAAGAAGAACTCGACCTGGTTGTCCGGGTCGACGAGGACGAGCTCCTTGGGGTCCTTGCGCTGCCGGTAGCCGGCCTCATGGAGCATCTCCGCCGCGGGACCCGAGAGCGAACCCTTGTTGGGGACGGCGATGCGCAGCATGGAGGTCGGTTCCTTACCTGTTGGTGGGTGGGGTGTGCGGTTCGGGCCGGTTCAGAGGTACTTGTAGACGTCGTCGAGCGTCAGCCCGCGAGCGACCATCATCACCTGAAGGTGGTAGAGGAGCTGGGAGATCTCCTCGGCGGTCTGTTCGTCCGACTGGAACTCGGCGGCCATCCAGACCTCGGCGGCCTCCTCGACGACCTTCTTGCCGATCGCATGAACGCCCTGCTGGACGAGCTGCGCGGTACGGGAGGACGAGGGGTCGCCGGTGGCGGCCTTCTGCTGGAGCTCGGTGAAGAGCTCCTCGAATGTCTTCGAAGCCATGATGGGAGTCACCTTACGGCGTGCGGGCTTACGGGCGGTAAACGGTCCCGGACCGTGGACGGTCCAGTGGACGTCCACGGTCCGGGACCGCGGGTGGGCCGGGCCGGGCGGTCAGGCGGCCCGGCGCAGCGCCGCGGCGGTGGCGACGGCGGCGGTGACGGCCTCGTGGCCCTTGTCCTCGGCGGAGCCGGGCAGGCCCGCGCGGTCGAGCGCCTGCTGCTCGTCGTCGCAGGTCAGGACGCCGAAGCCGACCGGTACGCCGGTGTCGACGCTGACCTGGGTGAGGCCGACGGTGGCGGCCTGGCAGACGTAGTCGAAGTGCGGGGTACCGCCGCGGATGACGACGCCGAGGGCGATCACGGCGTCGTAGCCGCGGTCGGCGAGCCGCTTGGCGGCGACCGGCAGCTCGAAGGTGCCGGGCACCCGCAGGACGGTCGGTTCGGCGATGCCGAGCTCCTTGAGGGCGCGGTCGGCACCGTCCAGCAGCCCGTTCATCACCTGGTCGTGCCACTGGGCGGCGATCACGGCGACCTTCAGGTCGGCGGCGTCGTCGATGGTCAGCTGGGGGGCTCCGTGGCCGCTCATGTGCGTACTTCCTCTTCTCACGGGTGGGCGGGGCCTCGCGGGGCCCGCCGGTCGTCCTGGGGTGCGGGGCGGTCGGTTCAGGAGCCGAGGCCGGGCAGGTCGTGGCCCATCCGGTCGCGCTTGGTGCGCAGATAGCGCAGGTTGTGCTCGCCGGCCGGGGTCTCGACCGGCTCGCGGCCCTTGACCTTGAGGCCGTGCTCGGTGAGCGCGGCGAGCTTGTCGGGGTTGTTGGTGAGCAGGGTGAGCGAGCGCACGCCGAGGTCGCCGAGCATCTGGGCGCCGATGCTGAAGTCCCGGGCGTCGGCGGGCAGGCCGAGGTCGAGGTTGGCGTCCACCGTGTCGCGGCCCTGTTCCTGCAGCTCGTAGGCGCGCAGCTTGTGCGCCAGGCCGATGCCCCGGCCCTCGTGGCCGCGCAGGTAGAGCACGATGCCCCGGCCGGCGGCGGCGACCTTGCGCAGCGAGGCCTCCAGCTGGGGGCCGCAGTCGCAGCGCAGCGAGCCGAACACGTCGCCGGTCAGGCACTCGGAGTGGACCCGGACGAGGACGTCCTCGCCGTCGGGGAGCCGGCCGTCGGCGTCCAGGCCGCCGGCGACCAGGGCGATGTGCTCGATGCCGTCGATCGTTCCCCGGTATCCGACGGCGGTGAACTCGCCGTGGACGGTGGGCAGCGCGGTGACGGCGGCCCGGTCCACGTGGAGCTCGGTGCGGCGGCGGTAGGCGATCAGGTCCTCGATGGAGATGATGGCCAGGCCGTGTTCGCGGGCGAAGGCGACCAGTTCGGGCAGCCGGGCCATGCTGCCGTCGTCGTTGACCACCTCGGCGATGGCGCCGGCGGGCGGCAGTCCGGCCAGCCGGGCCAGGTCGACGGCGGCCTCGGTGTGGCCGGGGCGGACCAGGACGCCACCCTCGACGGCGCGCAGCGGGAAGATGTGCCCCGGGCGGGAGAGGTCGCCGGGCTCGGTGCCGGCCGAGGAGAGCAGCCGGACGGTGCGGGCCCGGTCGGCGGCGGAGATACCGGTGGAGACGCCGTCCCTGGCGTCCACCGAGACGGTGTAGGCGGTGCCCTTGCGGTCCTCGTTGACCTGGGTCATCGGCGGGAGCCTGAGGCGGTCCAGGTCGGCGCCGGTCATCGGAACGCAGACCACGCCGGAGCTGTAGCGGATGGTGAAGGCCATCAGCTCCGGGGTGGCGGCGGAGGCCGCGAAGACGATGTCGCCCTCGTTCTCGCGGTCCTCGTCGTCGACCACGATCACCGGGCGGCCGAGCGCGATGTCGGCGACGGCCCGCTCGACGGGGTCGAGGGCGAGGTCTTCCTCGGTGGCGGGGCTGGTGCTCATGCGGAGGCTCCCTGGAGGACGGTGTCGTTCGCGGGGCGGGCCGTGCGGCCGCGCAGCCACCAGGCGCGCAGACCGAGCATGACCAGGACGAAGTAGATGCTGTAGGTGAGGCCGGAGAAGACCAGGCCGTTGTTGAAGGCGAGCGGGACGCCGACCAGGTCGACGGCGACCCAGGCGAACCAGAACTCGACCCAGCCACGGGCCTGGGCGATCATCGCGGTCAGCGTGCCGACGAAGATGTAGGCGTCCGGCCAGGCGTCCCAGGAGAGTTCCGGGAAGACGGTGAACAGGGTGCCGACGGCGAGGGTGCCGAGCGCGGTACCGCCGATCAGCAGGGCGCGTTCCCGGCCGGTGGCGAAGCGGATCTGAACGCCGCCCTCGCCCCGCCGGCCGCGCCGCCACTGGGTCCAGCCCCAGATCGCGGCGAGGATCACCACGAACTGCTTGCCCACGCCGCCGCTGAGGTGCGCGGACCAGTAGGCGCCCACCAGGACGACGCCGGAGAGCAGTTGGACGGGCCAGGTCAGCCGGGAGCGGAGCCAGCCGAGGGCGAGTGCGGCCAGGCCGAGCAGGTTGCCGATCATGTCGGACCGGTAGACGTCCTGGCCGAGCAGGTGCATGGTGCCGTTGAGCCAGTTCACGAGGCGTCCTTGGCGGTCTCGGTGGGGACGGGGGGCAGGGCGCGGTCGGCGAGCAGGCGCTCCACGTACTTGGCGAGGACGTCCACTTCGAGGTTGACGCTCTCGCCGACGGCCTTGGCACCGAGCGTGGTCAGCGCGAGGGTGGCGGGGATGAGGCTGACGGTGAAGGTGTCGCGGGCGGCCTCGACCACGGTGAGGCTGATGCCGTCCACGGTGATCGAGCCCTTCTCCACCAGGTAGCGGGAGATGGTGGCGGGCAGCGAGAAGCGCAGGACCTCCCAGCGGGGCAGGCCGTCGGCGCCGAGGTCGCCGGGTGCGCGGCTCAGCAGGGTGGCGGTGCCGTCGACATGGCCCTGGACGAGGTGTCCGCCGAGCCGGGCGCCGAGGGCCATGGCGCGTTCGAGGTTGACCGGGGAGCCGGGCCCGAGCGCGCCGAGGCTGGAGCGGCTGAGCGTCTCGGCCATCACATCGGCGCTGAACTCGCCACTGTTGGAGGCCAGTTGATCGGGGGTGTCGACAACGGTCAGGCAGACGCCGTTGACCGCGATGGAGTCGCCGTGGCGCGCGCCCTGACAGACCACCGGGCCGCGCAGACGGATTCGCGAGGAGTCGCCGATCTTCTCGATCGACACGACCTCGCCGAGCTCTTCGATGATGCCGGTGAACACCCGGGTTCTCCTCGCGCTTGGGGCGCGGACTCCGGGGCGGCACTGGGAGATGACACGGACGGGCATGGACACACCCGGGCTCACGGCAGCACCCGTCACCGGGGTCGCCGAAGCCGCCGGGAAAGAGAACTCCCCCGTCGGGTACGCCTCCCGCGGTCCACCGGGGGACCACGGGTACTGCTCATCGTCCGCCGCGCACGCCTCCCATCCGGACTTTAACCGTCGGTCCAGGAATTTCACCTGGTCAACCGGCCGCTGGCTGCGGACGGGTCGCGGACTGTAACCGCCGGTTCGGATTTTCACCGACCCCGGAGTGCGCTGAACGTCACTGCTACTACTGCCGTCATTGTGCCATGGCCCGTGCGGGCCGAGGGAGGGGCTTTCGCTGTGGGCTGTTTCACGCCCCGGACGGGAATGCGCCGGGGTGCGCGGGAGCGCCGGGTCGGCGGCGCACACGCCGGGCGCGAGGGACCGTCAGGGCTCCGGCGGCGGCGTCTCGTCGGCGGTGCGGCGTGGCCGGCCGGCGCTCGGCGGTGCTCAGGGTCCGGTGGAGGGCCGCCGGACGGCGGGGTGGAGGTGCGGTCGAACCGGCGGGCCGGGACGGCCGGGCGCCCGGTGGCGCGGCGGGGTGCGGGGAGCGCACGCTGGTGGTGGAGGCGGAACGAGGCCGCGCCGGGACGGCGGCCACCGTCCGCCCGGACTTCTGGAGGTGCGAGCGCGATGGCCAAGTTCATGGATGTCCACCACGGCATGACCGGCATCACCGACGAGGATCTTCGCAGGGCCCACCAGGCCGACCTGGCGGTCGAGGCCGACGAGGGCGTGCACTTCGAACACGCCTGGGGCGACCCCGAGTCGGGCACCGTCTACTGCCTCTCGGAGGCGCCGTCCAAGGAGGCCGTCCAGCGCGTCCACGAGCGCGCCGGCCACCCGGCGGACGAGATCCACCCGGTGCCGATCACGGCCTGACCGCGGCGCGAGCGGTCCGGAGCGCGGCGGGCCGACCGGTGCGCCGGTCGGCGAACCGGTGGCCGCGGGTCGCCCTGGCCGGGCCGCCCGGCCTGTCTGGCCCGTCCGGCCCGTCTGGCCTGTCCGGCCCGTCTGGCCCGCCCGGTCAGAAGACCGGGCCGGGCATGAAGTGGGAGACCTCGGGCGGGTGGACGAGATGGCGCAGCTCCCCCTCGGACCAGACCGGTCGGATCCGCCACATCGGCCCGGCGTAGTCACGCAGGGCGGCCTCGTCCCGCCACCGGGTGAGCACCATGATCCGCCGGCCGTCGTCGGTCACCGAGCGCAGCAGCTCGCCGCCGAGGCAGCCGTCGATCTTCCCGAGCTCCGGGAGCACCCGCGTGGTCAGCAGCGCACAGAACTCTTCGGCGTGCCCGGCCACGACCTGCCCGGACCAGAGTCTGACGATCACGGCCACCACCTCCGACGGGAACCCCTGCTCCATTATCCGCACAAAACCGCAGGTGGGAAGGGTGCGGACGATCGTTCGAAGGGTGTGCCCCGAGGGTGCGGGCAAGGGCTCCGCTAGATTTTCGGTATGACCAGCACACCGGAAACTGTCGCTCCGTCAACCGCCGGGCCGGACCGTCCGGGGGGCCTGTTCGCAGCCCTCGACGCGAACGCCGTCCGGGATGCCGCGCAGCTGCGGGAGATCTACGAGCAGCCGAGCGACCACGCCCGGCGCAAGCAGGTGGACCACCTGCACGAGGTCGCCCGGCGGCTGATCGCCTGCTCGTCGCTGGTCTTCGTGGCCAGCGCCGACGCGGCCGGGCGCTGCGACGTGTCGCCGCGCGGCGGGCCGGCCGGGCTGGTGTCGGTGCTGGACGAGTACACGCTGGCCATCCCGGACGCCACCGGGAACAAGCGGCTGGACACCCTGCACAACATCGTCGAGACCGGACAGGTCGGGCTGATCTTCGTGGTGCCGGGCCGGGACACCACGCTGCGGGTCAACGGGCGGGCCTGTGTCTCCACCGACCCGCGGCTGCTGGAGCAGCTGACGGCGGTCGGCAAGCCGCCGCGCAGCGCGATCGTGGTGGCGGTCGAGGAGGTCTACTCGCACTGCCCGAAGGCGTTTCTGCGGGGCTCGGCGTGGAAGCCGGAGAACTGGCTCGACAAGGCCGCGCAGCCCAGTTCGGCCGAGGTCACCCTCTCGCACCTGCGGGACCCCTCGCTGACCGTCGAGATGATCGAGCAGAACGAGCGGGAGGCGCTGCTCTACCGCTACGAGTAGGGCGGGCGGCCGGAGCGCGGGGCGCGGGCCGGCCCCGGAGACCTCTCGGGACCGGCCCGCGCGGTCGCGGCCGGTTCGGGCCGCGGCGGCTCAGACCACAGCGGCTCAGACCGCGGCCTTGGCGACGTCGACCACCGTGGCGTCGGCGGCCGCCCGCTGGACGGCCTCGATGCCCTTGCGGGCGGCGTCCTTGCTGGCGTATCCCTGGCCGGTGGCGACGATCTCGCCGTTGCCCGCCTTGAGCCGGAAGCGGAACTTGCCGCCGGCGTCCTCGTAGACCTCGAACTTGCCCGGCATCCGGGCCACCTCCTCGACGGGGCGCACGGCGCGCCCCTCCAGCACCGTGCGCCCGGCCGGACACCGGCCGCACCCGGTCGGCGGCCGGACGGGTGATGGACGGGCGGTCACGGGCAGGCGGGCGGTGCCGGGGCCGTTCGCGGAGGTGCCGGGGCGGCGGGCGGTGGTTTGAATGGACGGATGGAGTGCGCGTTCTGTGCGGTGGTGGCGGGTGCGGCCCCCGCGCACCGGGTGCTGGACGACCGGGTGGCGGTCGCCTTCCTGGACCGGCGGCCGTTGTTCCCCGGCCATGTCCTGGTCGTGCCGCGCGCCCACCACCCCACGCTGGCCGACCTGCCGGTGGCCGAGGTCGGCCCGTTCTTCCTGCGGGTGCAGCGGGTGACGGTGGCCGTGGAGCGCGGGCTCGGGGCGGCGGGCAGCTTCGTGGCGGCGAACAACCGGATCAGCCAGTCGGTGCCGCATCTGCATGTGCATGTGGTCCCGCGCAATCCGAAGGACGGGCTGCGCGGCTTCTTCTGGCCGCGCGGGACGTACCCGGACGAGGCGGGCGCGGCGGAGGTCGCCGCGCGGCTGCGCGCGGCGCTCGGTCCGCCGGAGTAGCGCCCGGCGGGGGTGCCCGTCCCGGGGTGGCGCCCACTCCGGGTGGCGCCGCGGCTCAGTCGGCCGCGGCGAGGCGGGTGGTGAAGCTGAACCGGTCGCCGCGGTAGAGCGAGCGCACCCGTTCCAGCGGGACCCCGGCCGCGTCCCTGGTGAGCCGGTGCAGCAGCAGCATCGGCAGGGCCGGCGGGGTGCCGATCAGCAGCGCCTCGCGCGGGGAGGCGAGCACCGTCTCGATCCGCTCCTCCGCCACGCCGAGCCCGATGCCCGCCCGCTCCCGCAGGAAGGCGTAGAACGACGAGCCCGGATCGAAGTCCCGGTCCAGCGCGGGCACCCGGGCCACCGCCAGGTAGGTGCTCTCCAGGCCGACCCGTTCGCCGTCCGCGAGCAGCACCCGTTCCAGATGCCAGACCCGCTCCCCCGCCGCCAGCCGCAGCCGGCCGGCCAGTTGGGGGTCGGCGGCGAGCTGCTCCAGGCCGATCAGGGTGCGGCCGGGGACGTGACCCTGCCGGCGGACCCCCTCGGTGTAGCTGGCCAGCGACAGCGGCTGCTCCAGCTTCGGCCCGGCCACCACGGTGCTGCGGCCGCGCCGGCGGACCCGGCCCTGGATCAGCAGGTCGCGCAGCGCCTGGCGGAGGGTCTCGCGGGCCACCTCGAAGCGGACGGCGAGCTCACGCTCGGTCGGCAGCACGCCGCCCTCGCCGAGTTCGTCGAGCAGTGACTCCAACTGCCCTTTGACCGCATAGTACTTGGGCACCCGCCCGTGCTCCGGGATACCCGATCTGATCGGCCCGCCGGGGCCGGACGGGACGGCGGGGCCGGGGGTGTCGTCCATCCGGCCATCCTCCCAGACCGGGTCGGCCCGGACCGAATCCGGCCGACGGTCCATCATGTTACCCCCGAACCCCTTGACAGGTATAGACCATTCCGCTTGAGTCTGGGTCAGCCCCGTACCGGCCCCAGCCCCGGTCGGCCCGTCCCCCACGACGTGCCCTCGCACGGGGCCGGCCCCCTGCCCCGACAGTCCCTACCTCCACGACCGTGCGGCCCCCACCGCACAAGGGGTGATGAAGTGTCATTGAAACGCCTGCTCGCGCTGGTCTCCGCCGTGGTCACGGCGCTGGCGGTCGCGCTGCTGCTGCCCGCCGCCTCCGCCAACGCGGCGGCCTGCGCCACTCCCTGGAACGCGGCCACCGCGTACACCGGCGGCGCGGCCGTCTCCTACAACGGGCACAACTGGTCCGCGAAGTGGTGGACCCAGAACGAGACCCCGAGCACCACCGGTACCGGCGTCTGGGCCGACCAGGGCGCCTGCGGCGGCGGCCCCACCGACCCCACGCCGACCCAGGGCTCCTGCGTCTACCCCGACTGGGTCGCCGGGCGCACCTACACCACCGGCACGATCGTCCGCTACACCAACGGCGGGTTCTACCGGGCCACCCATGACAACCCGGGCTACGACCCGGTGATCAGCACCTGGTACTGGGAGCCGTACACCTGCGGCACCACGCCGACCGGCACCCCCTCGCCGACCCAGACCCCCAACCCGGGCGGATTCCCGGTCAGCCAGGCCCAGTTCAACCAGATGTTCCCGAACCGCAACCCCTTCTACACCTACCAGGGCCTGCTGGACGCCACCAGCGCCTACCCGGCCTTCGCCGCCACCGGCAGCGACACCGTCCGCCGCCAGGAGGTCGCGGCCTTCCTCGCCAACGTGAACCACGAGACCGGCGGCCTGGTCTACGTCGTCGAGCAGAACACCGCCAACTACCCGCACTACTGCGACGCTTCGCAGCCGTACGGCTGCCCGGCCGGGCAGGCCGCGTACTACGGTCGCGGTCCGATCCAGCTGAGCTGGAACTTCAACTACAAGGCGGCCGGCGACGCCCTGGGCATCGACCTGCTGCACAACCCCAACCTGGTGCAGACCGACCCGGCCGTCGCCTGGAAGACCGCGCTCTGGTACTGGAACACCCAGACCGGCCCGGGCACGATGACCCCGCACAACGCCATGGTCAACGGGGCCGGCTTCGGTGAGACGATCCGCAGCATCAACGGCACCCTGGAGTGCAACGGCGGCAACCCCGCCCAGGTCCAGAGCCGGATCAACTCGTACCAGAGCTTCACCCAGATTCTCGGCACCACCCCCGGTGCCAACCTGAGCTGCTGACGGCCCGCCGTCGGCAACCCCGCCCCCGCCGCTCCCCCGGGTACCCCACGGCACTCGTCGGCTCCCCGACGCCTGCCCCCGGAAAGCGGCGGGGGCGGGCTCCGGAGACGCCCTAGGCTCGCTGTCATGAGCAATCTTGGCAGCCTTGTCCAGCAGACCGCCGACCGGGTCGCCGCCCAGCAGGTCGGTGTGGTGGTCGCCGGGCTGGCCGGGGGTGCGGTGGAGATCCGCGGCGCCGGACGCACCGGCGGTCCGGACGGCGGCGTGCCCGGCCCGGGCACCCTGTTCGAGATCGGCTCGGTGACGAAGGTCTTCACCTCGCTCGCCCTGGCGCGGCAGGTGCTCACCGGTTCGGCCGCCCTGGACGAACCGCTCTCCGCCGCCCTGGCGGACGCGCTGCCGGCCGGCGCCGCCGTCCCGGCCAGGGGCGGCAAGGCGATACGGCTGCGGCACCTCGCCACCCACACCTCGGGGCTCCCCCGCCTGCCCGCCGGGACACGGCTGCCCGCCCTGCTCCACCCGCGCAGGCCCGATCCGTACGCCCGCTGCACCAGCGACGCCCTGCTGGCCGGGCTCGCCCGCACCCGGCTGCGCGCCGCGCCCGGGCGCAGCTTCCGCTACTCCGACCTCGGCGCCGGGCTGCTGGGCCTGGCGCTCGCCCACCGGGCCGGCACCGGGTACGAGGAGCTGGTGGCACGGGAGGTCTGCGGGCCGCTCGGGCTCGCCGACACCGTGGTGACGGTCGGCGGGGAGCGGTCCGCCCGGCTCGCCCAGGGCCACACGCCGGGCGGGCGGCCCGTACCCGGCTGGCGCCTGGCCGACCTGGCGGGCGCCGGTGCGCTGCGCTCGACCGCCGCCGACCTGGCGGTACTCCTGCGCGCGCAGCTGGCGTCCGGGCGGGAGAGGGAGGCGCCGCTGGCCCCCGCGATAGCGCTCACCCGCGAGGTGAGGCACCGGGTGAACCCGTTCGCCTGGACGCATCTGGGCTGGCTGGGCCACCGTCTCCACGCCCACCAGGGCGGCCATCTGCAGATCTGGCACAACGGCGGCACCGGGGGCTTCCGGTCCTTCGTGGCCTTCGATCCCGAGAAGCAGGTGGGCGTCGTCGTGCTGGTCAACACCCGCCGTTCGGCCGACGCGGCGGGCACCGCGCTGCTGCGCAGGCTGCAGAACGAGTTCGCGACAGCCGCCGGGTAGGGCGCCAGCCGGGCCGGGGTGCCGGTCCATTGACTCCCGATTGGCCCTGTCCGGCTCGGCCCGCGCGGATCATGCTGATCATCTGCCGCCCGGGATGCCGGGCGGGGGACGGATCCGGCACGGGCCGGGGAGCGGGAGGAGGCCGCGATGGCGGTGGCACCGGGAGGCGCGCTCTCCGGCGTCCACCCGGTGGAACTGCTCGCCCACACCCTGCGGGCCCTGATCGGGCGCAGCGGAATCGACCCGGCGCTGGTCGACGACGTGATCGGCGGCTGCGTCGACCAGGTCGCCGAGCAGGCGATGAACACCACCCGCTACGCCTGGCTGTCGGCCGGGCTGCCGGAGTCCGTCCCGGCGACCACGGTCGACCGGCAGTGCGGCTCCTCCCAGCAGGCCGTCCACTTCGCCGCCCAGGGCGTGCTCGCGGGCGCGTACGACGTGATGGCGGCCTGCGGGATCGAGTCGATGAGCCGGGTGCCGATGTGGTCGAACGTGCCGCCCGGGGCGGACCCGTTCGGCGCGGCGGTCGCCGCCCGCTACCCCGGCGGGCTGGTCCCGCAGGGCGTCAGCGCCGAACTGATCGCGGCCAAGTGGTCCCTCCCGCGCGAGGCGATGGATGCGTTCGCCGCCGACTCCCAGAGCGACGGGTTGCCCTTGCACCTCCAGGATGCAGGCCCGTGCCGCTGACTGGAGAGTGGAACCATGGCTCGCAAGCCTGCCGGACCGGTGCGCTATCTCGACCTGCTTCTCAGGAAGTCCCAGGTCGTGAGGGGTACGGCTGCCCGGGACATCCTGTCCCTGAAGGCTCAGGAGGTGCGGGGCCGGGCGTGGGCGAAGGACAACGGGTACGAGATCCGGCGGATCTTCCGCGAGAACCTGAGCGCTTACAAGAAGGGCGTGAAGCGGCCGGAGTTCGACGCGGCGGTGCACGCGCTGCTTGAAGGTGACTCGGACTGCCTGTGGGTGTACGACTCCTCCCGTTACTCCCGGCAGGGTGCGGGCGACGTGCTGAAGATCCTGGACGTGCCGGGCAAGCGGCTCGTATTCGACCTGGACCGGCTGGACACCGACATCCCCGCCGACCGCTCCCGCATCGTGGGCAAGGCGGAGGACGCTCGCGAGTACAGCCGGGTCCTGTCGGAGAAGGTCCGCGACACCAAGGCCCAGCAGCGCGAGGAGGGCAAGTGGCTGTCGGGTGCGCCGATCGGGTGCAAGGTCACGAAGAAGCGCAGCTGAAGCCCGGCAAGCTCTGGCCGATGATCGTGCGTATCCACAACGAGGCCGCCGAAGGCGCTTCGAACCGGAAGATCGCGCTGGGGCTGACCGCCGACGGGTACCGCTCGTCTCGGGGCGGCCCCGTCCGGTCGAACACCGTCGGCAAGATCTTGCGCAACCCGGTGTACCTCGGATGGCAGGTCTTCACCGTGAAGGGGCACCACCACCTCTACCTGAACGCCAAGGGCAAGCCGGTGCGGGTGTTCGCCAAGGGGGCGGAGACCATCCCGCAGGAGACGTTCGACAAGCACCGCCGGATCGCGGCCGGGATCGACCGGCGCAAGAACCTGCCGCCCGTGGAGGAACAGGAGAAGCCTGTCGAGCACTCGCCCGCCTCGGGCCTCATCTGGTGCGACGGCGGTGGCCGTGACCCGAAGAAGGGCCACACGGCGACGATCCACGGCCAGTCGTTCCGCTGCGGCCCGCTCTGCCTCGGAGTCACCACGTGCCCCGACCCGGTTACCGGCATGCGGGCCTCGGTGGAACGAGTCCTCGCCCAGGAGTGGCACACGAAGCTGACCACCGCCAACCCGCTGGACCCCGTCTTGCTGGCCGTCGCCGAGGGCTGGGTGGCCCTCTCGCAGCCGGAGGAGAGCCAGAAGGAGTCCGAGGCCCGGGGCCAGATCAAGCTAGCTGAAGAGGCCGTGGCCCGCCTGGACCGCCTGAACGCGGGCGGGGCCTACACCGGCCGTGACGGCGAGGAGACGTTCATCAAGCTGCGCCGGGCGGCGGTGGAGGACGTGGAGAGCGCCCGCAAGGACTGGGAGGCGGTGGCCAAGCCGATAGCGGACATCTCGGTGCTCAGGGATCCCGAGCGCTGCCTGAAGCTGTGGGAGTCCGGTGACAGCCACTACCGGGGTCAGCTGCTGCGGCTGGCGATCGAGCGGGTGTATCTGAAGAAGGCCCCCTATTCGGGGGCACGGCTCAAGGCGGACCGGCTGGACATCGTGTGGAAGAAGCCGCGTGGGTGGAAGCCCCCGACGCCGGCGGCCGGGGAGGGGAGCCGTTAACCGGCCCGGCTTAATACCTATGAGACGTTCTCTCGTGGGGAGTTGAGGGCTCGGTGTTAACCGCTTCCTCTCAATGCAGGTGGACAGATGCGCGCACTCGAACGTGCGTGGCGGCTTCGTGGGGGACCCCGGCACTGCGCCGGGGTCTCTCTCATTTGCTCCGGGATTCGTCCGCAGGCGAGAGCGACGGTTGCGCCTGCACCTGTTCATGATCACCGCGTTTCGTCGGGGGGAGGAGTGCCGGACATGGAGACCATCACGGCCCGGTGCCGGGTGTGCGGGGTGCGGCCCCGGGCCCGCGACGGCCCGCAGCCGCTCTGTGCGGACGACCGCTGCCGCAGGGCCTTCGCCCTGGCGCAGGAGTCCCAGCGCGCGGCGCTGAGAGAGCTTGCGGACCCCGCGCTGTGCGGTGAGTGCGGCGCGCCGTCGGGCAGGCGGCCCGCCCGCTCCGGGCAGGTCACCTACTGCGAGCCGTGCGCGGCCGACCGCAGGGCGCGCCGCCGTGAGGACGCCCGCCGCGCCGAGCTACTGGAGCGCACCGCACAGGGCCCCCGGGCGTGCCACAACCCTCGGTGCACCGGCGTCGTAGACGCGCTGGCGGACCCCCGCAGGCGCTACTGCACCGACAAGTGCGCCCGCGCCGCCGAGCACGCCCACCGCAAGGCCCGCCAGGCCGGTAGAGACCCCAGGGAGAAGCCCCGTGCGTGCCGACGCTGCCGCTTCCGCAAGGAGGTGACGCAGTTCCCGGACGGCGTCTGCCGCGCCTGCCAGGCCGAGCAGCGCCGCCGCCTCAAGGACCGCCGGGAGTCGATCCGCCGCAACGTGTCACAGCGGTTCGGCGACCGGTGTGCGTACTGCCCGCCCGAGCTGGCCACGCCGGGCGAAGTCCTGGACCACGTCCGGCCGGTGGCGCACGGAGGGCTCACGGAGATCGCCAATCTCCGCTGGGCCTGCCGGGACTGCAACACCGACAAGGGCGACATGCTGCTGTCCGAGTGGATCTCCCCGCGCGAACGCCTGACCCCACCTCAGATCCGGGGGAGATGTCGTGACGTGCGCAAACCCCCCGACCCCCTGACCCCAGGGAGGGGGCCGCACGCCCCCTGGGCCCGCCGAGCCCCTTGCCGCAGCGGGCCGAACCCCGCCCGGACCCCCGACCATGATCACCAGATTCGGGGCGGGTGGGGCCGCCAGCGTGCCGTTTCACCCCACGCCCCCTGGTGATCATGAACCCCGCCACCCGACCGCAAAGGAACCCCCTCCCCATGATCCACCCGATCACCCTCAACGCCCGCCGCAAGGCCCTGGACCTGACCGTCACCGAGGTCGCCGACCGCGTCGGCGTCCACCTCGCCACCCTCTACGCCTGGGAGGCCGAGGACAAGACCCCGACCCCCACGCACTACCTCACGTGGTGCAACGCGCTCGGACTGACCTACCGAGACGTGGTCAACCACGAAGCATGGGAGGCCAACCCGGACGCCGAGTTCACGTTCCTGTCCGCCCTGCTCACCCTGCGCCGCACGACCGGCACACACTTCATGAGCGGTGACGCCCGCCTGTTCCGCACCCCTGAGGGCCACCGGCCGCCGACCGCCGCCGACCTGTTCAACGGGCTTCCCGCGGCTTCGGCCGGCTGACCGCCAGCACACCCCAACTGCCCATCCCCGCGCCATAGATGGCCGGGGCTTCTTCGTTCCCGCCGCCATGGTGGGACCTCTAGGAAAGGCGCCTCCCGATGCCCAGCAGCAACACCTTCGAGATCACCGATGTCGTGGCCGTGAGCCTGGCCTTGATGCGCTCGAACTCCGTCCTCGGCGAGTGCGTGATGCGCGACGCCGAGGCCGCGTTCACCGGCGGCCGGGGCGATGTGGTGCGGGTGCGCACCCCCAAGCGCCGCGTCGCCCAGAACTTCAACGGCACCACCGTCTACACCAAGGTGGAGGAGGGCCACGTCCAGGTGAAGCTGACCGACGAGCCGACCGTCGCCGCCGCCTTCACCACCAAGGACATGACGCTCAACATCGAGAGTTTCGGCGAGCAGGTCCTCAAGCCCCAGATGGACGCCGTGTCGGCCTACGTCGAGAAGTCCGCCGCCGCCGCCCTGCTCAACGCCGCCAGCAAGGCCACTGGAGCCCGCGCGATCAAGGCCGACGCCAAGCACGGCGAGGCCGGCCACGTCGTGAAGATGCTCACCGCCGCTGCCGCCGACTTCACCCGCCGCGAGATCCCCGCCGCCGCTCGATTCCTTGCCATCGGCCCGGACGTGCAGAACATCCTGCTGGACGTCGAGCAGCTCCAGAAGGTCAACGAGGCCGGAGACTCCCAGGCGCTGCGCAACGCCACCATGGGCGAGCTGTTCGGCTTCCGCGTGGTCGTGTCCCCGTACCTGGACGGCGCGGTGGCCTTCCACAAGACCGCGTATGCCCTCGCGGTGCGTGCCCCCAGCGAGGTGCAGGGCGGAGCCCGCTCCGTCTCCGCCGCCGACAACCAGTACGCGCTACGCGTGACCATGGACTTCGACCCGTCCGTGAAGTCCGAGGTCTCCATCGTGGACACCCTGCGCGGCGTGGCCACCATCGACCCGGCCCGCGCCATCGCCTTCACGGTCACCCCGCCCGCCAAGGCGTGACCCCGGGTGGAGCGCACACCTTGGCGAGAAATGGCCAAGGTTCCCGCCCGACAACGCAATGACCCCCGTGCCCTTTGGCACGAGGTTCCGTCCCGCCTCCCCAGAGCTGCCTACTGGTCCAAACGGACCAGTCGCCCGCCCCGCCACGAAGACCGGAGAGCCCATGCCCACGCCCGCCGAGGCCATCCCCGGGGGTGTCGCCCACCCCGACACCCCCGCCCAGCGCGACGCCGTGCCGACCCCCGCACCCGAGGCCGAGCCCGGCAGCCGGCCGGAGCCCGAGCCCGACCCGCGAGATGCCCGAATCGCCGACCTGGAGGCCGAGTTGGCCCACGTCCGCGAGGAGCACAGCGGCGCGTCCGTCGAGGCGGACGAGCTACCCCACCAAGCCGCCGAGGACACCCGCCGCACCGAGGTCGAGCAGGTCATCACCGCGTACTCGCTGCCGCCGTTCGCCGCCGACGCTGCCCGCGCCGCTGGCCCGTTCGTGGACCTGGACGCGCTGTGCCGCAACCTGGCCGAGGCCACCACCCCGCGCCCACTATTCGGCACGGGGGGACTCGACCCGACCACCCCCGCCAAGCCCGACCACCGGGCCTTGGCTGAGCGGCTGATCCGCCGGGCGTGGTGACCCGGACAGAGGAATAGCGGGTACAGGCTGTACCTGCAAAGGAGAGTCGTCCCGGCGCGACACGCAGATTGGGAGGGGCGGGCCTGTCCCTCCCGATCCGCGCCCATGAGTGAAGCAGCGCGGCCGATCACAGAGCCGAGCACACGCCTACGAACAAGCTTGCCGTGAAGCCGAGTTGGCGTTGCCATTCACCAACTCGAAGCGCGCAAGTTGCCATCAAACACGAGGCGTCGGCGCACGTCAGCGCGTGAAGTGGATCACTGTACCCCGGGGGGCGACTCCCCGCTGCGCCTCTTCCCTGTCCGGGGCGTCATAGCAGCCCAGTACCGATGCGCATGGGCGTCAACCAACCCTCATGCACACAGCGTCACGCCCATGAGCCGAGAGTAGTGAAAGAGGTCCCAGCCGAACGAGATCATCACCGACCTACGCGCCGGATTCGCCACCCTGGAAATCGAGTTGGACCCCCAGGAAGACGCCGCGCTCCGCCTCGCCGAGCACCACCTGCGCGACGCCGCGCACTGCGATGATCAGGTCCGCGCGGACGGGCGCCTGATCGCCGGAGGCACCCGCCATGGGGTCATGGTCGCCCACCCCCTGATCGCCGAAGCCCGCCAGCTGCGCGCCGAAGCGGGCCGCCTGATCGCCCGCGTCCGCCTCCCCGCCGACGAGCCCTCGGCCGGCCGCTCCAACGCCGCCCGCGCCCTCGCCACCCACCGCTGGGGCAACCGCATCTGACCCCCAGCACACCGGCCCCGGCCGCCCAACGAACTGGGCAGCCGGGGCCTTTCGTGCGTTCTGGGCCTAACGTCCTGCACTCAGTTGCCGTCGTTTCGGCACGCCCTCTTGACGGCTTCCCTGTCCATGGGAGTGACTGTCTTGCAAGTAGCCGCAACTGACTGGACATGGGAGAGCGCCATGGCACTACGGTTGATCTGGAAGGACGACAAGTCCCCGGATGGGAACTCCCCGACCATCTTCCTTGACGAGGAGACCATGGACCTGCTGTTTCAGGGCTATCGTCTCGACGCTGAGGCCGAGGAAGAAGTTCGGGCTGCGGGCACCGTGCCGGACTACGAGACCGTGGTCCGAATGCCTGCACATGTGGTCGAAGCGATCAGGAAGGCGTGCGATGTCTCGGACGGTGGTGACCAGGCCGGATGAGTTGCTGAAAGCAGCTCAGCGCTCCGCCGTTCACCTGGAGATGCGTGACGGCTACATGCTCGATGATCCGGCCCTTCACGCATGGCAACGAGGCATTCGGCACGATCCGGCCGACCGGTCGGCCTGGTGGCGTCCGTGGCTCGACGTGGTGGCCGAGGCGGTCTCGCGCGGCGTGGAGGTTCGTCGGGCCCGGATCGTGTCCGAGCCGGTGAGCGAGTACATCCGGTACGAGTACGACGTGACGTTCCCCAACGTCGCGGCGGGTGAACAGGTCCGATGGCTTCCACGTCGGCAGGCGTCCACGCTCGCCCTGCCGGGTAACGACTTCTGGCTAATCGACGGCCGGCTCGTCGTGTGGGGTCACTTCGCCGGTAACGGTGACTGGTTGGAGAACGAGGCCACCGAGGACCTGGCGGCCGTTCAACTCTGCTCCGACGCCTTCGAGGCCGTGTGGGAGCGCGCAACGCCGCACGACGAGTACAAGATTCTCTGATACCAGCAACCATCGGGCAGTCAGCACATGTCGTCGTCGCCATCGTCCAGCGTTGTCGCTGCTCGAAAGGCTCTGGCAAACCGCCTCATCGAGCTACGCAAGGACGCTGGACTCAAAGGCGAGGAACTGTCTGCACGGTGTGGCTGGCATCCCGCCAAAACCTCCCGAATCCAGAGCGGCAAGTCCGCGCCGTCCGAGGACGATATCCGGGCATGGTGCCGCGCTTGCGGCGCGGAGGGCCAGATCCCGGACCTGATCGCAGCCGCGCGGGCCGTGGACTCGCTGTACACCGAGTGGCGGCGTATGGAACGTACTGGGTTGCGAGCCGCCCAGGAGTCGGTGTTTGACCTGTACGAGCGCACGCGGCATTTCCGGGTGTACGCCAGCAAGGTTGTCCCCGGCATGGTGCAGACCCGCGAGTACACAGCGGCCGTCCTGCGCGCAATCCAGCGTTCACGAGTCGCCATTGACGACGTAGAGGCCGCTGTTGAGGCTCGAATGGAGCGCCAGCGGATGCTGTTCTCCGGCCCTCGTCGGTTTGCCTTGGTGCTGGAGGAATCAGTCCTGCGCGGGGCAGTGTGCGACGGGGATACGCTGGCTGGCCAGCTTGGGCATCTGATAGCCATCAGCACCTCTCCGAGCATCAGCCTTGGAATCATTCCGACGCGACCGGACCGCGCGCGGTCTCCAGCCGAAGACTTCTACATGTTCGATGATGCCGTGGTCTCCGTCGAACTGACGGTGGGCTATCTCCGGCACACGGAGCCAAGGGAGGTCAGAGACTACGCAGCCGCGTTCCTGGCCCTGTCGCAGATGGCGGTCTACGGCGGCGAAGCGCGTGCACTGCTGACCAGCGCCATAGACGCCCTGCGCTGATACCGGCGCAATTAGGCGCAAGTTCCTGGCACTGCCTGTAGTCGACTCCCTACGGTCTGTCACGCACCCCCCACCGCCACGGCGAAGGAGGACAGACCGATGGCGAAACGCACTCCCAAGCGTGAGTACCGCGAGGTCGTGACCGGCCCCAGCAAGTTCGAGTTGACGAGGCTCCCGGCGGGCTGGAACCCGCTGGACGACTACCGGGCGGCCAATGCCGCCGGGCAGGCCCCGCCGGTGGGCGCGCGGCTCCAGATCGACGCCGTACGCGCCACCTGCCCCTGCTCGGACTGCCGGGCCCGCCGTCACATCGAGGGCGGGGAGTGCGTGGCGTCGGGAGTGGCCGGTGAGTGACCAGGAGACTCCGCAAGAGGCCCTGGACGGCACCGTCGAGGGTTTGGGACCAGTGGACCCGTTCGAGTGGCTGCACGCCCATCCGTGGCCCCGTGTGCGCTCGTCCGAGCCCAGGCCGGTGCTCACACCGGAGGAGTTCGGCGAGGTGCCCCTGTCGCCGGAGGACCGGGCCCGACGGGCGCGCCTGCTGGCCCGGGTGCGTGAGGAGAACCACCCCTGGCGCTGACGCGCCGACCTTGACCACCGCAGCGGGCCCAGGAAAGGGGCGTTCGACGGCCGCGAGCGGACCCCGGGCCCAGCCCATCCCGAATCCCCCCCGATGGGACGGGCAGGGCCCCACAGTCCCCCGTCCCGGCCGACCTGGGGAAGAACGGCCGGAACGGGCAGCACCACCCGGCGGGTATCCGCCCGCCGGACACGACGAGCATGGAGGTAGTGGCATGGGTAAGCGTGGTGGCGGCACCGGTTCCGGTGACGGCGGCAAGCAGCAGGACGACAGCAACAAGGGCTCCGGGCACGGCGGCGGGGGCTCGGACGAGGGCGGCAACACCTCGGACGGCCAGAACCCGGCGGGCGGTAAGTAGCCAGTGACCGGCGAGACGCACAGGGAGGCGGGCCCTCAGGGGCTCGCCTCCGCGCTGGTGGCCAGCGGCGCGCTTTCATCAGACTGGCTCCCCTCCTTCACGGCCGTACCCCGCGAGTTGTTCGTCCCAGACCGCATCTGGCCGGGCATCGCGGACGGCACACGGCAGAACCCTCTCGTGGACCGCGCGACGGACCCCGAGGCGTGGGAACGGGCGGTCTACTCGGACATCCCACTGACCACGCAGTGGGACGACGGCGAGCACGAGGGGGACGGGCTCGGCACCACCCCGACGTCGTCCAACTCGATGCCGACCATGGTGGTTTCCATGCTCCGAGACCTGGACGTGCGTCCGGATGACCGAGTGCTGGAGATCGGGACCGGCACGGGTTGGAACGCCGGACTCCTCTCGCATCGCGTCGGGGACTCCAACGTGGTCACGGTGGAGTACGACCCCGAGGTGGCGAAGGGAGCCCGGGAGAACCTTCACCGGGCGGGGCTCGCACCGACAGTGATCGAGGGAGACGGCCGGGAGGGGTGGGCCGAGGGCGGACGCTACTCCCGGATCATCGCTACCTGCTCAGTGCTGGAGATCCCTCCGATGTGGCTGGAGCAGGCCGCCCCGGGTGCGGTGATCGTCGCCCCGCTCGGCACCGAGTACGGCGGGGAACAGATTGTCCGACTCGCCGTGGACGAGGACCGGAGCCGGGCCGTCGGTCACTTCACCGGCGGATCGGCTTTTATGAGAATCCGTCAGCAGCGAACCGAGCGCCCACCGTTCGACGATTACCTGCGCGGGGTGCCCTGGCCGGCTGACGCAGAGAAGAGCGTCACTGCTCTGTCTCCGTGGGACACCGGCGAGTGGTTCCAGCAGTTCGTCATCGGGCTCGGTGTGCCCGGGGCGTTCTGGCGAGCGGAGCGCTATGACAACGGCGCGTACACGCTGTGGCTGTACAGCCGAGACAAGCAGTCGTGGGCGTCCGCCGACTACGTGCGAGACCGCACGGAGTACGAGGTGTACCAGTCCGGGCCACGCAAGCTCTGGGACGAGGTGGAGGCCGCCTACCGCTGGTGGGATGACCGAGGCCGCCCCGGCTATGAGCGTTTCGGTCTGACTGCCACCCCGCACGGGCAGACCGCCTGGCTCGACTCCCCGGAGAATCCGGTGCCGCAGCAGAACTGACCGACCGTCTACCCGCTCCGGTCGCCGAGATCTTGGCAGAGAGCAGCGACCGGAGCGGTCCCGCACCACCGAACGACCCGGCCACTAACCAGTGACCGATCGCCTCAGTGTGAGGAGGACACCAGTATGACCACTCCCGGCCCCAATCAGCCGCCCGGACCCGGCCCGATGCCCCCGGAGCCGTCGGCCGTGCCCGTGCGGGCCCTGGACCTGCTGACGCCCGAGGAGTTCGAGGGCGTGGCCGCTACCGTGCGAGACAGCAACCCGGGCATGGAACACCACCTGAGTCGCCGCATTGTGGCCGAGGCCCTGGCGTTCCTCTCGACCGTGGCCAAGTGCCCACGCGTCGGCATCGCGCCGTCCCCGGCCGTAGACGAAGGCTGGCACGCACTGGTCTTGGACACCCTGCTGTACGCCCGACTGTGCACCGGACTCGGCGGGTTCATCCACCATCGGCCGGAGCGTCCTGAGGAAGCAACCTACGACGCTACCGTGAGCGGCCGGACGCTGGCCGCGATGGCGGGGTGCGGATACGCCGCTGACCTCTCGCTGTGGGTCGGCCCCGAGGACGGCGGCGTGATCGTGGCCGCCAAGGCGTGGCACTCCCCCCAACCGCCCCCGCCGCCGACTCCGCCCGCCCCGACCAGCATGAGTGACGCCCGACCGATGCTCGCCCTTCCGGCGGCCTAACGTCGCGATCGGTCCCGCTTGCATGCCCGCTGGAATGTGCAGGCGGGACCGAACGGGCTCACGTCAACTGGGCGGACACACGGTCGCATCACAATGCACCTTGGGCTTGTTATCGCAGGTCGGGAACAAGGTGCAAGCTCGGTCCGTTCCTCCATGCCAAGGCGGCCCACGCCCGGGCGGCCGGGCTGTTCGAGGCGGAGCCGGCCCCGGTGGTGACGCCCGGCGGCATCGTGACGGCGGACGAGTCGGTGCGCCCCGGCACCACGCCCGAGGTACTGGCCGGGCTGCGGCCCGCGTGCGAGGACCCGGCCTTCGCCGAGCGGTTCCCGCAGATCGGCTGGTCGGTGACCGCGGGCAACAGCAGCCCGATCAACGACGGCGCCTCGGCCGTGCTGATCACCAGCGGCGAGACGGCCGCGCGGCTGGGGCTGCGCCCGCCGGCCCGGCCGCACTCCTTCACGGTGACCGGTTCGGACCCGCTGCTGATGCTCACCGGCGCACTGCCCGCGACCGGGAAGGTGCTGCGCCGGGCCGGGCTCTCGCTGTCGGACATCGACCTGTTCGAGGTGAACGAGGCGTTCGCGAGTGTGGTGCTGGCCTGGCTGCGGGAGACCGGCGCGGACCCGGCGAAGGTGAACGTCCACGGCGGGGCGATCGCGCTCGGCCACCCGCTCGGCGCCAGCGGCACCCGGCTGATGACGACGCTGGTGCACGCGATGCGCGCGCGGGGCGCCCGCTACGCGCTGCAGACCATGTGCGAGGCGGGCGGCCTGGCCAACGCCACCGTCCTGGAAGCGCTGGACTGAGCGGCGCCCCCTACCGCGCGGACGGACCGGGCCTCGCGAAGAACGGCCGGCGGACTCCCCCGCCCCTCGCCCGCGCGGTCGGCCGGGCCCGCGTGGGAAGATGGCAGGGCTGGTGAAAACGATCTCCGGGCGGTTCTCTGGCCATGGTGAACGAGCAGCGTGATGCCGGCGACCCCGGACGACCGCGCCGGGGGCAGCCGGTCGGGGGGCCGGATCAGGACGCCCTGCTGATGGTGCCGATCGCGACCGCGCTGGTCGAGGCCGACGGCCGGATCCTGCACTGGAGCAGTGACGCCGAGGCGCTGCTCGGTTACACCGCCGAGGAGGCGGTCGGCGCCAAGGCCGCGCAGCTGCTGACCTCGAAGGAGAACCGGCCCGAGGTGCTGGCCCTCTTCCAGGGGATTCTGGACGGCCGCGGCTGGTCGGGGGTCTTCCCCGTCCGGCACCGCGACGGCCACCAGGTCTCGCTGGAGTTCCGCACCCACCCGATCGCCGGGCCCGGCGGCACGCCGCTGGTCCTCGCCGTCGCCGCGGACGTCACGACGCTGCGCCGGATCCAGGCGGATCTCGCCATCCTCGACGGCTTCTTCACGCAGTCCCCCATCGGCATGAGCGTGTTCGACACCGAGCTCGCCTTCGTCCGGCTGAACGACGCGCTGGCCCGGGTCAACGGTCTGCCCGTCGAGGCCCACCTGGGCCGCCGGCTGACCGAGCTGCTGCCCGGGATCAACGGCGCCGAGAGCGAGGCGGTGATGCGGAGGGTGCTGGAGAGCGGCGAGCCGGTCGTGGACACCCACTCGCACGGCCGCACCCCGGGCGACCCGGCGCACGACCACGCCTGGTCGGCCTCGTACTTCCGGCTGGAGGATCCCGGCGGGCGGGTCCTCGGGGTCAGTTCGACCGTCATCGACATCACCGAGCACTTCCGCGCGGACGCCCGGGCGGCCCGCGCACAGGAGCGGCTGGCCCTCCTGGTCGACGCGGGCGCGTCCATCGGCACCACCCTCGACCTGCGGCAGACCGCCCGCGAACTGACCGATGCGATGGTGCCCAAGATCGCCGACATCAGCGGCGTGTTCGCGCTGGAGGCGCTGGTCGCCGGGCGCGGCGTGGCGCCGCTCGACCCGGCGGCCCCGCAGCTGGTGCGCAGGCTCGCGCTCGCCACCGCCGACCCGGCGTACCCGGCCGAGACCCTGCCGGTGGACGCGGTGTACGAGCTGGCACCGGACTCCCCGTACACGCGGGCGCTGGCGACCGGGCGGACGGTGGTGGTGCCGTCCTGGGAGCTGCCGCTGCTGAGCGAGGGCATCACCGAGAACAGCCGCCAGGCGTACCTCGGCGACCGCCCGCGCTCGGTGCGGATCACCCCGCTGGTGGCACGGGGCACCACGCTCGGCATGGTGGTGTACTCGCGGCGCGGCGACCGGGAGTCGTTCGCGGCGGCGGACATCACCGTCGGCGACGAGCTGGCCTCGCGCGCCGCCGTCGCGATCGACAACGCCCGGCTGTACCTGCGCGAGCACCAGACCGTCCTGGCCCGCCAGCGGGCGCTGCGCGAGGCGAGGGCCGCGCAGGATCGGCTGGCGCTGGTCAACGTCGCCTCGACCCGGATCGGCACCACGCTCGATCTCGCCCAGACCGCACTGGAGCTGGCGGAGGTCGCGACGCCCCGGCTGGCCGACACGGTGGTGGTCGAGATACTGGACGACCTGATCCGCGGCGAGCGCGAGGCCCGGGCCCCGGCGGACGGCTCCGCCGTACTGCGCCGGATGGCCTTCCACTCGACACCCGACTCCACGCTGAGGCCGATCGACCGGGTCGGCGGGGTGCAGCGGTTCCGGCCCGGCTCGCCGTACGCGTGGAGCCTCCAGCACCGCAAGCCGGTGCTGGTACCGCAGATGGACGCCGCCGGAATGGCCTGGTTCGCCGACGACCCGGTCCGCACGGCGGCGGTGTGGGAGCAGAACCTCCACTCGTTCATGGTGCTGCCGCTGATCGCCCGCGGCGCGGCGGTGGGCGTGGCGGGCTTCTACCGGACGGTGGTGGAGCGGCCGTACGACGACGAGGACCTGGCGCTGGCCGGGGAGCTGGCGGTCCGGGCGGCGCTCTCGATCGACAACGCGCTGCTCTTCACCCGGGAGCGCGACGCGGCCGCGGCCCGCCAGCGCGCCCTGGACGAGGTGTGGACCGCGCAGCAGCGGCTGTCGCTGCTCAACGAGGCGAGCACCCGGATCGGCACCACCCTCGATCTGCACCGCACCGCCGAGGAGTTGGTGGAGGTGGTGATCCCGCGCTTCGCCGACTTCGTCACCGTCGACCTGCGGGACGCGGTGCTCAGCGGCGACGAGCCGGGCCCGGTACCGGAGAAGGGCTCGGTGCTGATGCGGGCGGTGGCGGTCGGCGAGACGGACTCCGACGGCACGATGGCCGAGGCGTCCGACCAGGTGGGCACGACCTCGCAGTCCGCCCAGGTGTACGCGGAGAGCCTGCGCACCGGCCGCTCGATCCTGGTCCCGGAGGTCGACGAGGAGGCGCTGCGCCGGATCGCGTCCTCGCCGGACCGGGTGCAGCCGGGCCTGGATGCCGGGGTGCACTCCTATCTGATGGTGCCGCTGCTGGCGCGCGGCCTGGTGCTGGGCGGCGCGGAGTTCATCCGGACCCGCAACCCGCAGC
The DNA here is from genome assembly GCF_044753005.1 of Kitasatospora sp. NPDC088548. Taxonomy (NCBI): domain Bacteria; kingdom Bacillati; phylum Actinomycetota; class Actinomycetes; order Kitasatosporales; family Streptomycetaceae; genus Kitasatospora; species Kitasatospora sp. NPDC088548. The sequence continues at coordinate 187,257 of NZ_JBIVMI010000002.1, forward strand.
CGTTCGGACCGGCGGACCGGGCGCTGGCCGAGGAGTTCGCCTCGCGGACGGCGCTCGCCATGGACAACGGCCGGCTCTACCGCCGGGAGCGGGACACCGCGCTGACGCTCCAGCGCAGCCTGCTCCCCCAGGACGTGCACCGCGCGCTGGGCCTGGAGATCGCCTACCGCTATCTGCCGAGCAGCGTGGTCAGCGAGGTCGGCGGCGACTGGTTCGACGTCGTCCCGCTCTCCTCGGGCCGGGTCGCCCTGGTGGTCGGCGACGTGATGGGCCACGGCATCCGGGCCGCCGCCACCATGGGCCAGCTCCGCACGGTGGCACGCACGCTGATCACGCTCGACCTGGATCCGACCAGGGTGCTGCACCGGCTGGACGAGGCCACGTCCGCGCTCGGCGAGGGCCAGTTCGCCACCTGCGTCTGCGTGGTCTACGACCCGGTGGACCGCCGTTGCACCGCCGCCTGCGCCGGCCATCTGCCCCCGGTGGTGGCCGGCTCCGACGGGCGGGCCCGGCTGCTCGAACTGCCGCCGGGGGCACCGCTGGGCGTCGGCGGAGTGCCCTTCGAGAGCGTCGAGTTCACCCTCCCCGAGGAGGGCATCCTGGCGCTGTACACCGACGGCCTGGTCGAGCGCCGGGGGCACGACCTGGACGAGGGCCTGCGGCTGCTCTGCCGGACGATCGCCGACCGGCGCGGCTCGCTGGAACAGACCTGCGACGCGGTGCTGGCCGCGCTCACCGGCCGCACCAGCGAGGACGACATCGCCGTCATCATGGCGCAGGCCCGGCCGATCGGCACCGACCGGATCGCCACCCTGCCGCTGACCGGAGACCGCGCCATGGTCTCGCACTCGCGCCGGTTCACCCGCGACACACTGGCCGGCTGGGGGCTGGACCCGCTCGCCGACTGGGCCGAGCTGCTCGCCAGCGAGCTGATCACCAACGCCCTGGTGCACGCCGGATCCCCCACCCAGCTACGGCTGTTCTGCAACCGGGTGCTCACGGTGGAGGTCGCCGACCAGGACAGCGAGACGCCCCGGATCCGGCGTGCCCACGCGGAGGACGAGGGCGGCCGCGGCATGCAGCTGGTCAACGAACTCGCGCACCGCTGGGGCAGCCGCCGGACCAAGGAAGGCAAGGTGGTCTGGTTCGAACTGGAGCTGCCGCCGGGCTCCTCCGTGCTGTAGCCGTAGCCGGGACCGGGACCGGGACCGGCAGGAGGCGGCGAACGGATCCACCGACGGGGACCGGCGGGCCTGCCCGGACACCCGGCCTGCGGCCTGTTCGCGGGGCCGGCCGGGCGGGCGGTTCAGTCCGGCAGCAGCAGGTTGACGTCGCCGAACTCGTGCCAGAGGTAGCGGTGCCGGACGGCCTCCGCGTAGCAGCGCGCCAGCAGCGGACGCCCGGCGACGGCCGCGAGCATCAGCAGGTGGGAGGCGCGCGGCTCGTGCCAGCCGGTGAGCAGGCCGTCCACCGCCCGCACCCCGCGTTCGGGGGTGATCACCAACTCGGTCCAGCCGTCGGCCTGCTGGACCGTCCCCTCCGGGCCGACCGCCGACTCCAGGGCGCGGACGGCGGTGGTGCCGACCGCGATCACCCGCCCGCCACCGGCCCGGACGTGCCCGACCAGCCGGGCGGTGGCCGCCGGCACCTGGAACCGCTCGGCGTACGGCGCCTCGTGCGCCTCCGGGGAGGCCACACCGGTGTGCAGGGTGACCGGCGCCACCAGCACCCCGCACCCGGCCAGCCGGGCCACCGTCCCGGCGCTGAACGGCCGTGCGGCGCTGGGCATCTCGCTGCTGCCGGGGACGGTGGCGAAGACCGTCTGGTACGCCTCGATCGGCCAGTCCCGGTCCACGTAGCCGTACCGGATGGCCTTGCCGTGGCCCGCCAGGTAGCGCAACAGCGGTACCGGAAGGGAGAGTCGGGCGTACCAGAGCCGGGCGGTGAACGGTTCGACGAGCACGGCCGACGCGCCGTCCGGCAGCGCCACCCGCAGGCCCGGTCGGGCCGGGGACTCGGCCGGCGGGTAGTGGGCGGCGGCCTCACCGGGGGTGACGCGACGCAACTCGACCAGGAAGGAACCGCGTTGGTCGGGCTGGGCGGAGGAGAGGTGCAGCGCCACGGGGGTACCGTCGGGCAGCCGGCCGGGCAGCGCGGCGGGCAGGGTGGCCGAGTTGTTGACCACCAGGAGGTCGCCCGGGCGCAGCACCTCGGGCAGCTCGGTGAAGGCGTGGTGCTCGACGGCCGTGCCGCGTCGGCGGCCGACCAGCATCCGGACGCCGTCCCGGGTCGTTCCCCGGGCCTCGGCCGGTGCGCGGGCGGAGAGTTCGGGCGGGACGGTGACGTCGATGCCGGGGTCCAGGAGCGTCCCGCTCATCGCCCGCCCCGGACGGTGGCGAGGGCCGCATCGGGCGCGAGGGCCGCGGCGGCGGCCGTCAGGTCGGCGGCGCGGTAGCGGCCGGAGGCGGGGCGGTCACGGAGCAGGGCCAGCAGGGCCGGGACCACGGTCTCCGGCAGCGGCCGGTCGGAGATGTCCTCCCCGGGGAACGCCTCCTGGTGCATCCTGGTCCGCAGGTCACCCGGGTCGACCGCCCAGACCCTCAACCGCGGTTCCTCCTGGGCGAGTACGGCGGAGGCGTGGTCGAGCGCGGCCTTGCTCGCACCGTAGCCGCCCCAGCCCTCGTAGGCCTCGACGGCAGCGTCCGAGCTGATGTTGAGCACCGCGCCGGCCCGGCCGCGCAGCTGGGGCAGGAGGAGCTGGGTGAGGGCGATCGGTGCCAGGACATTGACCTCGAAGGTCTCCAGCAGACCGGGCAGCGGGAAGTCCGCCAGGTGCGGCAGCGGCGCGCCTGCGAGGTCGTAACCGGTCAGCGTGGAGGCGTTGTTGACCAGCAGGTCGGCGCCCCCGAGGGCGGCGGCGGCCTCGGCAAGGCGTTCGCGGTGATCGTCGTCGACCACCGAACCGGCCGGGGCGGAGACCGTGGTGACGGCGGCCAGTTCGGCTTCCGCGGCGGAGAGCTCCGCGCTGTCGCGGGCCGTGATCACCAACTGCCAGCCGGCGGCGGCCAGCCCCCTGGCGAGGGCGAGGCCGAGACCGCGCGAGGCGCCGGTGACCAGGGCGATGGGACCGGGCCGGACGGTCGAGGCGGTGTGCTGCGGTGCGTTCATGCCCCCACGATCGCCCCGGCCCGGTCCGAGACGGATCGGCCGCCGGGCCCGGAGCGGAGTCGTCCCTTGGCCCTAGACCAGCGGTCCTAGATCATCCGGCGGTCCCGGACCGTCCAGCGGGCTCGGGCCCGGCGGCCCACGCCTCCGGGTCCGACCAGGCGGTCAGCGTGCGGCGGCTCTCGAAGCGCCGCGGCCGCCCGGTCAGCGGGTCGGTGAACTCGACCACCGATGCCAGGAGTTGCAGCGGGCGGCGGAAGTCGTCCGGAGCCGTCTCCGGCAGTACCACCGGGTACACCGGGTCCCCGAGGATCGGCACGCCCAGGCTGCTCATGTGCAGCCGCAGCTGGTGGGTGCGCCCGCTGAGCGGCCGCAGCCGGTAGCGGGCGAGGCCGTCGCGCCGCTCGACCAGGTCGATCCGGCTCTCACTGTTCGGCGGGGCGTCGGTCTCCCGGGCCGCGATCACCCCGCGCTCCTTGACGATGTGGCTGCGCACCGTCCGCGGCAGCACGAGCGCGGGGTCGTACGGCGCGACGGCCTGGTACTCCTTGCGGACCAGCCGGTCCCGGAACAGCGTCTGATAGGCGCCGCGGTCCTCGGGCCGCACCACGAACATGGCCAGGCCCGCGGTCAGCCGGTCCAGCCGGTGCGCCGGGCTGAGCGCGGGCAGGGCGAGCGAGTGCCGCAGCCGGGAGAGCGCCGTCTCGACGACGTGCCGGCCGCGCGGTGTGGTGGCCAGGAAGTGCGGCTTGTCGACCACCACCAGGTGCTCGTCGTGGTGGAGCACGTCCAGCCGGAACGGGACGGGGGTCTCGTCCGGCGGATCCCGGTAGAGCCAGAGGTGGGCACCGGGCCGGAACGGCTCGTCCGGGCCGATCGGCCCGGACTCGCCGACGATCTCGCGGGCGGCCAGCAGGGCGTCGATCCGCGCCGGGTCCACGGTGGGCAACCGGTCGACCAGGTGCGCCCGCACCGTCGGCCACGCGCCCTCGGCCGGCAGCCGCAGGTGTACCGGGTCCACCCCGTTGCGCTGCGGGAGGGGGGCGGGCGGCTTGCTCTTCCGTCTCATCTCCCGGCCAGCCTAACCGGACCCCTTCGGAGCCCTGCCGCCGGAGCCCTGCCACCGGAGCCGCCCGGTATCGGGCGGCGCCCGAGGTGCCGGTGGCGGCGCGCGCGGAGGAAAGTGGAGGGTGAGAGGTCGGACCGGCCGTGCCCAGGACGGGAGGAGCTGGCAGGTGAGCGCCGAGAGCCTACCGGACGCGGTGCCGCCGCTGCATCTGCCGCGGCGGACCAGGCTGCTGCTGTGCGGCGCGTTCCTGCTGCTGGGCGCGGCCGTGGTGGCCGACCTCGTCACCGGGCCCGGGACGACCCTCTCCCCCGTGCTGGCGGTGGCGCCGATACTGGCCGGGGCCACCACGCGGACGGCGCGGGTGCCGCTGATCGCCGGGGCGATCGCCATCGCCGCCGTCGCACTGCTGGAGCTGACCAACAGCGGTCTGCCCGACTCCGTCCACGTCACCGCGCTGATCACCGTGCTGGCCGCCACCCTGGCCAGCGCCGGCAACGTCGTCCTGGTGGCGGCCCGGGAGCGCGAGCTGCTCCACGTCCGGACGGTGGCCGAGGCGGCGCAGCGGGCCCTGCTGCGCCCGCCGCCGGAGCGGATCGGGCCGCTGCGGACCGCCGTGCGGTACGTCGCGGCGGCGGCCGAGGCCAGGATCGGCGGCGACCTGTACGAGGTGGCGAACACCCCGTACGGTGTGCGGATCCTGCTGGGGGACGTGCAGGGGCACGGGCTCCCGGCGGTGGAGACGGCCGCGGACGTGCTGGGGGTGTTCCGGGAGGCGGCGCGCACCGAGCCTGACCTCGCCCGGCTGGCCGAACGGCTGGACGCGGCGCTGACCGGCCGCCCGGAGAACGACCGCTTCGTGACGGCGCTGCTGCTGAACGCGGCGCCGGACGGCGGGCCGGTCGACTTCGTGAACTGCGGCCATCCGAACCCGCTGTACCGCCGGGCCGGGCGGGTCGGCGAACTGGAACCGCCCCTGCACGCCCCGCCGCTGGGCCTGCTCGGCCTGGTCGGCGGCCGGTACCGCGTGGGCCGGTTCGAGCCGCGCCCGGGCGATCTGCTGCTGCTCCACACCGACGGCGTGTCCGAGGCGCGGAACGCGGCCGGGCGGTTCTACCCGCTGGCCGAGCGGTTCGCCGGGCTGCACGCCGGGAGCCCGGCGGACGTGCTGGACGAGCTGCTCGCGGATGTCGGCCGCTGGGTCGGCCAGGCCGGACTGGCCGACGACGCGGCGCTGCTGGCGGTGCGCTGGGAGCGCCGGGAGCACTGGGAGCACTGACCGCAGCGGCCAGGTGCCGGGCGAACCGGCCGGGTTCACCGGCACGTTCCGGCTCTCCGCCGACGGGGAGGGCAGGCACGCCTACGTCCTGTACGTCCTGGAGTACGAGTTGGGCTGATCACTCCGACGGCCGTCGGCCGCGCGGCACCGGCTGCGGCCCGGCGTTCCGCTGACACGATGATGCGATCGGTGCGCGATCGACGTCGGGGAGTGACGTATGCCGGGTGGTGCGGTGACGGCGGCGGTCGGACCCGGACCGGGCCCCCGGCTCGGGCCCGGGCTCGGACCCGGCCTCGGGAAGGTCGACGGGGTGATCGGCCGGCTGCGGGAGATCGGGGCGGGCCTGCCCGGGGGCGACGGCGTGGCGGTGTTCAACCGGATGTACCTCACGGTGACGGAGACCGTGCGCGACCGGCTGACGGCGTGCGACCGGCCCTACTTCGCCGACCCGGTCGCCATGGCCGAGCTGGACGCGGCGTTCGCCGGGCGCTATCTGCTGGCCGTGGACGCCGACGCGGCCGGTGGGCGGCCGCCCGCCTGCTGGCGGCCGCTGTTCGAGCTGCGCGCGGACCCGGACGTGCACCCGGTCCAGTTCGCCCTGGCCGGGATGAACGCCCACATCCAGCACGATCTGCCGCTCGCCGTCCTGGACACCTGCCACCGGCTGGGCTGCCCGCCGGACGAACTGGCCGGGGACTACGACCGGATCAACGGACTGCTGGCGGAGGTGGAGACGACCGTCCGCGAGCAGCTGATGCCCGGGCCCGACCTGCTGGAGCGGGCCGAGCCGCTCACCCACCGGGTGGGCGCCTGGTCGGTCGACGCGGCCCGCGAGACGGCGTGGACGAGCGTGCTCGCGCTCTGGGAGCTGCGCGGGGTGCCGTTGGCGGCGGCCGCGCTCGCCGCCGCGCTGGACGGATCGGTCGGCCTGCTCGGCCGCGCCCTGCTCACCCCGCTGGGGTTCCACGGCACCACCGCCGCGCCGGCGCCCGGCCGGCTCCCCGTGGCGGGGAACCGGCCGGGCGTCGGCCGAACACCGCGCCCGGGTGATCAGGCCCAGCTGGAGTGCAGCGGCTTGCCCTCGGCGTAGCCGGCGGCGCTCTGGATGCCGACCACGGCCTTCTCGTGGAACTCCTCCAGGCTGGAGGCGCCCGCGTAGGTGCAGGAGCTGCGCACCCCGGCGACGATCGAGTCGATCAGGTCCTCGACGCCCGGGCGGGCCGGGTCGACGAACATCCGCGAGTGCGAGATGCCCTCCTCGAACAGCGCCTTGCGGGCGCGGTCGTAGGCGGAGTCCTGGGCCGTGCGGTTGCTCACCGCGCGCGCCGAGGCCATGCCGAAGCTCTCCTTGTACTGGCGTCCGTCCGCGGTGGTCTGGAGGTCGCCCGGCGACTCGTAGGTACCGGCGAACCAGGAGCCGATCATCACGTTCGAGGCACCGGCGGCCAGCGCCATCGCGACATCGCGCGGGTGGCGCACGCCGCCGTCGGCCCAGACGTGCCGGCCGAGCCGGCGGGCCTCGGCGGCGCACTCCAGCACGGCGGAGAACTGCGGGCGGCCGACGCCGGTCATCATCCGGGTGGTGCACATCGCGCCGGGGCCGACACCGACCTTGAGGATGTCGGCGCCCGCCTCGACCAGGTCGCGGACACCGGCGGCGGAGACCACGTTGCCGGCCACGATCGGGATCCGCGGGTCCAGCCCGCGCACCGCGCGCAGCGCGCTGATCATCGACTCCTGGTGGCCGTGCGCGGTGTCGACCACCAGCACGTCCGCCCCGGCGTCGATCAGGGCCTGGGCCTTGCCGGCCACGTCGCCGTTGATGCCGACGGTGGCCGCGATCCGCAGCCTGCCGGCGGCGTCCACGGCCGGGGTGTAGAGGGTGGCACGCAGCGCGTTCTTGCGGGTCAGGATGCCGACCAGGCGGCCCTCGGCGTCCACCACCGGGGCGAGCTTGCGGTGCGTCTCGCTCAGCCGGTCGAAGGCGGCGCGCGGGTCGATGCCCTCGTCCAGCAGCACCAGGTCACGGGACATGACGTCGGCGAGGCTGGTGAAGCGGTCGACGCCCTGGCAGTCGGAGTCGGTGACCACGCCGACCGGCCGGCCGTCCTCGACCACGACCAGCGCGCCGTGCGCCCGCTTGTGCAGCAGCGACAACGCCTCGGCGACGGTGGCGCCCGGGTCCAGCGTGATGGCGGTGTCGTGCACCAGGTGGCGCTGCTTGACCCAGCCGATGACGTCGGCGATGACCTCGGTGGGGATGTCCTGCGGGATGGCGACCAGGCCGCCGCGGCGGGCGACGGTCTCGGCCATCCGGCGGCCGGCGATGGCGGTCATGTTGGCCACGACCAGCGGGATGGTGGTGCCGGTGCCGTCGTTCGAGGAGAGGTCGACCGCCTGCCGGGAGCCCACGGCGGAACGGCTGGGGACCATGAAGACGTCGTCGTACGTCAGGTCGTACGAGGGCATGAGGTCGTTCAGGAAGCGCATGAAGGGGCTCTCTGGCTGGGGGGAGGTACACCTCGGGCGCGATTGCGGTGGTGCCGCAGGGCGCGTTCGGGCGCCCCGCACCCAGCATTCGATTCTCCGGGACGGTGGAACCAAAAGCCAGTTCGAACAGGATTGCTGGCGCACCGCACAAAGCATGATCACCGGATCGGCGTCCGGCTTGGAGGTTCCTCCAGCCGGTCCGCTTTTCGCCCCGGCCACGGCCGCTCCCGTAGCATTCACGCGGTAACGGCGAGGCGAGACCAGAGAACGGCAGCGGGAATGACGGCGGGCGTGGACTTCGAGCAGGACATCGAGCGGGACGGCGGCGGCGAAGGCCCCGAGGAGGAGATCGACTACGGCCCCGGTCTCGACCCCGAGCGGCTGCGGCTCTGCCTCGACGTGCTCGCCGAGCTCGACCAGCTGCACGTGGACCACCCGGACGCGATCACCGTCCGCAAGGCCGTCGGCGGCATATTCCGCACGCTCAAGCAGCGCCGCCGCCAGGAGACCCGGGCCCGGAAGACCGCCAACGACCGCGAGGTCACCGCACGGACCGCCACCGGCGCGCCGACCCGGATCGACGACGAGACGGCCGGCGCGTTCGGCCTGACCACCGTCACCACCGCCGAGATCGCCGGCATCCTGGAGCGCCCGCGCTCCTGCTACACCTGCAAGCAGCGGTACGTCGAGGTGGACGCGTTCTACCACAACCTCTGCCAGCCCTGCGCCACCAGGAACCGCGCCCGCCGCGACGCCCGCGCCGACCTCACCGGCAAGCGCGCGCTGCTCACCGGCGGCCGGGCCAAGATCGGTATGTACATCGCGCTGATGCTGCTGCGCGACGGCGCCCACACCACCATCACCACCCGTTTCCCCAACGACGCCATCCGCCGCTTCACCGCGATGCCGGACAGCGCCGAGTGGCTGCACCGCCTCAAGATCGTCGGCATCGACCTGCGCGACCCGGCCCAGGTCCTGGCGCTCGCGGACGAGGTCGCCGCGGACGGCCCGCTGGACATCCTGATCAACAACGCCGCGCAGACCGTGCGCCGGCCGCCGGAGTCCTACCGCGAGCTGGTCGCCGCCGAGTCGGCGCCGCTGCCGGCCGGCGAGCTGCCGCAGTCCACCACCATCGGCCGGTTCGGCAGCGGCAGCGTCGACCTGCCCGCGCTGCCCGCCCAGGCCACCGGCGGCAGCGAGCGGATCTCCGCCGAGGACGTCACCTCGCTGGCCCTGGTCACCGGCTCCGCGACGCCCGCCCGGATCGAGGCCGGCACCGCGATCGACGCCGGCGGCCTGGTGCCCGACCTCGCGTCCACCAACAGCTGGGTGCAGACCGTCAACGAGGTCGGCCCGGTGGAGCTGCTGGAGGTCCAGCTCTGCAACTCCACCGCGCCGTTCATCCTGATCAGCCGGCTCCGCCCGGCGATGGCCGCCTCCGCCTCCCGCCGCAAGTACGTGGTCAACGTCTCGGCGATGGAGGGTGTGTTCACCCGCGGTTACAAGGGCGCCGGCCACCCGCACACCAACATGGCCAAGGCCGCGCTCAACATGCTCACCCGCACCAGCGCGCAGGAGATGTTCGAGACCGACGGCATCCTGATGACCGCCGTCGACACCGGCTGGATCACCGACGAGCGGCCGCACCCGGACAAGATGCGCCTCGCCGAGGAGGGCTTCCACGCCCCGCTCGACCTGGTCGACGGCGCCGCCCGGGTGTACGACCCGATCGTCCGCGGCGAGCAGGGCGAGGACCTGTACGGCTGCTTCCTCAAGGACTTCGACCGCGCCGCCTGGTGACGGACCGCCGTCCGACGACGGGCCGCCGCGCGGTGGCGGCCCGTCGGCTCCCCCCGCCCGTCCGGGTCGCCGTCCGAAGACCCGTATCGCCGCCGTATCGCCGCCCGCATCGCCGTCCGTGAAGGAGACCGGAGTTGACCACCGCACCGATGCTCGGCGCAGGCGTGATCGTGCCCACCGGGGACGGCCGGGTGCTGCTCGGCCGCCGGATCACCGCCGGCGAGCCGCCCACCTGGAGCCTGCCCGGGGGCAAGGTGGACGACCCGGGCGAGTCCTTCGAGCAGGCCGCCGCGCGTGAACTCGCCGAGGAGACCGGCATCGTGCTCCCCGCCTCGGAGATGCGCGTCCTGGCCGTCCTCCTCGACCACGAGCTGGGCCGGCCCCGGCTCACCGCGGCCGTGCTCGCCCCGCCGAGCCTGGCCGCCGCCGAGGTCACCGAGCCGCACGCCTGCGCCGGCTGGGAGCGGTTCCCGGTCGACGCCCTGCCCGGGCCGATGTTCTACCCGTCCGCCCTGGTCCTCGGCAACTGGCTGCCGGGCCCGACGGCGCTGCGCGACGTCCTGCGCGCGGGGACGTACGCCTACCCCGTGGGCTCCTCGGGCTGACGCCCACCCGTCCGCGTGTCGACGGTGACGCGGAAGTGGCTGCCGTTGCGCGGGCCGAGCCGGGCGGTGGCGTGCGGTTCGGGCACGGCGGTGTCGGCGGTGAACGCGCTCTGCCCGAGGCCGAGCCGGGCGGTGCGCTGGCCGCGGTAGCGGAAGTACACGGCCAGCCGGTGCGGCCCGGGCTCGACGGGCAGTCGCGTCCGGCCCCAGACCGCGGGCGTCTCCACACCGTCGATCGCCACCACCGGCCGGGTGAAGGCGTGGTGGAAGGCCCGCGCGACCAGCGAGGCACGGATGTCGACACTCAGCCGCACCACGGTTCCCCCTCACCGAAGCCTTCGGCCCGGAAGTCTACTCCGGTGCCCGGCTCCCGGCCCGGTGTCCGACCCGGCACCCGCTCAGCCGAGGTCGAACTCCGCGACGACCGGCAGGTGGTCGGAGGCCAGGTGCGCGAGGTCGTCGTCGACCACGGTGAACTCGCGGCAGCGTGCGGCCAGTTCGGGCGTGGCGAAGAGGTAGTCCAGCCGGGCCGCGCCGCCGGGGGCCTCCTCGGCGATCGGGATGCGGGTCGGGTAGGTCGGTCGCGGAGTGCCCCGGTCGAGGTCGGTCCAGCCCCGGGCGGCCAGCAGGTCGGCCGGGCCGGTGTCGATCCGGCCGTCGGCCGTGGTGGTCCGCAGCCGGAGGGTCCGGGCCAACGCCCGGTGGGTGTCGGGGTGTTCGGCGGCGGAGAGGCTGTTGAGGTCTCCCATCACCACCGAGTGCGGCGCGAACGAGGCGGCGCCGGCGACGGTCTCCGCCTCCGCCAGCCGGAAGAGCGGCGAGAACGGGTGGAGGTGCGTCATGACGAAGGCGACCTCCCCCAGCCCGGTGCGCAGCACCGCCTCCACCATGCCGTTGTACATCCCGGCCGACTGGGTGGAGGTGCGGACGACCGCCAGCTCGGGCCGGTGCAGCAGCGCCACATGGTTGCCGCTGGGGGCCCGGTTGAGGACGCCGACCAGGCCGAGCTCCTCGGCGAACCACTCGAAGGTGCCGTCGGTGTCGAACCCGGCGCACTCGCAGAGGCCCAGGACGTCGGGGCGCTGGGCGCGGATCACCGCGAGCAGCGGCTCGGTGCGGCGCTCCCCGCCGTCGAGGATGTTGTACGCCATCACGCGCATGGTGGGTTCTCCCTGCTGGTGGGGCTTGCCGGACGATCGTCGCGCAGCTCCGGCGGCAGCGCGGACCGCGGCGCGTTCTGGTAGGTGACCGGCCGCAGGAAGCGGCGGACGGCAGTGGGGCCGACGGCAGTGTGCAGGACGGAGGTGGTCGCCGGGTAGGGGCCGCCGTGGGTCATCGCCGGGGAGACGGCGACGCCGGTGGGGAAGCCGTCGAAGACCACCCGGCCGGCCTGCTGGACGGCGGCGTCGACGAGTTCGGCTTCGGCGTCGCCGTGGACGGTGACGGTGAGACCGGGCGGCAGGGCCCGCAGCACGGCCGGGAGCGCGGCCGGGTCGTCGTACCGGACCAGGACGGTGGCCGGGCCGAAGTACTCCTCGCGCAGCGAGGGGTGTTCGGTGAAGGTCCGGGTGTCGGTGCCGAGCACGGTGGTGGTGAAGGCGCCGTCGTCGTCGGCGGTGCCGTCCCGCAGCACCACGACGCCGCGCAGGGCGGCGAGTTCGGCGAGTCCGGCGGTGAGCCGGCGGGCCAGGTCGGGGCTGAGCAGCCGGCCGGCGGGGGCCTCGTCCAGCGCGGCGAGCAGGCGGGTGGCGAAGTCCCCGGCGCCGGCCGGCAGCAGGACGACGCCGGGGCTGGTGCAGAGCTGGCCGTAGCCGGTGGTGAGGGAGGCGGCGAGGCCCCGGGCGATCTCCTCGCCCCGGCGGGCGAGGGCGTCGGGCAGCAGGACGACCGGGTTGACGCTGCCCATCTCGGCGTAGACGGGGATGGGGTCGGGGCGGGCGGCGGCCAGGTCGAACAGGGCGCGCCCGCCGGTCGACGAGCCGGTGAAGGCGACGGCGCGGATCGGGTCGGCGGTGACCAGCCGGCGGCCGGCCTCCAGGGCCGGGTCCGGGAGCAGCGCGAAGGTGCCGTCGGGGGCACCGGCGTCGCGCAGACCGGCCAGGACCGCGGCGGCGGTGAGCCGGGCGGTGCGCGGGTGCAGGGGGTGCGGGCGGCAGACCACCGGGCAGCCGGCGGCCAGGGCGGAGGCGGTGTCGCCACCGGCGGCGCCGAAGGCGAGCGGGAAGTTGCCGGCCCCGAAGACCGCGACCGGGCCGATGCCGACGAGCATCCGGCGCAGGTCGGACCGGGGCGGACGGGCGGCGGGGTCGGCGCGGTCGACGACCGGTTCGGTGTGGGAGCCGTCGGCGGCGAGGTCCGCGAACATCCGCAGCTGGCGTACGGTGCGGGCGAGTTCGGCGGTGAGGCCGGGCTCGGGCAGGTTGGTCTCGCGGTGGGCGGTGGAGACGAGGTCGGGGCCGACGGCGTCGATCCGGTCGGCGACGGCGTGCAGCAGCCGCCCGTGGTAGGCGGTGGGCCGGCGGCGCAGCTCGGCGTGGGCGGCGGCGGCCCGGGCGGCCAGGGCGTCGGCGGGGTGGCCGCCGGGCGGGTGCGCGGCGGGTCCGGTAGGTGCGGTAGGTGCGGTGTCCGGGGTGTCCATGGCGTTCAGGGCCGTTCTCCTGGTGCGGGGGGGTCAGTTCGCGAAGCGGTGGGCGGGCACCCCGCGGACCCCCGGCCGGGTGACCAGGACGTGCCCGGCCGACGGTTCGGCGGCCCGCGCGGCCGGGTCGAGGCCCTGCCGGGCCGTGGTGACGTACAGGAGGTCCAGGCCGGGCCCGCCGAACCCGGGGCAGGTGGCCAGCCGGACGGGCAGCGGCAGGTGGGCGAGGAGTGTGCCGTCGGGCCCGTACCGGCGGACGGCGGCGCCTTCCCAGAGCGCCACCCAGAGGCAGTCCTCGCGGTCGACGGTGAGCCCGTCGGGGATGCCGTCGCCGGGGCCGAACCGGGCGAGCTCGCGGGGCGCGCCGAGCTCACCGGTCCGCTTGTCGTACGGAAAGGCGCGGACGCGCGGCTCGGGCGCGCCGGAGTCGACGTAGTGGAGCAGGTCGCCGGCGAGGTTCCAGGCGAGGCCGTTGGACTCGGTGACGCCGTCCAGGACCAGCCGCACCGTCAGGTCGGCTTCGAGCAGGTAGAGGGCGCCGCCGCCGGGCCGCAGATCGAGGGCGGCGGTCCCGGCCCAGAACCGCCCGGCCGGGTCCACCGCGCCGTCGTTGAAGGCGACGCCCGCCGGGGCTCCGGGCAGCGGGATCCGCCGCTCGACGCCGCCGTCGGGGCCGGTCAGGACGAAGTCGGTGCCGGCCGCCAGGACGTGACCGCCCGCGGCACGGAGCCCGGCCGCGCCGACCGTGCCCGGGTACCGCACGGCCGAGTCCCCGCCCGGCCGGTGCCGGTGGACCGTACCGGCCGCGAGGTCGACCCAGACGAGTTCACCGGTCCGGTCGTCCCAGACCGGCCGCTCGCCCAGCTCTGCGCCGGCCGCGACCGCGATCTCCCACTCCATCCGTTTCCTTCCGCGTCGGGTCGGGTGAGGGCCCTTCAGGAGCGCCCGATCACCGGGGGGACCATCCCCAGGTGCGCCTCGGTGGGGGCGCGGAGGAAGTCGAAGTCGCAGCCCTGCGAGGCCTGTGTGACGTGCTTTTGGTACAGCGCGGGCCAGCCGCGCAGGTGCGGCGAGGGCGGCGGTGACCAGGCGGCGCGGCGACGGGCCAGCTCCGCCGCCGGGACGTCCAGGTCGAGCCGCCCGGCCGGGACGTCCACCACGACCGTGTCGCCGGTACGGACCAGCGCCAGCGGCCCGCCGACGGCGGCCTCGGGGGCGACGTGCAGGAAGACGGTGCCGAAGCTGGTCCCGCTCATCCGCCCGTCGGTGACCCGGACCATGTCCGTGACGCCCCGCGCCGCCAGCTTGGCGGGGATCGGGACCATGCCCCACTCGGGCATGCCGGGCACCCCGACCGGCCCGCAGCCGGTCAGCACCAGCACGGTGTCGGCGGTGACATCGAGGTCGGGGTCGTCGATCCGCGCCCGCATCTCCTGGTACGAGGTGAAGACCAGCGCCGGGCCGCGGTGGACGAGCAGCTCCGGGCCGGCCGCCGAGATCTTGATCACCGCGCCGTCCGGGGCCAGCGAGCCACGGACGACGGCGAAGGCCCCGCCCCGGCGCAGCGGGTCGGCGAGCGGCCGCAGCACGCCGGAGGGACCGGGTGCGCCGGCGGCGGCCGCGCCGAGGGTCGTCCCGGCCACGGTCGGGGCGTCCTGGCCGAGGAGGCCGCCCAGTTCGCGGACCAGGGCCGGCACGCCGCCGGCCGCGTGCAGGTCCTGGACGAGGCCGGCGCCGGACGGTGCCACGTCGACGAGCACCGGCACGTCCGGGCGGGCGAAGTCCTCCGGTGCCAGGTCCAGGGCGAGCCGCCCGGCGAGGGCCGAGAGGTGGATGATCGCGTTGGACGAGCCGCCGACGGCGTTGAGCACGGTGATCGCGTTGCGGAACGCCGTCCGGGTGAGGATCCGCGACGGGGTGGTGCCCTCCCGTACCAGCTCGACCGCCCGGCGTCCGGCCTGCTCGGCGAACGTCTCGGCGGCCCGGTCCCCGGCCGGGACGGTCGCCGAGCCGGGCAGTGCCAGGCCGAGCGTCTCGGTGAGGACCGCCATGGTGGAGGCGGTGCCCATGGTGTTGCAGGCGCCGAGGCCGCAGGAGAGGCAGCGTTCGACCTCGGTCCAGGCGTCGTCGGAGAGCCGCCCGGTGCGGTGGTCCTCCCAGAGCCGCCACAGGTCGGTGCCGGTGCCGAGCCGGCGGCCCCGGAACACGGCCGGCGGGCGGGCGCCGCCGGTGACCAGGACGGCCGGGAGGTCGGCGCTGGCCGCGCCCATCAGCGCGCCGGGGACGGTCTTGTCGCAGTTGGCGAGCAGGACGACGCCGTCGAGCGGGTTGGCCCGCAGGGTCTCCTCGACCTCCATGGCGAGGAGGTTGCGGTAGAGCATCGCCGTCGGCTTCATCAGGTCCTCGCCGAGCGACATGACGGGGAAGCGCAGCGGGATGCCGCCGGCCTCGGTGATGCCCCGGCGGACGGCGTCGACCAGCCCGGCGAGCGGCAGGTTGCACGGGTTGAGGTCGCTCGCGGAGTCGGCGATGCCGATCACCGGGCGGTGGTCGTCGGCGGCCAGCTCGATCCCGGCCGAGCGCATCGCCACCCGGTGCA
This sequence comes from Kitasatospora sp. NPDC088548, assembly GCF_044753005.1. Lineage (NCBI taxonomy): Bacteria > Bacillati > Actinomycetota > Actinomycetes > Kitasatosporales > Streptomycetaceae > Kitasatospora > Kitasatospora sp. NPDC088548. The sequence continues at coordinate 202,899 of NZ_JBIVMI010000002.1, forward strand.
GGACGGCGACCTCGTCGTCGCCCGCGAACCACGCGCGGCTGCGCAACGGGGCGGGTTCCGGGCCCTGCGGCGGTCGGCCGGTCACAGCTCCGGCACCCCCAGTCCCTCCGCTCCTGGACCGGACTGGACGAGCGGGACGCCCAGCCGGTCGATCCACTCCCCCGCGACGGCGGCCCGGTGGACCTTGGCCACGGCGATCGCGGCGGCGTCGGCCGCCAGGTGCGCGCCGGCCGGGTAGAGGTTGCGGGCGTTGCGCAGACCGAACTTGACGTACATCGGGGCACCGGCGAGCACCAGGTCGGTCGTCTCGTGGCCGCGCACGACTCCGGCGAGCCAGTCCGGGGACTCGACGTAGAGGTCGATGGGGAGCGAGGTGACCGCCCGCAGTTCGGCCAGCTGGCCGAGGGTGATGTCGGACGGCACGTTGACGGTGTGCGCACCGAGCCGGGCCAGCTGGCGCATGGCCACCGGGTTGGACGGTGCGATCAGCACCGAGGCCTTCCAGACCACGGACGCCGGGAGCTCCCCGGCCGTCTGGAGGCCGCTCAGCACCTCCAGCAGCCCCAGGTCGGAGACCAGGAAGCCGCGGATGCCCTGTTCGACGGCGCGCAGCACGTCCTCGACGGCGTAGCGGAGCTGGCGGGTACCGCGCAGCTGGCCCGCGAGCGCGGCGCCGTCGGCCGAGCGGGAGTGGTTGCCGGTGTCGTAGCCCTCGCGGGGGCCGACGAACAGCGAGACCTCGACGCCCCGGTCGGCGCCGATCCTGGCCATCTCGGCCAGTTCGGCCCGGGTGAGCAGCATGGCGCCGCTGCCCTGCGAGACGCGGTTGACGGTCACGCCGAGGGCGTCGCCCGCGTCGAGGGTGGCGCGCAGCACGTCCGGTCCCTCGACGCTGGGGATCTCCACCCGGTAGTGGGCGCCGTCGGGGAACCGGAGTTCGCTGGACGGCGGGACGGGTTCGGCGCTCAGGCCGAGTCCGGCGAGGATTTCGGTGCCCCTCATGCGCTGCCTTTCGGGTCGGTGACGGATCGTGTGGTGACGAGTCGTTCGGTGACGAGTCGTTCGGTGACGGATCGTTCGGTGGTGGCGGGCCGGTCTACGACGGGCGGTGCCGTGGTGACGCGCTCCGGCCCGGCGTCGGTCAGCAGGTAGGTGTCCTCGGCCTTGGCTCCGCCGGGGAGGCTGGGGTTCCAGGCCAGCGCGTGCCCGAGGGCGATCGGCTGGCGGTACCAGCGGCTGTCGGTCTGCCCGGGCGCGATCTCGAACTCCCGCTGGGCGTAGCCGATCGGGCCGCCCTGGTAGTGCTGCCGCCAGCCGCCGGGGTGCCCGGCGGCGGTGTAGGCGCGGTCGAGGGCGGTGAGCGCGTCCCCGTAGCTGCGGCCGGGGCGGCTCGCGGCGAGCGCCTCGGCCTCGATGGCGCGGACCGCGGTGCGGTCGGGGGCGTCCCCGGCGAACCGGGTCAGGGCGACGTGCAGTCCGCCCCGGCGGGCCACCAGGACCGCCATGACGGTGCGGTGCAACGGTGCGCCGACGGCCAGCGGGTGGCGGTGGCGCAGCCGTTCGTCGCCGCCGACGATCAGGACCGGCGCGTCGGCTCCGGCGCGTTCCACCCCGGCCGCGATCGCCGCCTGGACGTCGCGGTCCCGGTCGCCGGGCCGCCAGTCGTCCAGGGCGTCCTCGACGGCGGCCGTGGCGTCGGTACCGAGGGCGCGCAGGGCGTCCTGTTCGCCGGGGGTGAGTGCCAGCCGCAACGCCACGAGGTCGTCCGTGGCGTCGACGCCGAAGGCGGGGTGGCCGTCGGAGGCGATCAGCGCCGGGTCGTGGCCGGTGAACCGTGCGGCGGCGACCGCGGGGGCGGCCGGGTCGTACCACGGGACGGCCCGCAACTCGCTGTCGGGATCGGGGTATTCGGCGATGAGCCGGCCGTACTCGACCTCGGTGGTCAGCAGCAGGGCGGTGGTCGGGGTGACGACCGCCCAGAGGGTGTCGAACGGGGCCGTCCGGTCGATCGGGGGGTTCGGCCCGCCGGTGAGCCAGGCGACGGCCGGCGGCCGGGTGGCGACCAGCGCGGGCAGTTCCCGTTCGGCCAGCCAGGCCCGGACCCGGGCGAGTGCTTCGGTCAACACATCTGAGCCTGTTCTGTAGTGCAGAACCGCGTTCCAGTGAACGATGGAGAGCTAAGCAGCCCGCTTTCGTGATCGTCAAGGCTGCTATGCTGAATTAACAACCAACGTTCTGTAATGCAGAACATTTGAACCGCCGCCACGAGCTCAGCACACGACAGGCCGGCCGGCCCGACGCCACCACGGCGCCCGCACCCGTTGCACCGAGGAGACCGACCATGCGCACCCTTCGCGTCGACCGGCCGCACGCCGTCGCGCTCACCGACGCGCCCTCCCCCGCGGCGGACCCGGAGGCCGGCGAGCTCCTGGTCCGCCCGCGCGCGGTCGGCCTCTGCGGCACCGACCTGGAACTGGTGGACGGTGCCGTCGACCCCGCCTACGTCCGCTACCCGCTGGTGCTGGGCCACGAGTGGTCCGGCGTCCTGGCCGACGGCACCCCGGTGGTCGGCGAGGGCATCGTCCCGTGCGGGCGGTGCGCCGCCTGCGGGCGCGGCGCGACCAACCTCTGCGCGACCTACGACGAGATCGGCTTCACCCGGCCGGGCGCGGCCGCCGACGAACTGCTCGTCCCCGCCCGGCTGGTGCACCGGCTGGCGCCCGGCGTGGACCTGGCCGAGGCGGCGCTGGTCGAGCCGATGGCCGTGGTGCTGCGCGGCCTGCGCCGGGCCGCGCCCGAGCCGGGGCTGCGGGCGCTGGTGGTCGGCGACGGCACGATCGGCCTGCTCGCCGTCCATCTGCTGAGGCTCTGGTCCCCGGCGGAGGTCTGCCTGCTCGGCCGCCGCCCGGAGCAGGCCGGGCTCGCGGCGGCGGCCGGCGCGGACCGGTTCACCCTCGACCCCGAGGAGGCGGGCGGGGGCTACCAGCTGGTCGTGGAGGCGGCCGGCGCACCCGAGGCGGTCGGGACGGCGCTCGGCGCGGCCGGGCGCGGCGGGACGGTCCTGCTGCTCGGCCTGGCCGGAACGGGCCGCACGGCCGCGTTTCCGATCGACGAACTGGTCAACGGGGACCTCACCGTGCGCGGCAGCTTCGCCTACACCTCCGAGGTCTGGCGCGAGACGGTGGGCCTGCTCAACGCGGGCGAGGTCGCGCCCGGCTTCGTGATCACCCACCGCTTCCCGCTCGTCGAGGCCGCCGCCGCGCTGGCCACCCTGCGCGGCGGCGCGGGCCCCCGGGGAAAGGTGCTGCTGACGCTGCCTTAGCCGGGTGGCCGGACTTGGCGAAGCGCGGAAGGACGTACCGCGTGGGAGAATGAGGGGGATTGTTCCCGGCCGGTAGGCGGCGGGAGGAGCGGACATGGAGATCAAGCCGCAGGCGGCCGTCATCCCCAAGGACAACGACCAGTTCGAGCAGGGGAAATACGGCCCCGTTTATCCGAAGACACCGGCGTGTTATGGGTTCACCATCGTCGCGAAGGTCAAACCGGGCCGGGCCGACGCGATCCGTGAGCACGGCCACACCCTGGCCGAGGCGCTGGAGGGCGATCCACATCTTCTCGCACCGCTGAAACTGCACTACCTGCGCTGGGTGCTCTTCGACGACGACACGCGCTTCATGTACCAGGGGATCTTCGACACCGACTTCGACAAGTACACCGAGGACGCCGTCGCGCTTTTCAGCAAGGCCGGTGTGAGCACGGCCTTCGAGAACCTCGAAGGGTTCCCCGAGGACTGGCAGACCAACCCCGAGGCGTTCGTCAGGTTCGTGCGCGAACATCACTGCCCGAGCTTCATCGAGTACGGGGAGTACCCGTACGTGACGGCCGATGAGATCAAGAAGGCTCTGCGGATCAAGGATGCCCTGTCGGAGATGCTCGACCAGCTGCAGTGAGAACGGGCCGTCCCAAGCTTGTCCCACCGCGGATCGGAGACGAGATGAGCAAGGTCGGGACCGCGCGCACCTACAACCAGAACCACGTCCCGCGCGACTACACCCCGGGACGGCGACGGGTGAGCATCTACGTCTCGTGGAGCTATCCGGCCGAGGCGGGCAGAAATCCGGCTGAACTGGACAACCGGTTCTCCACGATGACGGAGGTCAGGCGGGTGGCGTGGCCTGCCTACGAGGACCCGAAGTGGTCCGACCCCTTGCGGTTCCAACAAGGCATCGCCGGCGCACTGGAATTGTTCTTCTGGGCCTGGGTGCCGTTCCAGCAGTTCGTCGAGGAGGTCACCGGGCACCCCGTCCCGGTGTATCAGCGCATCGACCAGGCCGGCTTCCGGACCCCGCTCGACGAGCGCGTACTGGCCGACACCGACACGCTGTTCGTGTTCGGGCTGGACCACATGGTCGCCGGGCAGGAGGCCCGGCCCGAGGAGGTCGAGGCACTGCGGGCCTTCCTCGGCCGAGAGGACGCCTGTCTGGTCCTGGGGCCTCACCATGACGTCGGGGCATCGGACGATCTGGCCGTGCGCGACCTGGAGTACCGCCATCACGGCGATCCCCTGGTCCCCCGCCAGCAGCGGTTCGCCACGTACGTCCGGGGCTTGATGCAGGGTCTCGGGGTGCCGGTCGAGAACCGCTACGGGCTGCGCCCCGCGGTGCGGGAGAAGAACAGGATCGCCCCGCTGTCCACGGTCGGGGACCTGGACGCGAAAGGGTGGCTGGAAGGGGTGACGAACTTCAACTTCCATCTGCACCTGCCGCACTACGCCGTGACCACCGACGAGCCGGATGTCATCCACGTGCTGGCCAGACAGCCGATCGACACCTCCAGGCCGCATCCGTTCACCGAGGCCGGCAACACCGAGTTCAACATGTTCCTGTGGATGCCTCCGAGCGGTGAGCAGGCCGGCGATGTGCTGCTGGCGGACTCCACGATCTTCAGTTCGCTGTTCGGCGGCGACGAGAGCCTGCGAAATTTCTGGCGGAACCTCGTCTCGAAGTAGTACCGCAGGGAGGCCAACCGTGAGCGGACCTACGCACGTCGCGTTGGAACTCGGCGATATTCAGCGCGGGGTTCTCAGTCCTCGGCCGACCCCCTACGCCGCGACGTACCTCGTGTTCCACATCGATGACCGGGCACACGGGCGGGAGTTGATACGGCGCGCGAGCGCGATGGTGGCCTCTGCCGCCGACTCGGTCAGCCCCCTGGGGGAAACCTGGCTCAGTGTCGCGGTCACCTGCCACGGTCTGGCGGCGCTGGGCGTGCCGCGCGCATCACTGGCCACCTTCGCCTGGGAGTTCCGGCAAGGGATGGCCGCCCGGGCCGAAGCGCTCAGCGATGTCGGCGAGAGCAGCCCCGAGAACTGGGAAGCGCCGCTGGGCACCTCGGATGTCCATGTGGTGCTCACCGCAGTAGCGCCTGACACCCCTCGGCTGAAGGCCGCCCTCGACCGGGCCCGCCCTGCGTACGACAGCCTTCCCGGGGTGACCGCGATCTGGCGACAGGACTGTCAGGCGCTGCCCACCGAGACCGAGCATTTCGGCTACCGCGACGGCATCAGCCATCCGGCCGTCGAAGGAAGCGGCATCGCCGGGTCGAACCAGCTGGAAGAACCTTTGAAGGCCGGGGAGTTCGTGCTCGGCTACCGGGACGAGATCGGCGGTGTCCGAACTCCGCAGCCGGAGGTGCTGGGACGCAACGGCAGCTACGCGGTCTTCCGAAAACTCCACCAGGAGGTCGCCGCGTTCCGGCGCTACCTGCGGGACAACGCCGACGGCCCCGAGGACGAGGAACTGCTCGCGGCCAAGATCATGGGACGCTGGCGCAGCGGAGCGCCCCTGGCGCTGTGTCCGCAGCACGACGACCCCGCGATCGGTGCCGACCCGCACCGCCGCAACACCTTCCTGTACGAGCGGGACGACCCGGCGGGATTCGTCACACCCGGCGGCTGCCACATCCGCCGGGCCAACCCCCGCGACGCCTCGGTGGCAGGACAGGTGCGACTGCACCGCATGATCAGACGCGGCACCGTCTACGGTCCTCCGCTGCCCGAGGGAGTTCTGGAGGACGACGGGGTCGACCGCGGCCTGATGTTCGCGTTCATCGGAGCCCACCTCGGGCGGCAGTTCGAGTTCGTGCAGTCGCAGTGGATGAACGACGGCGTCTTCTTCGGCGCGGGCAGCACCAAAGACCCCGTCACCGGCTCCCACGACGGCACCGCCGGCTTCACCGTCCCCCGGCGGCCGGTGCGACGCCGCCTTGCCCCCCTGCCGCGCTTCGTCGCCACCCGCGGCGGCGAGTACTGCTTCCTGCCGAGCCTGAGCGCCCTGCGCTGGCTCGGCGATCCCCAGGACTGAGAGGGCGGCGACGCGCGCTCCACCGCAAGGGGAAAGCCCCATGGACACCCTGCACATGCTGTTCAACGCCGTCACCGTGATCTTCATCGCGGCCACCATGTTCGCCGCCGGCCTGGGGGCCACCGTGGCGGCACTGCGTGGCGTCTTCGCCGGCATCCCGCTGCTGCTACTCGCGCTGCTCGCCAACCTGGTGGTCGTCCCACTGCTCGGCTGGGGCATCGGTGCGCTGTTCGGCCTCCCCTCGGCAGCGTTCATCGCACTTGTCCTTGTCGCTTCCTCCCCCGGCGGACCCTTCGGCGCGAAGCTGGCCATGGTGCAGAACGGCGACGTCAGCGCGGGCGCGGCGATGCAGGTGCTGCTCGCCGCCCTCGGCAGCCTCACCTTCGCCCCGACGGTCAACGGAATTCTCACCGCCGCCGAGGTCGGCGGGGGGATCTCCCTCGATGTCGCGGCGCTGGTGCGGACCGTGGCCCTCCTACAGCTCGTACCGTTCGTCATCGGCCTGCTGCTGCGCCGCTACGCGACGCCCACCGCGCGGTCGTGGCACCCCACGGCGGCCGCGGTCTCGAACGTGACATTCCTGATCGTGCTGGCGGGCATGCTGGTCGGCAACTGGAGTGGCGTCGTCGCACTCCTCGGCTCGCTCACCCTCCTCGCCGGTTTCCTGCTCGCAGCCGCCGCCTTCGCCGTCGGCACACTGCTGGCCACGGGTCCGCCGGTGCGCCGCACCACCATGGGCGGCGTCACCGCGGTACGCAACGCCGGGCCCGCCCTGGCCGCAATCGGCATCGCCTTCGGCGACCAGCCCGCCGTCCTGGGCGCGCTCGCCGCCGTCCTGCTCAGCGGTCTGGCAGCGGCCCTCCCGATCGCTACGGTGCTCAGCCGTCGGCGAAGCGGACCCACGGCAGCCGATGACACGCGCTGACCGGGGGATCGCTGTTCATGGCAGGCCGCCCTCCCCGTCTTCGGCCCGCCGGACCCGGCCGAAGGCCGGGGAACGTCGCCCGCCCGGCGGGATCCGCAGGAGGCACCCTGCCCTCACCCCACCGCCCGGCGCAGCGCGGCGGCGATCCCCGGGGCGGCGGCCAGCACCAGCTCCGCGTCCGGCGGGCCGCCGTCGGGGCCCTCGACGACGGCGCCCGCCTCGCGGGCGATCAGCGCGCCCGCCGCGTGGTCCCACGGGCCGAGGCCGCGTTCGTAGCAGCCGTCCAGCCGGCCGGCCGCGACCGCGCAGAGGTCGGCGCAGGCCGAACCGCTCATTCGCACGTCCCGTACCCCGGGGGCGAGCCGGCCGAGCACGGCCAGCTGTCCGGCGCGGGCCTCGCGGTCGTACGCCAGGCCGGTGCCGATCAGCGCCCGGTCCAGCCTGGTCTCCCCGCTCGCCCGCAGCGGCCGGCCGTCCAGGGTCGCGCCGCTCCCCCGGGCGGCGGCGAACACCTCCCCGGCCGGGAGCACCACCACCGCGCCGGCCTCGGCCGTCCACGCCTCGGGCGGCCCGCTCCCCACGGCCACGCTCACCGCGTACGGCACCGCCCGGTACAGGTAGTTGACCGTCCCGTCGATCGGGTCGACGATCCAGGTCAGCCCGCTACCGCCGGGCCGGTGTCCGCTCTCCTCGCCGAGGAAGCCGTCCCGCGGGCGGGCCGCGCGGAGCGCCTCGCGGATCAGCGTCTCGGCCTCGCGGTCGACGGCCGTCACCACGTCCAGCTCGGAGGACTTGGTCGCGACCACGGAGACCGCCGCCACCCGTCTGCTCAGGACGAAGTCGGCTCCCCTTCGCGCCACCGCGGTCGCGAGCGTCAGCAGGTCCACGGACCCCTCCTAGAATGTTCGGCAGAGAAGAATTGGGTTCCATACAGCAGGACGGGGACAGCACAGCGATGGCGGACACCACGGAGACCGGCGAGAAGCGGACCTACGCGGTGGGGAGCGTGGTCAGGGCGCTGCGGCTGGTGGACCTGGTCGCCGAGGGCCCGGCCGAGGGGGTCACCCTCACCGAGCTCACCCGCGGCCTCGGCACCTCCAAGTCCACCGCCTACTCGCTGGCCCGCACCCTGGTCGACGCCGGCTATCTGCGCGACGTGCAGCCCGGCCCCCGCTACCGGCTCGGTATGGCGCTGGTGCGGCTCGGCGACCGGGCGTCCGCCGCGCACCCGCTGGCCGACGTGGTCAAACCGGCGCTGCACGAGCTGAGCCGGCAGACCGGGATGACGGCGCGCGCCGCGATCAACGACGACGGCTACCCGATGTTCATCGCCCGGGTCGACGCCCCGGGCACCATCCGCTTCCACACCCCGCTCGGCGTGCGCGAGCTGCCGCACACCTCGGCCGCCGGCAAGGTGATCCTCTCCCTGCTGCCGCCCGCGGTGACCGACCGCATCGCCGAGGAGACCGGCCTGCCCTTCCGCACCCGCAAGACCATCACCTCGGCGGCCGAGCTGCGGGCCGAGCTCGACCTGACCCGCGAACGCGGCTACGGCGTGGACGACGAGGAGGACTCCGACGGGGTGCTCTGCGTCGCCTCCCCGGTCTTCGACCACACCGGGACGGTGCTCGGCGCGCTCTCCGTCACCGGCCTCAAGGGCGACCAGTCGGTGCGCCAGATCACCGAGCTCGGCGGGGTGCTGGCCGAGGCCGCCGACCGGATCACCCGGGCGCTGGGCGGCCACCGGGCGCTCTAGCAGGGTGTCTATTTGATCCCCGACCGCAGGAAGCTGTTGATGAACTGCCGCTGCCCGATCAGGAACAGGGCGAGCAGCGGCGCCGTGACGATGACCGTACCGGCCGCCATCCGGGGCACGTCCAGGCCCGCCTCCGGGGCCAGGAACCGGACCAGGCCGACGGTCACCGGCCTGGTCTCGTCCGACACGGCGACGATCAGCGGCCAGAGGAAGTTGTTCCACTGGGTGGAGATCGACACCAGCGCGTACGCGACGATGCTCGGCTTGGCGGCCGGGACGAACACCTTCCACAGGATGCCCAGCCGGGAGGTGCCCTCGATCTGCGCCGCCTCCACCAGTTCGTCCGGCACCCCGAGGAACGCCTGGCGCAGGAAGAACACGCAGAACGCGCTGGCCACATAGGGCAGTCCCACCCCGGGCAGGGTGTCCAGCAGGCCGAAGCCGGCGATCGTCCGGTAGTTCTCCGACATCAGGACCTCGGGGAAGATCATGAGCTGGACCAGGACGAAGACGAACAGCGGTCCCCGCAGGGGGAATTCGAACCGGGCGAAGGCGTACGCGGCGAGCACCCCCACCACCAGCTGGGCGGCGGTGATCCCGGTGACCAGCAGCGCGGTGTTGAGGTAGTAACGGCCGAACGGCGCGGCCTGCCAGGCCGAGGAGAGATCGGCGGTGCCCGACTCGAAGGCGCGGACGAAGACATAGAGCAGCGGGGCGGTCCAGAGCAGGCCGGCCAGCCACGCCAGCGCCGTCTCGACCCGGTCGGGCCAGCTGACGATACGGTCCACCTGGGGCTCCTAGCGGTAGTGGATCCGGCGGTCCAGCAGGCGGATCTGCAGGACGGCCAGGGCGACCAGGACGCCGATCACCAGCAGCGAGATCGCCGCGCCGTACTGCGGCCAGTGCTGGGCGAAGGTGACCCGGTAGATGTAGTAGAGGAGGAGGTTGCTGGAGTTGTCCGGGCCGCCCTGGGTCATCACGAAGACGAAGTCGACCATCTTGATGCTGTCGGCGAGCGCCACGATCGCCGCGAACAGCGTGGTCGGCATCAGCAGCGGGAAGGTCACCCGGCGGAAGTGCGTGAACCGGCCGGTGCCCTCCAGCCGGGAGGCCTCGTCCAGCTCGGGATCGATGGCCTGGAGCCCGGCCAGGTAGAAGATCATGAAGAACCCGGCCTCCTTCCACACCATCATCGCCATCAGGGACGGCAGCACCAGGGCGGTGTCGCCGAGCCAGTCCGGCCCGGTGATCCCGAAGCAGCCCAGCACCTCGTTGATCACGCCGATGTTGGGCTGGTAGAAGTACAGCCAGATGACGGCGATCGCGACCACCGGCAGGATCGCCGGGGCGAACACGCCGGCCCGCAGCAGGGCCTTCCCGCGCAGCGCCCGCTGGAGCAGCACGGCGAGCAGCATGGCCAGCGCCAGCGAGACCGGGACGGTCAGCGCCGAGAACAGCAGGTTGTTGACCAGCGCCTTGCGGAAGACCTCGTCCTCGGCGAGGAAGCGGTAGTTGTCCAGGGTGGGCCCCTCGTCCCGGCGGTCCCGCAGGCTGCTGAGGACCGTCGAGACGAGCGGCTTCACCGTGAACAGGACGAGGAAGGCGAACGCGGGCACCAGCAGGGCGTACGCGAACACCTGGTCCGGGAGCCTGCGCGGCGCGGTGCGGGCTTTCACCGGTGGGTCTTCAGGATGGCGTCGATGTCGGACTGGGCCTTGTTCAGGGCCTGCCGCGGGTCGGCGCCCTTGAGCAGCACGGCCTGCAGGGCCGGTGCCAGGGTCTGGTAGACGACCCGGTCGCGGTCGGGCGTGGCCATCTCGGGGATGGCGTCGGCGACCGCGTCGTGCGGGGCCCTGGCCTGCGGGTGCTGCTTGAGGTAGGTCTGCATCGCCTCGGTGTTCCAGGCTGCTTCGGAGGTCGCGATGTAGCCGGACTTGATCGAGACGTCCGCGGCCCGCTCCGGCGTGGTGAGGAACCTGGCCAGGGTGACCGCGGCCTCCTGCTGCTTCCTGGAGACCCCCGCCTCGAACAGCATCAGGCTGCCGCCGCCGGTGGGCGCGCCCTTGCCGGCGCCCGCCGGGAGCGCGGAGACGCCCCAGTCGAACCCGGCCTTCTCCTGGATGGAGCCGATCCGCCCGGAGGTCGTCCACAGCATGCCGGTGGTGCCGGCCAGGAAGTCGTCGGTGGAGGTGCCCCAGGCGACCTCGGTGGTCGGGGCGATCTTCTGGGCGCCGAGCGAGGCCCAGAACTCCAGCGCCTTGACGTTCTGGTCGGAGTTGACGGTGACCTTGGTGCCGGCCCGGTCGCTGAGCGCGCCGTCGCCGCCGGCCTGCTGGACCAGCGCCTGGTAGAGCCAGTAGGCGGTACCGGTCGAAGTCGGGACGAACAGGCCCCACTTGGCGCCGGCACCGCTCTGGACGGCCTTGGCGTCGGCGATCAGCTCGTCCCAGCTCGTCGGCGGCTTCTCGGGGTCGAGGCCGGCCTTCTTGAAGTAGTCCTTGTTCCAGTACTGGACGATGGTCGAGCGGGCGAACGGGACGCCCCAGACCTGGCCGTCCGCACCGACCGAGTTGGACATGAACTGCGGGTAGAAGCCGTCCTTCCACTTCTTGTCCGCGTCGCTGGTCAGGAAGGGGTTCCAGGCCGTCACGGCCTTGCGCTCGACCAGGTCGTGCATGAAGGACTGGTCCATGATGGCCAGTGCGGGCGCCTTCCTGGCGTCGATCGCGGTGTTGACGGCGGCCAGGGTCTGGTCGTAGTCGCCGGAGTAGACGCCCTTGACCTTGATCTCGGGGTGCTCCTTGGCGAAGTCCTTGAGGTAGCCGTCGATCAGCGCGCTGAGGGTACCGACCTGGTCGGGGTAGTAGAAGTCGATGCTGACGGCGCCGTCCTTGCCGCCGTCACCGCCCGGGCCGCCGGAGGCGGAGGAACAGCCGGCGACCGCGGTGAGCGCGAGCGCCGCGGCGGCGAGCGCCCGGGTGCGGGGAGAGAGGGACACGGGTATCTCCTGATGCTCTGTACAGCCGAGGATCGGTGGAACTGGCAAGGGGAAGACGGGGGTTCAGCGCGGGACGCCGGCCGGCCGGCGGACGTCGAGGCGGGCTCCCGTCCGGCGGTCGAAGAGGTGGCAGGCGGCGTACCGGGCGCCGAGGCGGTCGCCGCCGGGGCGGTGCTCGTCGGCGCGGACCCTGACCTGGACGGTGCGGCCGCCGACCCGGAAGGCGATCAGCCGGTCCGCGCCGAGGAGTTCGTCCCGGATCCGGACGGCCGGCAGGGTCAGCTCGCCCGGGCCCGGCGTCAGGTCCTCCGGGCGGATGCCGAGGACCAGTTCCTCGGGCAGCCCGTCCGGCAGGCCCCTGAGCAGGGCGGCGGCCTCGATCCGGAGGGGACCGTCGGCGGCGGTGCTGTCGGCGACGGTGCTGTCGACAGCGGTGCCGCCCCCGCCGGGACCGCCGAGCAGCAGCGCGGTGCCGTCCCGGCGGACGTCGAGCAGGTTCATCGGCGGGGAACCGATGAAGGACGCGACCCGGGTGGAGGCCGGGCGGGCGTACAGCTCCTCGGGGGCGGCGATCTGGTCGATGCCGCCGTCCCGCATGACGATCACCCGGTCGGCCATGGTCATCGCCTCGACCTGGTCGTGGGTGACGTACAGGACGGTCAGCCCGAGGCGCTGCTGGAGCTCGCGCAGCTCGGTGCGCATGTCCGCCCGGAGGCGGGCGTCCAGGTTGGACAACGGCTCGTCCATCAGGACGAGTTCGGCCCCGCTGACCAGGGCCCGCCCGAGCGCGACCCGCTGGCGCTGGCCGCCGGAGAGCTGGGCGGGGCGGCGGTTCAGCTGCTCCTCCAGGCGCAGCTGCCGGGCCGCCTCGGCCAGCCGCGCCGTCCGCTCGGCCTTCGGCACCCGACGGGACCGGAGGCCGAAGAGGATGTTCTCGGCGACCGAGAGGTGCGGGAAGAGCGCGTAGTTCTGGAAGACCATCGCCAGCCCGCGTTCGGCGGCGGGCACCCGGGTGACCGAGCGGCCGCCGATCCTGAGGTCGCCGCCGTCCGCGCGTTCCAGGCCGGCCACGATGCGCAGGGTGGTGGACTTGCCGCAGCCGCTCGGGCCGAGCAGGGCGGCGAACTCGCCGCTGGGCACGGTGAAGTCGATCCCGGTCAGGGCCTGGTGGCGGACTCCCCTGGCACCCTGGTAGGTCTTCGAGATCTGCTCCAGTACCACGTCTGGCATGCCTGCCGGCCTTTCAAGTTCTGTGATTCCGAACATTGATCTGCGTGTCTGAACATGGTGGCGCGCCACCCGGTCGTGGCGGCGGCGCGCCGGTGACCTGCCGATGAAATGCGGATTGCCGCGTGGATCAGCCGGTCTTGGTGTAGTGCTGGAGGTAGAGGAAGATCGACTTCCAGCCGGAGCCGACGTGCACGATGTGCAGCTGGCCGCCCGACGGGCCGAGGTCCCAGGCGGCGATGCCCTGCACCTCGTCACCCGGCTCGGCGTCCTGGTGGAACTCGTAGGCGACCTGGCCGGAGACCGGGTCGATCGAGAAGACGGACTTGCCGCTGTCGTCGACCGAGGCGTAGAGCCTGCCCTGCCACATGGCCGCGCCCTGGATCCGGCTCAGCGGCTGGGACAGGGTGACGGTCTTCACCACCGGCAGGGTGCTGCCGGCCGGCAGGCCGAGCAGGTCGGACAGGCTGTAGGCGACCAGCTTGGCGGTGCCGTCCGCGGTGTTCTGCGACCACGGCGCGGTGTAGACCAGGCCCGCCGCGGCGTCCACCGCGACCCACGGCACGCCGCCCGGCATCTGCGCGAGCGGCAGCTGGAGGTAGCGGCCGGTGTAGCTGAGGTCGCTCGCGTTGTAGAGCGCCAGCACCGGGTGCTGGTAGCCGTTCTTGCCGTCCTCGATCGGCGCGATCACATAGCCGCCGTAGTACTCGAGGTCGCCGATGTGGTCGCTCTTGAACGAGGAACCGAGCGCCGACGGGATCGGGAAGGTGGAGGAGGCCACCTCGTGGTCGTTGGAGATGGTCGCCTTCACCATCCCGCCCGGGCCCGCGTAGTAGAAGTACGTACCGTCGGTCGCCACACCCTGTCCGCGCTCCAGCGCGTTGAATCCGGTCCACCGGTAGTACTGCGACGTCCGCGTCCAACTCGCGGCCTGCGCGGGGGTCGCCGCCGCGACGGCCACGGCCGCCACGAGGGCGGCGCTGATGCTGATCCGGCCCAGCTTCACTGCCACTCACCTCTACTGTTCTCGATTGTTCGGGATAGCAGAACGGCGTTCCTTATCGCCAAGAGGATTACAACAGGGGCGTTCCGACAGGGTCAATGGGCGGAAGGTGAACGTCAGATGTCACCGGCCGAGGGGGCGCGGACACGGAAAAGCCCCGGGTGCCGCGCCTCCCCCCGTGAGGAGGCGCGACACCCGGGGCCTTGGGCCGGGCGGGTGCGGTCAGCCGTTGCGGGCCGCTTCGGGGCCGGTGATCCGCCGGAGCAGCGGGAGGGTCGAGGCGATGATCCCGAGCGAGGCGACCAGCCCGAGGACGACCAGGACGAAGTACGTCGCGCCCGGGGAGACCAGGTCGTAGCTCATCTGCGACTTGAGGAACATCGCCGCCGCCCCGAAGCCCGTCCCGGTCGCGATCGCGGCCACCACCAGCAGCGGCAGCGCGCTCTCCAGCCCGATCACCCGTTGCAGCAGCCGCAGCGGTGCCCCGGTGAGCCGCAGCATCGCGAACGGCCGCCTGCGGTCGGAGAGACCCGCGACCACGCTCACCGCGAGGCTGCAGCCCGCGATGGGCAGGGTGGCGAGCAGCACCACGTTCGCCAGCTGGCGCCAGCCCGCCATCTGCCGCTGCTGCTCGGAGCCCCAGTCGCCGACCGTCCGGGACATGTAGTGCGGGTAGGCGCGGGTGAGGACGGTCCTGGTCTGCTCCATGGCCGCCGTCGAGCCGTCGGTGGTCGCGTAGATCATCTGGACCGGCAGCCGGCCGAGGGCCTCGGGGGTGATCGGCGCGGCGGGCCACTCCGTGTCGGCCTGCGACCGCAGGTCGAGGAACGCGTACAGCGGGATGGCCGCGGCGCTCGCGCCGGCCGGGCAGTGGCCGACCACCGGAATCCGGGCCAGGTCCGAGCAGAGCACCAGGCCGGGCGCGAAGGGGCGGGGGTCCGCCGGGTCCTTCGCGATCTTGTCCGGGTTGGCGTGCACCACCGCCAGGCCCTCGGCCCCCGGGACGGCCCGGACGTCCGCCAGGACGCGGTCGGGTACGGCGTCCGTCATCGGCGGTTCGTCCACCATGGCGCCGTGCTCCACCGCGGTCCGGGTCAGCGGATCACCGGCCAGCGAGCCCCGGTTCTCGTTGATGGTGCCGATGATGCAGACGGTCGCGGTGGTGACGAAGAGGGCGAGGACCAGGCCGCTGACCGAGCGGAAGCCCGCCTTGGGGTCGTCCGCGAGCCGCCGGACGGCGATCAGCGTGGCGGGGCGGCTGGTGCGCAGGGCCACGGCCCGGGCGGCGGCCATGGTCAGCCAGGGCCCCGCGACCACCAGGCCCAGCATGACCACCAGGAAGCCGGTGAGGTAGGCCGCCGTCTGCCCGTCGGTGGTCTCCGGGCGGCGGTCGACGAACCAGGCGAGTTCGGCGAGGCCGCCCAGCAGCGGGACCAGCCGCCAGGCCCGGGGCGGACGCGGGGTCACCCGGCGGGAGACGCCCAGCGGCGAGATGGTCACCCGGCGCAGCGCGAACCGGGCCGCGACCGCCGCCGCCACCGGGACGCCCAGGACGGTCCCCAGTACCTGGACCGCGGTCAGGGTCAGGTCGCCGGTGAAGAACCGTTCTCCGGTGAACGGCACGGTGGCGACCACCGGGCGCAGCAGGAAGAAGAGCGCGAAGCCGACGGCCGTCCCGGCGACGGCGGCCACCGTGGACTCCACCGCGGAGATCACCGACACCTGCCGGGGGGTGGCGCCGACCAGACGCATCGCGGCGAACCGCTGCTCGCGGGTGGCCGCGGAGAGGCGGGTCGCGGTGCCGATGAAGATGAGCACCGGGAAGATCAGCGCGCCGGCCACGACGGAGAGGATGAGCGTCATGGCGTCGCCCCGGACGCCGCCGCCCGGGCAGTCGTTGTCGCAGGCCGCGGGGAGCGTGGTGGCGATGGTGGTGACGGTCCTGGCCTCGGGCTGGGCCCTGACCTCCTCCGGGGTGCGGCCGATGACGGCGACCAGCGAGTCCGGGGACTGCAGGGCCTCGTCACCGAGGGTGCCGGCCAGCCGGCCGGGGAAGCGGTCGGCCAGCTCGACGGCCGGGGTCTCGCGCAGCAGCTTGGCGAGGGCCGGCGAGGCGTAGTACTCGCCGGGTGCCGGCACCGCGGCCAGGCCCGGCGGGACGGGCGCGGTCGGCCCGGTGGCGGCGACGTCCACCTCGAAGAGCCTGACGCCGTCGTAGTAGTCGGCGTGGGTCCGCCACCAGAGCGGGTCCACCGCCGCCGTCTCGGTGCGGGCGGCCGCCCCGGTGTTGTACCAGAGCACCCGGTCGTTGGCCTTGTCGACGGCGTTGATGCTGGCGAGCGTGGAGAGCAGCATGCCGACGCCGATGGCCACGGCGGCGGCGATGACGATCAGCCGGGCGATGGCCTCCCGGCCTCCGCTGACGGCGAGGCGGAGCGCGAACTCGATCACGAGGCGACCCGTCCGGCCGAGAGCGAGGTGGCCTTCCCGTCCCGGACGATCGCCTCGCGGTCGGCGTAGGCGGCGACCCGGGGCTCGTGGGTGACCAGGATGACGGTGGTGCCCTGTTCGCGGGCGGCGCCGACCATCAGCTCCATCACCTGCTCGCCGGTGAGCGAGTCCAGCGCGCCGGTCGGCTCGTCGGCGAAGAGCACCTGCGGGCGGGCGACCAGGCCGCGGGCGAGCGCGACCCGCTGCGCCTGACCGCCCGACAGCTCGCCGGAGCGGCGCCGCTCCAGGCCGTCCAGGCCGAGCCGGGCGAACCAGGGCCGGGCCTCGGCGAGGGCCGCCGTACGGCGGGTGCCGCCGAGCAGCAGCGGCAGGGCCACGTTCTCCTCGGCCGTCAACTCGGGGACGAGCTGGCCGAACTGGAAGACGAAACCGAACCGGTCGCGCCGCAGGGCGCTGCGCTGGGCCTCGTTCATGGTGTCGATCCGCTGCCCGTCGAAGTGGACCTCCCCCGCGTCGGGGACGAGGATGCCTGCCAGGCAGTGCAGTAACGTCGACTTGCCGGAGCCGCTCGGGCCCATGATGGCGAGCACCTCGCCGGCGTCGACGGCCAGACCGGCGCCGCGCAGGGCGGGCGTCTCGCCGAAGGCGAGTTCGATGTCGCGGGCCTCGATCAGGTGGGTCATGACCGCACCGCCTCGGCGAGCGCGTCCAGCCGGGCGGTGGTCAGGTCGATCCAGCGCAGGTCGGCCTCCAGGTGGAACAGTCCGTGGTCGGCGAGCAGGGCGTCGACGAGCGCGCCCGTGCGCCGCAGTTCGGTCAGCTCGCGCATCCGCCGCAGGTGGGCGGCGCGCTGGGTGTCGAGGTACAGCTCGGCGTCGCGGCCGAGCATCAGGGCCAGGACGACCTTGGTGAAGAGCACCGTCTGAAGATTGGGCTCGGGCGACACCGGCTCGGTGAGCCAGGTCTCGAACTCCGTCACCCCGGCTTCGGTGATGACGTAGCGCTTGCGGTCGGGACCGTCACCGGGCTCCGCCTCGGCGGGCACGACCTTGCCGTCCCGGGCCAGTCGGCCGAGCGTGGCATAGACCTGGCCGTACGGCAGGGGCTTGCCCCGCCCGAAGAAGGCGTCGTAGTCGCGCTTGAGGTCGTAGCCATGGCTCGGCTCTCGCTCCAGCAGGCCCAGAAGGGTCAAAGGAACACTCATGAGCTGACCATACACCAGACGTATACTTCGAGTGTATAGCTGGCGAGAATAGTCCGCTGAGCTGCTCGAACATCGATCAGGAGGCGGTCAGGAGGCGATCAGGGCCGGCTGGGCGCTGACGCACGGGAGCGGCCGGGCCGGGCGGGACATGCGTGAGCAGGGGACGGCCCCACGTCCGTCCCCTGCTCCACACCGCGGCCCGGCGAGCCCCCACAGCAGGCCGGACCTCGCCGCGTCCCGGCAACAAGAGGACGCGGCCGGGACCAGCCTGCCCTGCCACCCCCTCCCCCGCCGAGGGCCGAACGTCCCTGTCGTCAGGCCGCCGGTCCCGGTACGGGACCGGCCGGTACGGTCCGCTCAGCCCTTGTGCGCGGACCGGGAGCGGAGAGAGATTGGATGCCGAAGCCCGGCGAACACCCCGGAGGAGCACGCATCGTGTCCAGCACACCCCGCCCGACCCGGGCCGCGTCGCTGCCGCGGCGGGCGGGCCGGCACCTGCGACGGGCCCTCGGCGCCCGCCGCGATCCGCTCGTCCGACCGCTGGACCGGTCCCGCAGCCGGGCGTGGGCCGCGGCGCTCCTGGGCCTGCTCCTCGCGCTGTCCGCCGCCGTCGGCGCCGCGCTGCTCTCCTTCCACGCCGCCGACCATGACGCCTCGGCGGACCGCGCCCGGCTGCACCGGGTCGACGCCGTCCTGCTCACCGCGGCCCGGCCCGGCAACGCCGCGAACAGCCGCTGGGCGGGCGGCTACGAGAGCCGGGCCGACGTCACCGTCTCCTGGACGTACCCCGACGGGCAGCAGCACACCGGCCGGGCCGAGGCGCCCCGCTCCGCCACCGCCGGGTCCACCGTCACCGTCTGGGTGGACGACGACGGCGGACGGGCCGACCCCCCGGCCACCCGGGTCGGCGTCGCGGTCGAGGCGGTCTGCACCGGCCTCTCCGGCTTCGCCGCCCTCGCCGCCGCGCTCGGCGGCGGCCTCGCACTGCGGCTGCGCGCCCTCGACCGGCGGGCCGACCAGGAGTGGCAGCGGTCCTGGGCCCGCCTGGAACCGCTCTGGAGCGGCCGCGGCAGCCGCAGCCCGGGCGGCCCTCAGGAGGGCTGAGCTGCGCCCATGGCCGATTCACCCGCAGCCGCGAGCCGCCGCCCCACCCTTGAGCCGCCGGCCGAACTCGTCGACTGGGTCAGGGCGTTCGCGGAGATCTCGCACCGCACGGTGGAGCAGGTCGTCGAGGTCACGTCACCGTCGAACGGTGACACCGGCCGTACGGCCAAACGCCGCCGGCACTCGCAGTACGGGGCGCCCGTGTACCTGCTGGTGGACCGCCAGGAACGCGATTGCACGCTGTTCTCCCAGCCCGGGAAGCTCGGCTACACGCACGTGGAGGGGCCGCACCCGTTCGGGACTCCCGTGCACCTGCCGGAGCCCTTCGGCCTCAGCCTCGACACCGGCGGGTTCTGACGGCGTCCGACCGTCGGACACGTCTCAGGGCTTGTCCCCGGCGCCCCCCGGGCGGGTCCAGGCCGGGGTGGGCCCGCCGGGGGCGGGGGTGGCGGCACGGTGGGTGGCGGCGGCGACCGCGATCAGCAGGGCGAGCGCCACGGCCAGCGCGGTGGTGACGGTGGCGTGGAAGACCAGCAGGGCGCCGAGCAGGGCGCCGGCGAACATCCAGACGGCCGAGGCGAGGCGGCGGGCGCCCACGCGGTCGGCGGCCAGGCCGGTCAGGGTCATGGTCAGCACGGTGGTGGTGAGGTCGGGGACCTTGAGGAAGCGCACGACGGCGTTCTGCAGGCCCATCGCGAAGCCGAGCAGGCCGATCAGGCCGTACCGGGCCGCGTCGGTGGTGTGGCCGGCCACGGCCGCCAGGGCGGTGCTGCCCGCCAGCAGGACCGCCTGGATCACGGCCGAGGCGACGAGCAGCCTTCCCCGGTGACCGGGCAGCCGCTCGCAGAGCCGGCCACCGGCGAACGCGCCCACCAGGAAGGCCGCCAGGGCGGCCAGCGAGGCGGTGGCGGAGAGCCCGGCCGCGCCGGCCAGGGCGAAGCCGAGGAAGACCACGTTCCCGGTCATGTTGGCGACGAAGACATGGCCGAGTTCGAGGTAACTGACCGCGTCCACCAGCCCGGTGACGACGGTGAGCACCAGCAGCATCGGTACCAGCGGGCCGTGGCGGCGGTCGGTCTTCACCCTGTGTCCTCCAGTGGTGCGCTTCGATGATCGCGGGTACTCCGTTCTACGCCCGTCGGCCCGGGATCCCGGTCAGGCGAGCACCGGGCGGGCCCGCAGGTCGGTCGGGGCGAGTCCGGAGGCTCGGCGGCTCAGTGGTTGAGCGCGACCTGGACGATCTTGACGACGACCAGGACCATCGCGACCAGCAGGTAGCCGCGCAGCGCGCCCATGCCGATCCTGTAGGCGGTGGAGACCGTGGGCCGGGCGAGGGTCTCCAGCGGCGGCATCCGCCAGTTCTCCCGCCCGGTGCGGTCGATGCGGTCCTTCTCGGTGCCGGTGCGCCGGCGGACGAAGGAGTACCCGGCGGCCGACACCCCGAGGACGCCGCAGACCGCCATGACGGTGAGGATGGTGTCGGCGCTGATGTCCGGGAAGAGCACGGCCGCGGTCAGGACCACCGAGAGGGTGACCAGGACGCCGACCACCGCCGCCGTGAAGGCGTTGGTCCGGGGCCCGTTGACCCAGGGGCCGAGGACGTCCTTGTCGTTGCAGAGCAGCAGCAGGAAGACCGAGGCGGACGGCAGCAGCACGCCGGCCAGGGTCTGGACGCCCTCGGTGAGCAGACCGAGCGGGGAGCCGGGGATCAGCACGATGGTGGCGGCCACCGTCACCAGGCCCGCGTAGACGGCGTAGAAGCCCTTGGCCCCGCCCACGCCCCGGTGCAGCGAGTGCTTCACGCCGAGCACGTCGCCGACCGCGTACGCGGTGGAGAGCGAGACCGCGAAGGCCCCGATGATCGAGGCGTCCAGCAGCGCGATCGCGAAGAGCACCCCGGCGAGTTCGCCCGCCTTCGCGGCCAGGCCGTGCGCGATGCCCGCCGCGTCGGTGAACTGCCCGAAGCCGTCGGTGCCCGCGAAGGCCGCGGCGGTGAAGCCCGTCATCGCGGCGGCGCCGACGACCACGACGACGATGCCGATCCACAGGTCGACCTTCTCGTAGGCCATGAAGCGCGGGGTGATCCGCTTGTCGATGACGTACGACTGCTGGAAGAACAGCTGCCAGGGGGCCACCGTGGTCCCGACGATGCCGATGATCAGCAACATCACGGTGGACAACTGCCCGGCGCCGCCCGGCAGGTTCGGCACGACGAAGTCACGGGCCATCCGCGTCGCCGACGGGTGGATCAGGAAGTAGACCGGTACCAGCAGCAGCGAGCCTGCGCACAGGGCGATGGCGATCCGCTCGAAGCGCCGGAACGAGCCGGTGAACGCGGAGGCGATGATGACCGCGGCGGCCAGCACGACGGCCAGGGCCTTGGGCAGTCCGAGGTAGCCGGCCGCGAGCGTGATGCCGATGAACTCGGTGACCAGCGTCAGCGCGTTCAGCAGCAGCAGGTCGATCACCGAGAAGGCGCCCCAGAACCTGCCGAACCGTTCCAGGATCAGCCGGGCGTGGCCCACCCCGGTGACGGCGCCCAGGCGGAGCACCATCTCCTGGTTCACGTAGAGGACGGGGACGAGCAGCAGCAGCGTCCACAGCAGGTGGGTGCCGTAGTTCTGGCCGGCCTGACCGTAGGTGGCGAAGGCGCCGGCGTCGTTGTCGCCGACCATCACGATCAGGCCGGGACCAATGACCGCGAGCAGCGTCCTGAGCCGGGCGGAGAGCCCGTGGCGCGGGGTGTCGTCGTCGAGGCGGATGGTGCCGAGGGCACCCTTGATGTCGCCCAGGTGGGCGTCGTCCAGTACGGCCGCACGCGGCGTGGGAACCTCGGGGTCGAGCATCACGTTCGTCATGACGTGCCTCCCTGACCCCTTCTCTGCGAGGGGGCCGGTCGGGGGCGCGCAGCAGCGATCCCCCCTGCGGGCGCACGGCACCGCGGCCCGCGGCGGCAAAGGGCCGGGCGGGCATGGCGGCACGCCGGACGCGCGTCACGGCCGGGCCGGGGGCGGCGGGGCATGACGGTGCGTCAGGAGTACGCGCGGGGGAGGTTGTTACCGCGTGCCGGGGGTGAGCGAAAGCAGGCGGGGGCCGGGGCGACTGTGGCCCGGACTACTACTGTCCATGTCTCTCGCCTCCTCCCGGCCGGCGACGCACCACGGGTGCGCCGGATCGACACGGCAAGGAGCGGGCCGACCCGCCGGGCCGGCACACCCCTACTCGTCAGAGCTTTGGCACTTCACGGCGTAATCCCCTTGGCGGGGAAGCCACTTGGGATCAACCCTTAAGTCGGGAGGATCTGTCCTGAACCTGGGCGTCTCTCGACGTCGTCGGGTCAGTGGCCTGTGTCCGTGAGGACGCCTCACCGAACGAGGTGCCTTCTTCGTCTTCTGTCAAACCTTGAGAAGCATAGCCCCTCCGCCGAACGGGTCTCTACAGCTTTGTAGAATCTTGACCGGGACCTGGGCGAAAGCGGGTGGAACGGGGCCCGCTCCCGGCCCGGGGGTGTCCGGGGCGGGAGCGGGCGGCGCGGGCGGCAGGCCTCAGAGGGCGAGCGCGGGGCGGTGGTGGTCGAGCCAGAGCGCGAGGTCCACCACCCGCTCCAGCCGCAGCCGGTGGCCCCACTCCAACTGGTCGGCCGGGGTGTCGAGGCTGGCCTTGATGACGGTCTCGTCGGCGATGTCGCGGACGTGCGGCGCGTCGAGTGCCTCCCGGGCGAGCCGCTGAAGGCCGCTGTTGTAGTCGGCGTGGTGGGTCGCCGGGTAGTGGTTCTTGGGCCGCCACAGCACCGAGTCGGGGGCCAGGCCCTGACCGGTGGCGCGCAGCAGGCTCTTCTCCCGGCCGTCGTAACTCTTCATCGACCAGGGGGCGTTGAAGGCGTACTCGACCAGCCGGTGGTCGCAGTAGGGGACGCGGACCTCCAGCCCCTGGGCCATCGAGAGGCGGTCCTTGCGGTGCAGCAGCTGGCGCAGCCAGCGGGTCAGCGAGAGGTGCTGCATCTCGCGCTGGCGGTGCTCGGCGGCGCTCTCGCCGTCCAGGTGCGGGACGGCGGCCAGCGAGGTGCGGTAGGTGTCGTCGCGGAACTCGCCGATCCGCAGGTGGGCGGCGAGGTCGGGGTTGATCGGCATGGCGGCCTCGTCGCCGGTGACCAGCAGCCACGGGAAGGTCTGCGCGGCGAGTGCCTTGGGGTTGTGGAACCACGGGTAGCCGCCGAACACCTCGTCCGCGGCCTCGCCGGAGAGGGCGACGGTGGAGTGCTTGCGGATCTCGCCGAACAGCAGGTAGAGCGAGGTGTCCATGTCGCCGACGCCGATCGGCGAGTCACGGGAGACGACCACGGCCCGGCGGTTCTCGATGTCGAGCAGGGTGCGCGGGTCGAGGACCACGGTGGAGTGGTCGCTGCCGATGAAGGCGCCGGCCTCGGCGGCGTACGGGGTGTCGTGGCCGGTGCGCAGCACGTCGCCGGTGAACTGCTCG
The DNA here is from genome assembly GCF_044753005.1 of Kitasatospora sp. NPDC088548. Taxonomy (NCBI): domain Bacteria; kingdom Bacillati; phylum Actinomycetota; class Actinomycetes; order Kitasatosporales; family Streptomycetaceae; genus Kitasatospora; species Kitasatospora sp. NPDC088548. The sequence continues at coordinate 226,408 of NZ_JBIVMI010000002.1, forward strand.
GCCTGGTCGCTGTAGTCGACGGCGTAGGAGCGCAGCTTGGCCTGCGGGCCTTCGGACAGCCGGAGTTCGTCGGCGACGAGCGCGGTGACGACGGTGGAGTCGAGGCCGCCGGAGAGCAGGCTGCAGAGCGGGACGTCCGCCTCCAGCTGGGCGCGGGCGGCGCGGTTGACCAGCGAGCGCACCCGCTCGACGGTGGTGTCCAGGTCGTCGGCGTGCGGGCGGGCCTGGAGCTCCCAGTAGCGGCGCTCGCGGATGCCGTCCCGGTCGAGTACGAGCAGGCCGCCGGGGTGCACCTCGCGGACGCCGGCCCAGACCGTGGGCCCGGTGTTGAACAGCAGGCTGTAGGCCTCGCGCAGGCCGTCCGCGTCGACGGCGGGGGTGACCTCGGGGTGGGCGAACAGGGCCTTGGGCTCGGAGCCGAAGGCGAGTCCGCCGCCGACGGCGGTCCAGAACAGCGGCTTGACGCCGAGCCGGTCGCGGACCAGCAGCAGCCGCTCGGCGCGCTCGTCCCAGATCGCGAAGGCGTACATGCCCTCCAGCCGGTCGACCAGGGCGTCGCCCCACTCCTGGTAGGCGCGCAGCACCACCTCGGTGTCACTGCGGGTCTCGAACCGGTGTCCCCTGGCGCGGAGTTCGGCGCGGAGCTGGTGGTGGTTGTAGACCTCGCCGCTGTAGGTCAGCACCACGCCCGGGTTTTCCTGGCGGTCGGCCATGGGCTGGGCGCCGCCGTCGATGTCGATGACGGCGAGGCGGCGGTGACCGAGCGCGGCGTGGGCACCGAGCCAGATCCCGCCGGCGTCGGGCCCGCGCAGGGCCATGGTCGCGGTCATCGCCTCGATGACGGGGGCGCTGTGGCGGACGTCCTGATGAAAGGACACCCAGCCGGTGATTCCGCACATGCGCGTGCACTCCTTGTGGCGGACAGAGTCGGACGGAGCAGGTGGAGCGGGTGGGACAGGCGGGGCTGGTGGGTCGGACGGGCCGTCGCCCGGCGGTGCCCGGTCCACCAGTCGGGCGGTGGTCACCTGCGGTTCCAGCGGAATCGGACACATTTTCTGCCACCCCGACGGCACGAGCGGTCGTCGCCCTGCATATATAGTTCACCTGCATATGCAGCTGAACAGCTCAATGAGGGGGAAAGTGTGTCCCGCACCGATCCGATCAGGACCGCCGGCCAGGCCGTCCTGCGTCTGCAGAACGTCACCCGGGTCCACGGGCAGGGCGCGTCCGAAGTGCACGCGCTGCGCGGGGTCGAACTCACCGTGCACGCCGGAGAGTTCGTCGCCGTGATGGGCCCTTCCGGGTCCGGCAAGTCCACCCTGCTGACCCTGGCGGGCGGCCTGGACGCCCCGAGCGCCGGCCAGGTGCTCGTCGAGGGCTCCCCGCTCGGCGGGCTCAGCCGGGGGCGGCTCTCCGCCGTCCGGCGCCGCTCGATCGGCTACGTCTTCCAGGACTACAACCTGATCCCGGCCCTCACCGCCGCCGAGAACATCTCGCTGCCGCGCGAACTGGACGGTGTCTCCGGCCGCGCCGCCCGCCGCGAGGCCCTCGCCGCTCTGGAGGAGATGGGCATCCCGGAGCTCGCCGACCGCTTCCCCGACGACATGTCCGGCGGCCAGCAGCAGCGCGTCGCCATCGCCCGCGCACTGATCGGCGAACGCCGGCTGCTGCTGGCCGACGAGCCCACCGGCGCGCTCGACTCCGCCACCGGCGAGTCCGTCCTCGCCGTCCTGCGGGCCCGCTGCGACGCCGGGGCCGCCGCCATGATGGTCACCCATGAACCGGCCCACGCCGGCTGGGCCGACCGCGTCGTCCTCCTGCGCGACGGACGGATCGTCGAGGAGCGCACCCGCCGCCCCGACGGGACGCTCCGCGACCTCGGCGCCGGCCACCCGGAGGTGGCCCGGTGAAGCTCAGCGCCTGGCGGGTCGCCCTGCGCATCGCCCGCCGCGACGCCCTGCGCGCCAAGGGCCGCAGCGCCCTCGTCGTCGCCATGGTCGCCCTGCCCGTCCTCGGCGTCACCGGCGCCGACATCGTCCACCGCAGCGGACAGCTCACCCCGGCCGAGCGCGTCGAGCGGGTGATGGGCGGCTCCGACGCCCTGATCAGCGCCCTCGCCCCGGGCCGCACCGTCGAGCAGGCCCCGTTCGCCGACGACGGCACCCTCACCCGCACCGCCACCCCCGGGAAGCCCGCCACGCCCGAGGAGACCAAGGGCGCGGCCGTCGAACCCGCCACGCTGGTGGCCTCGTTGCTGCCCCAGGGCAGCGTCCTCACGGCGGCCCGGCCGGGCCCCGAGGCCAGCGCCGGCTCCCGCGAGGGCCTGCTCCGCACCGACACCGCCGAGGCCGACCTCACCGACCCGGTCTGGGCCGGGCGGCTCGATGTGGTCGACGGCCGCGCCCCCGGCGCCCCGCACGAGGCGGCCGCCACCCGGGCCTTCCTCGAACGGTCCGGGCTGCGGCTCGGCGGGACGACCGCGGTCAAGGGGCTGGACCGCACCCCCTTCACCATCACCGGCGTGGTCGAACACCCGGGCGACCTCAGGAAGGTCGAACTCGTCGCCCGCCCCGGGGAGCTGATCGCCCCGCTGGCCGAGGCCCGGGACAGGGACAGGCCCGTGGCCGGTATCGGGTCGGCGGACGAGAAGCCGGTGAGCACGGACGCCTGGCTGGTCCGGCTCCCCGCCGGGGCGGTGATCGACTGGGCCAAGGTGCGGGAGTTCAACGCGTACGGCTACACCGTCACCTCCCGCTCCGTCGCCCTCGACCCGCCGGACCGCTCGGCCGTCCCCTACTACCGGGACGGCCCCCGGTACGCCGAGACCTCCGCCCGGACCACCACCGCCGTCATGGTGGCCACGGTCACCGGCATGGCGCTGCTGGAGGTCGCCCTGCTCGCGGGCCCCGCGTTCGCGGTCGGCGCCCGCCGCTCGCGCCGTCAGCTCGCCCTGCTCGCCGCCGCCGGCGGCAACCGGACCCACGTGGGCGCGGTGGTGCTCGGCGCGGGCGTCGTCCTCGGCCTGGCCGGTGCGGTGACGGGTGTCGTCCTCGGGATCGGCCTGGTCGCGCTGGTGCGGCCCTGGATCGAACGGGCGGGCGGCAGCCGCTTCGGCCACTTCGACCCGGCGCCGCTCGACCTGGCCGCCATCGCCGGCATCGGCGTGGCCACCGCCCTGCTCGCCGCCGCCCTGCCCGCCCTGCAGGCCGCCCGGCGGAGCGTCACCGCGGGCCTCTCCGGCCGCGACACCGTCAACGCGCCGAACCGCTGGATCACCCTGCTCGGCCTGGTGATGCTGGCCGGCGGCGCCGCGCTCGCGCTCTACAGCGCGGGCAGCGGCACCGGCATGCCCGGCACCCCGGTGGCCGGCGGGTACGACGCCCGGACGCTCGGCGTGCTGGGCGGCTCGGTCAGCGCCGAACTCGGCCTGCTCGCCTGCACCCCGGTACTGATCTCGCTCTTCGGACGGCTCGCCCGCTTCCTCCCGATCGCGGCCCGGCTCGCCCTGCGCGACTCGGCCCGGCACCGTTCCAGGACCGCACCCGCCGTCGCCGCCGTCATGGCCGCCGTCGCCGGTGCCGTCGCGGTCGGCGTCTACACCGCCAGCACCGACGCCCAGGCCCGGCAGGACTACCGGCCGCAGACGCCGAACGGCGCCGTCACCCTGACCACCGGCGTCGACAGCCCCGACCTGCCGAGGCTGCGCGCCACGATGGAGCAGGAGCTGCCGGACCTCGGCCCGCGCGGCGACCTCTACCAGGCCGTCTACCGCTTCTGCGCCAACTGCTCCAGCACCGTCCACCCCAAGGGCGGCGACCGGACCAGGCGGTTCGCCGGCCAGGGCCGGCTGGTCGTCGGCGACGACGCCGTCCTGCACAACCTGTTCGCCGTGCACGATCCGGCCGCCGAGCAGGCGCTCGCCGCGGGCAAGGCGGTCGTGTTCGACCCCTCCTACCTGTTCGACGGCAAGGCCGTGTTCCAGCTGCGCGGCGGCGGCGCCCCGTTGCAGCCCGGCGAGATCCCCGCACCGGACGTCCAGGAGGTCGGCGTGGAGGCCGTCCTGGTCGACAACCCGTCGGCCGCCCGGTACGGACAGGTCCTGGTGAACCCGGCGACGGTGCACAGGCTCGGGCTCTCCGCCCAGGCGACCGGTGCCATCTGGCTGCCCGCCACGCCGCCGGACGACAAGGCGCAGCAGCGCGCCGACGCCGCAGCCGCCCGGCTGGACCGGATGGCCGGCGTCGGGGTGGAGCGCGGCTACCAGCCCAAGAGCGACCTGGTCACCCTGTCGCTCAGCGGGTTCGCCGCCCTCGTCGTCCTCGGCGCGGCCGGCATCGCCACCGGCCTCGCGGCCGCCGACTCCAGGCACGACCAGGCCACCCTGGCGGCCGTCGGCGCCCCGCCCCGGATCCGCCGCACCCTGGCCGGACTGCAGTGCGCGCTGATCGCGGCTCTCGGGGCCGTCCTGGGCACGGTCAACGGATTCGTCCCGGCGATGAGCCTGCTCAAGGTCCGCACCGCCGGCGGCCTCGACGGCGGCTCGGCACCGGTCACCGCGCCCTGGGTGCTGATCGCCCTCACCGCGCTCGTCCTGCCGGTGGTGGCCGGGCTGATCACGGCGGCGTTCACCCGCTCGCGGATCCGGCTGACCCGGCGCGTCTCCTGACGCGGGCTCACCGCGGGTGGCCCGTCTCCGGTCCGGAGGCGGGCCACCCGGCCGTCCGGGCCGGGCCTGTCACCCCTGGACGCGGCCGGCCAAGGCCCCGGGCGGAACGCGTTTCGCCGTCCGGGCCGGACAGCGCCCCCGAACCGCCCGTCCAGCAGGCTCGCGCACGCCGGTTCCGGTGCACTCCACCCGGTCCGGAGTGGACCGACGCGGCAGAGCGAGGGAAAGGTCACACTCCCCGCCTCTCCTGCACGCCCGCCGCCGGACGCTAACCTGCCGGACATGACGGTCCCGCCCGAAGGGCTTCCCCTGGCCGCCGAGTTCCCGGCAGCACACCGTGAGCAGTGGCAGCACCTCGTCGAGGGTGTGCTGCGCAAGTCGGGTGCCCAGCCCGCGGACGGCGCGGCGGCCGAGGAGGCGCTCACCACCGCGCTCCAGGACGGGCTGCGCGCCCGCCCGCTGTACACCGCCGAGGACGCCCCGGCCACGCCCGGTCACCCCGGCTTCCCACCGTTCGTCCGGGGCGGCCGGCCGCAGGGCTCCGCCGTCTCCGGCTGGGACGTCCGCCAGCGGCACGCCGACCCGGACCCGCGCCGCACCAACGAGGCGGTGCTCGCGGACCTGGAGAACGGCGTCGGCTCGCTCTGGCTGGAGCTGGGCGGCGCGGGCCTGCCGGTCGCGGCGCTGCCCGAGGTGCTGTCCGGCGTCTATCCGGACCTGGCCGCCGTGGTGCTCGACGCCGGCGCCGAATTCACCGACGCCGCCGAGCGGTTGTTCACGCTCTACCGGGAGCGCGAGGTCTCCCCCGGCGCCGCCGCGGGCAGCCTCGGCGCCGACCCGCTGGGCCTCCAGGCCAGGACCGGCCGGGCCGAACGCACCGACGCGCTGCTCGCCGAGGCCGGCGCGCTCGCGGCCCGCTGCGCCGACGGGTACCCGGGCGTCCGGGCACTGACCGTCGACGCCCTCCCCTACCACGAGGCCGGCGCCTCCCCCGCGCAGGAGCTCGGCTGCTCGCTCGCCAGCGCCGTCGCCTACCTGCGTGCGCTCGGTGCCGCCGGGCTCTCCGTCGACGCCGCCTTCGGGCAGCTGGAGTTCCGCTACGCGGCCGACGCCGACCAGTTCCTGACGATCGCCAAGTTCCGTGCGGCGCGCCGGCTCTGGGCCCGGGTGGCCCAGGTGTCGGGGGCCGCACCCGAGGCCTCGGCGCAGCGCCAGCACGCCGTCACCTCCACGGTGATGACGACCGCGCGCGACCCGTGGGTGAACATGCTGCGCACCACCGTCGCCTGCCTGGCGGCCGGGGTCGGCGGGGCGGACGCGGTGAGCGTGCTGCCGTTCGACAGCGCGCTCGGCCTGCCGGACGCGTTCGCCCGCCGGATCGCCCGCAACACCCAGGCGATCCTGCTGGAGGAGTCCCACCTGGCGCGGGTGATCGACCCGGCCGGCGGCTCCTGGTACGTGGAGCGGCTGACCGACGAGCTGGCCCGGGCCGCCTGGGCCTGGTTCCAGGAGATCGAACGGGCCGGTGGCCAGCAGGCCGCGCTGGGCTCCGGACTGGTCGGCGAGCGGATCGCCGCGACCTGGGCGGAGCGCTCGGTCGCGCTGGCCAGGCGGCGCGAACCCGTCACCGGGGTCAGCGAGTTCCCGAACCTGGACGAGCAGCCGCTGGTCCGCGAGCCGGCCCCGGCCGGGCCCGCCGGCGGACTGCCCCGGGTGCGGCGCGCCGAGGCCTACGAGGCACTGCGCGACCGCTCGGACGCGCGGCTGGCCGCCACCGGGGAACGGCCGCGGCTCTTCCTGGCCTCGATCGGCACCGCGTCGGCGCACACCGCGCGCACCACCTTCGCCGCCAACCTGTTCCAGGCCGGCGGCATCGCGACCACCGCCGCCGAAGGCACCGACGCCGCCGCGCTGGCCGAGGCGTTCACCGCCAGCGGTGCCCGGGTGGCCTGCCTCTGCTCCAGCGACCGGCTGTACGGCGAGCACGCCGAGACCGTCGCCGCGGCGCTGAAGGCCGCCGGGGCCCGGCGGGTGCTGCTGGCCGGGCGGCCGGGCGAACAGCGGGAGGCCTACCGGCGGGCGGGCGTGGACGAGTTCGTCTTCGCGGGCGGCGACGCCGTCGCCGTGCTGACCGCCCTCCAGGACGAGATCCTGAGCGGGGCCCGGGACGAGATCCTGGACGAGACCACCGAGATCGGAGTGGCGCGATGATCCCCGACTTCACCGAGATCGGGCTGGACGGGGACACCGGCCCGGACGTCACCGACGGGCAGTGGCGGTCCGCCTGGCGGCAGGCCACCGGCAAGGACGTCGAGGAACTGCTCTGGGACACCCCCGAGGGCATCGGCGTCAAACCGCTGTACACCGCGGACGACCTGGCCGGCCTGGACTTCCTGGGCACCTACCCCGGCATCGCCCCGTACCTGCGCGGCCCGTACCCGACCATGTACGTCAACCAGCCGTGGACGGTCCGGCAGTACGCCGGGTTCTCCACCGCCGAGGAGTCCAACGCCTTCTACCGCCGCAACCTGGCGGCCGGTCAGAAGGGCCTCTCGGTCGCCTTCGACCTGCCGACCCACCGCGGCTACGACAGCGACCACCCGCGGGTCACCGGTGACGTCGGCATGGCGGGCGTGGCGATCGACTCCATCTACGACATGCGCCAGCTCTTCGACGGCATCCCGCTGGACCGGATGTCGGTGTCGATGACCATGAACGGCGCGGTGCTGCCCGTCCTGGCGCTGTACATCGTGGCCGCCGAGGAGCAGGGGGTGGCGCCCGAGAAGCTGGCGGGGACCATCCAGAACGACATCCTCAAGGAGTTCATGGTCCGCAACACCTACATCTACCCGCCGCAGCCGTCGATGCGGATCATCTCGGACATCTTCGCGTACACCTCGCAGAAGATGCCGCGGTACAACTCGATCTCCATCTCCGGCTACCACATCCAGGAGGCCGGGGCCACCGCCGACCTGGAGCTGGCCTACACCCTGGCCGACGGCGTGGAGTACCTGCGGGCGGGCCTGGACGTCGGACTGGACGTGGACGCCTTCGCGCCCCGGCTGTCGTTCTTCTGGGCGATCGGCATGAACTTCTTCATGGAGATCGCCAAGCTGCGCGCGGCCCGGCTGCTCTGGGCCAGACTGGTCAAGGAGTTCGGCCCGAAGAACCCCAAGTCCCTTTCGCTGCGCACGCATTCGCAGACCTCGGGCTGGTCGCTCACCGCGCAGGACGTGTTCAACAACGTCACCCGCACCTGTGTGGAGGCGATGGCCGCCACCCAGGGCCACACCCAGTCGCTGCACACCAACGCGCTGGACGAGGCGCTGGCCCTGCCCACCGACTTCTCCGCCCGGATCGCCCGCAACACCCAGCTGCTGCTCCAGCAGGAGTCCGGCACCTGCCGCGTCATCGACCCGTGGGGCGGCTCCGCGTACGTCGAGAAGCTCACCCACGACCTGGCCCGCCGTGCCTGGCAGCACATCCAGGAGGTGGAGGCGGCCGGCGGCATGGCCAAGGCCATCGACGCGGGCATCCCCAAGCTGCGCGTGGAGGAGGCCGCGGCCCGCACCCAGGCCCGGATCGACTCGGGCCGCCAGCCGGTGATCGGCGTCAACAAGTACCGGGTGGAGAGCGACGAGCAGATCGAGGTGCTCAAGGTCGACAACTCCTCGGTGCGCGCCCGCCAGATCGAGAAGCTGCGCCGGCTGCGCGACGAGCGCGACGAGGCCGCCTGCCGGGGCGCGCTGCACGCGCTGACCCGGGCCGCCGAGGCGGGCCCGCAGCGCGGCGGCTCGCTGGACGGCAACCTGCTGCACCTGGCCGTCAACGCGGCCCGGGCCAAGGCCACCGTCGGCGAGATCTCGGACGCCCTGGAGAAGGTGTACGGCCGGCACTCCGGCCAGATCCGTACCATCTCCGGCGTGTACCGTGACGAAGCGGGGCCGTCGGCCTCCGTACAGCGCACCCGTGACCTGGTCGAGCGGTTCGAGCGGGCCGAGGGCCGCCGACCGCGCATCCTGGTCGCCAAGATGGGCCAGGACGGCCACGACCGCGGCCAGAAGGTGATCGCCACGGCCTTCGCCGACCTCGGCTTCACCGTCGACGTCGGACCGCTGTTCCAGACCCCGGCCGAGGTCGCCCGCCAGGCCGTCGAGGCGGACGTGCACATCGTCGGCGTCTCCTCGCTGGCCGCCGGACACCTCACCCTGGTGCCCGCGCTGCGCGCCGAACTCGCCGAGGCCGGGCGCGAGGACATCACCATCGTGGTCGGCGGGGTGATCCCCCCGCAGGACTTCGACGCCCTGTACGAGGCGGGGGCGACGGCCGTCTTCCCGCCCGGCACGGTGATCCCGGACGCCGCCTACGACCTGCTGGGGACGCTCGCCGCCGACCTCGGCCACGAGCTGTGAGATTTTGATCGCATGCCTCCACGGACGATCGACCTCGACAGCTACGTGACGGGTGTCCTGGACGGCTCGCGCGCCCACATCGCGCGCGCCGTCACCCTCGTCGAGTCCACCCGGCCCGACCACCGCGTGCTGGCCCAGCAGTTGCTCCAGCGGCTGCTGCCGCACGCGGGCGGGGCGGTCCGGGTGGGCATCACCGGTGTGCCCGGTGTCGGCAAGTCGACCTTCATCGACTCCTTCGGCACGATGCTCACTTCGTCGGGACACCGGGTCGCGGTGCTCGCCGTGGACCCGACGTCCTCCCGCACCGGCGGCTCCATCCTGGGCGACAAGACCCGGATGGAACGCCTCGCCGTCGACCCGCACGCCTTCGTCCGCCCCTCCCCCACCTCCGGCACCCTCGGCGGCGTCGCCAAGGCCACCCGGGAGTCGATGGTGGTGATGGAGGCGGCCGGCTACGACGTCGTGCTGATCGAGACGGTGGGAGTCGGCCAGTCCGAGACGGCGGTGGCCGGGATGGTGGACACCTTCCTGTTGCTCAGCCTGGCCCGCACCGGGGACCAGCTGCAGGGCATCAAGAAGGGCGTACTGGAGCTCGCCGACGTCATCGCGGTCAACAAGGCGGACGGCCCGCACGAGACCGATGCCCGCGCCGCCGCGCGCGAACTCGCCGGCGCGCTGCGGCTGTTGCAGGCCCCGGACGCGCCCTGGACACCCCCGGTCCTCACCTGCAGCGGCCGGGACGGCGCCGGACTCGACGTGCTGTGGGAACGGCTCCAGCAGCACCGCAAGGTCCTCGACGCCACCGGCGCGCTGGCGACGAAGCGGCGCGACCAGCAGGTCGAGTGGACCTGGGCCATGGTCCACGACCAGCTCTACGCCCGCCTCCACGAACACCCCGAAGTACGGCGCTTGGCCCCCGAACTGGAGGCCCAGGTCCGCGCCGGCTCCCTCCCGGCCGGCCTGGCCGCCCAGCAGATCCTGGACAGCTTCTTCGGCGCCTCCTAGGTCCACGAAGCGCCTCGACTCGCACGCGATGTCGAGGCGCTTCGTCGTACGGTCAGGCGGCACGGCCGCGCGAACTGTCCCGCGCCGTCCACGACACCGCCGCCGATGTCGGCGTCGACGTGCAGCCGCCGCCCCCGGCCGAGCTCGCGGCCGGGCTCACCGCCGCATGGGAGACCTACCGCTCCGGCGACACCGTCCGCTCGGCCATGGTCGCGTCCGGCCGGTCGTGGATCTACATGCGGGATGCCCGGCTCGACCAGGCGGAGGAGACCGCACGGGCGTCGTACGAGTCGATCGAACCCCACTACGGGCACCGGGAGCTCGGCCTGCTCGCCACCTACGGGTGACACGTCACGTTCGCCGCCGTCGTCGCGGCCCGTCAGGGCAACGTCGACGGGGCCGACGACTTGCTGTCCCAAGGCCACGCGGTCGCCGCCCGGATGGACCGGGACGTGACCGTGAGCGGCACGGCGTTCGGGCCGGCCACGGTCACCGCGCAGGCCGTCGGCACTGCCGTATCGACCGGCCGCCCCGGCAAGGCGCTCGGCCTGTTCGAATCGATCGACGACACCTCCAGCCTCACGCCGTCCGCGCGGAACCGCCTGCTGCTCGACATCGCCCTTGCACAGGCGGACACCCGACAGTCGGACACCGCGCTGGACACCCTGCTGGAGGTCTGCTCGACCGCCCCCGGTTGGGCCTACCGTTACCAGTACGGGCTGGACTACACGTTCCCCGTCACGCGCCTGGTCCTCTCGGACCTGTACCTGTTCCACTCCTTCACCGCCCCGGCCGACGAGATCGCCACACACCTGCGGCAGATCGGCATGTGGCTCGACCAGGGCGCGTGGCGCTCGAAGGGCGACGGTGTGTGGGCGAAGGGTGACCTGCGGGTCGCCGTTGCCGAGTACGACGACCACCCACAGGACGAGCGTGCCGGGCGCCCCACGCCGACCGGCTTCCGGTCCGTCGACCTGTGCTTCATCTCGGAGGACTTCAAGGTTCCGCGCACCGTGCGGAACCTGCCGTGGGACGTTCTCGCGGGCGGCATGCGGATCAAGGACCGACGTGGAGAGCCGACGATCGCGCCCGACCTGACGCCGATCCTGGACTTCCTGCCGTTTCAGGTCGAGGTCGGCTGCGGCACGTCGATCGAAGCCGGTATCCCGCCGCTGCACTACCTGCACGAGGTGTACCGGGTCACCGACCGCCGCGACAACACCCTGACGCAGTCCCACGCTTTCACCCTCAGCCCCGAGGCTGACACGCTGATCCCAGAGATGCTGCTCAGCGCCGACACCAAGGCACCCGACCTGGTCGCGATGTTCCGCGCATACTTCCTGGCCGAGCCGACGGCCGCGCACCGCGCGCTCAAGGCCCTCCACACCACCGGCCATTTGGTGTCGGCCCGGTGATCACGCACAACTTCGACAGCCTCTCGGCGCGGGCCGGGCTGCCCGAGGTCTTCGTCCGCCGCTATGACCAGAAGATCCCACCGGTGCCGCTGCTGCCCGAGGCCCGGGCCCTGCTGGTCGTCGGCTTGCACGCAGACCGGCGCGCGGTCCAGCAGCGCGCCCGCGAGATGGATATGCGCATCTTTTACGTCGACCCCGAAGGGCTGGTGGAGAACGGCACCTTCAAGCCCTGCCCGATCGAGGGAGCCCATACCGGCGACGTGGTCGTGCGGCAGGCCGCGATCCCTGCCCTGCGCCGGCTGTGCGAGTTGCCGAACGTCTCCGCGTGACGGTCCATCACATGTCGGTCAGTTGGGCCCCGCCGGGCCGGTAGCGTCGCGGGAGCGCGCACGCCCGCGCGCCCCGCGACCACTCCATCCGACAAGGACCACGATGCGCGTTTCCGTGATCGGCTGCGGCCACCTCGGCATCCCCCACGCCGCCGGAATGGCCCACCTCGGCCACGAAGTCCTGGGCGTCGATCTCGACGCAGCCAAGATCGACCAGCTCAACCAGGGCGAAGCCCCGATCTTCGAAGCCGGGCTGCCCGAACTGCTCGCCAAACACACCGGCTCCGGGCAACTGCGGTTCACGACCAGCATCGCCGAGGCCGCCGCGTTCGCTGACGTGCACTTCCTCGCGGTCGGAACCCCGATCGACGCCGACGGCCGGTCCTACGACCCGGGACAGGTCTTCGGGGCCGCTCGGACGCTCGCGACGCACCTGACGCGGCCGTGCACGATCATCGGGAAGTCGACCGTCACCGTCGGCACCACCGCCCACCTGACGCGGCTTGTGCAGCGGCTCGCCCCGGCCGGCGAAGCCGTCCACGTCGTGTGGAACCCCGAGTTCCTGCGCGAAGGCCACGCCGTCGAGGACACCCTTCGCCCGGATCGGCTGGTGGCCGGGCTCACCAGCCCTGACGCCGAAGCCGTCGTGCGTGAGGTGTTCGCGCCGATTCTGGCGGACGGCTGCCCGCTGTTCGTCACCACCCCGGAGACGGCCGAGCTGATCAAGGGCGCCGCGAACACCTTTCTCGGCCTCAAGGTGTCGTTCGTCAACGCCGTCGCGGACATGTGCACCGCCGCCGGTGCCGACGTGATCACCCTGGTGCGGGCCCTCGGCATGGACCCGCGTATCGGCGCCGGCGGAATGCAGCCCGGCATCGGCTACGGCGGTGGCTGCCTGCCCAAGGACGTCCGGGCGTTCACCGCCTCCGCCGCTCACCTCGGCGCGAACGACGCCGCCGAGTTGCTGAGGGCGGCCGAGCGCATCAACGAGAACCGGCCGCACTCCGCCGCCGCCCTGGTCGAAGCCCACCTGGCGCGGCCCCTGAACGGCGCTCGGATCGCCATGTGGGGCGCGTCCTTCAAGGCCGGCACCAACGACGTCCGCGAATCCCCCGCACTCGCTCTGGCCTCACTGCTGCACACCCGAGGCGCGCAGGTCACCGTCCACGACCCGCACGCGAACGCGACCGCAATCGTCCGGCACCCCGAACTCGACTACGCCGACACCACCGCCGAAGCCTCCCGCGACGCGGACGCGGTCGTGATCGGCACCGAGTGGCCGCAGTTCCGCGACGCCAACCCCACCGAGCTCCGGTCGCTGGTGCAAAACCCGCTGGTCATCGACCTGCGGAACGTCCTGGACGCCGACCTGTGGCGCACCCACGGATGGGCCGTCCACCAGCTTGGCCGACCCCAACCCACCCGGTAACCAGGAAAGGGTCACGGCAATGGAAGATCTCTTCGACGCGATCGAGAAGCTGTCCGCCGTGTGCCGCGTCGCCGGCGCCGAGCTGCCCCTGGAGGAACTGAGAGCCCTTCAGATCGGAAAGGTCGGCGAGGAAGCCGGCGAAGCCATGCACGCCCTGCACGGCTTGAAGGGACTCACTACCTGCACCGACATCCACTCGTGGGCCGAGGTGCAGAACGACCTGACCGGCGCCGTCATCGCGTCCGTGATCGCCATGCACTACGTCGACCCCCACGGCTGGCGCCAAACGTTCACCGAGATCTTCCACCGCCGCACCCGCCGGGGACGCGAGGCGGCGGCCGCCACCTGACCCTCGCCACCGGACGGCTGCCGTCCGGTGGCAGGCGGCACGACCGCGCACCCGGAAGAGCGGCGAGGTGTTTCGCCACCTCGCGCAGAGAGTGCAGGTCACGCGCCGTGCCCCCACACGTGGGGGCACGGCGCCTCGCAGGTTTCCAGGTACTCGAACCACCCGACCTTGCCCGCCCCCGCCGGATGCCACCCCCAGGCATGCGCCATCGCCTCCACCAGCACAGTCCACGCCCACCGTGTGACGGTGGACGTCTGGGACGCGCACCGAGTGGAACGGCCGGGACATCTCAAGTGGTATCCCTTTCACCGAACAGAACGTCTCACAGTTCATCAGAGACGAACCCATGGCGCCGCCTGGCGCAGCATGCTTGGCTCTGACCTGGAAGTACCGCGACCGGTTGCTCAGTCCGTAACCGGGCACGAGTCGTCGCACTTGTATACAAAGAAGGAGCGTCGTGCCCAGCGCGCCCGTGGCAGATGACCGGCCGAACTCGTTGGACAGCAGGGAACAGTGGCAGCGGGTTCGAGCCTTCCTGAATGATCACCGCTTCGCCTTGACCAGCCGACTCCTGGCCGAGAGCCCTCCCGACCACCTGGTCCCTGGAACACCTCTGCTTGCCCGCCGGCACTGGATTCCGGAGCAGCCGGTGCCACTGGAGCGTGTCCGACTGCGCTGGCAGCCGGACACGCCCGCAGCACCTGTGGACGGTGGCGGACCCGAGCTGGATCACATCCGCCCGCGCCAGCAGGACGGAACGACCTGTCGCCGCTACGCCGACGCGGTTCGGGATCTTGCCAAACCCAGGCTGTTCGAGAACCGAAGCTGCTACCGCCTGCTTGATGTCGAGACGTCCGTCGCCGGACCGGTGCTGACCTTCGGGCGCGGCCAGTACTTCGACGTCATCAACATCTGTGAGGCCGTTGCGCACGAGTACGCCGCAGCCGTCCTGGCGGGTCCGGATGGGCCAGTGAGCCTTGCCGCCACGCCCTTCCGGGCCGCCATCGCCGATCCGACCGACCTCACGCGCCGCCCCGTCATGGCGGCCACCAGCACGTTGACGATCCGGCACGATCGTCAAACCGGCGACGCGGAGTTCGTGCTGCACTGGCGTGACCCCGGGAAGGTCGCCAGTGGCGGCGGCCTCTACCAGGTGATGCCGGTCGGGATGTTCCAGGCCTCGCACGACGCACCGTGGAACGAGGAGAACGACTTCGATCTCTGGCGGGCCATCCTCAGGGAGCTGAGCGAGGAACTGCTCGGCAACACCGAGGACTACGGGAGCGACAAGGCACCCATCGACTACGCCGCCTGGCCGCTCGACAAGACGCTCACCGCAGCGCGTGAGGACGGCAGCCTGCGGGTGTTCCGGCTGGGCCTCGGGATGGACCCACTGACCTTCGTCACCGACATGCTCACCGTGGCCGTGTTCGACGCCGACCTGTTCGACGAGACGTTCCGGCGCATCGTCTCCGGCAACGAGGAAGGTCGTCGCGTCGGACTGGACGATGCGACAGGGCGGTCGGCGGGCATCCCGTTCACGGCTGAGCAGGTGGACCGCCTCACCGGCACGGAGCCGATGCAGCCCGCCGGTGCGGCACTCCTGCGGCTTGCCTGGAAGCACCGGACGACGCTGTTGCGGCTCCCCTGACGCAGGGAAGGTCCCGGACCGCCCGACCGGTCCGGGACCTTCCTGCCGCCTGAATCAGGTCAGACGGTCTTGGCGGCCGCGAAGCGGGACGAGACGTCCTGCCAGTTGACGACGTCCCACAGGCGGGTGACGTAGTCGGGGCGGACGTTGCGGTACTGCAGGTAGTAGGCGTGCTCCCAGGCGTCGAAGGCCAGCAGCGGGGTGGTGCCCTGGCCGACGTTGCCGTGGTGGTCGTAGACCTGCTCGACGATCAGGCGCCGGCCGAGCGGCTCCCAGGACAGGATGCCCCAGCCGGAGCCCTGGACGCCGGTGGTGGCGCTGGTGAGCTGCTTCTTGAACGCCTCGAAGCTGCCGAAGTGCTCGGTGATCGCGTCGGCCAGCTCGCCCTCGGGGCGGTCGCCGCCCTCCGGGGAGAGGTTCTCCCAGAAGAGGGAGTGCAGCACGTGGCCGGACAGGTGGAAGGCGAAGGTCTTCTGCAGACCCACCAGGCCGCCGAACTGCTCCTTGTCGCGGGCCTCGGCCAGCTGCTCCAGGGTGTCGTTGGCGCCCTTGACGTAGGCGGCGTGGTGCTTGGAGTGGTGCAGCTCCAGGATCTCGGCGGACATCGCCCGCTCGAGCGCGGAGTAGTCGTACGGAAGGTCGGGAAGCGAGTAGGTGCCCATCAGGACACGGCCCCTTTCGGCGAGTTCAACGATGGCGATCGTGCCGGAACAACACTATTGCGTATCACTTGCAATAACGAAGCATATGCCTCAGCGAACCGATCGCGGCCATCACCCCGGGGCCCGGCGGGCGGCGCGTCACTGGCAGTCCGGGCAGACCCCGTTGACGACCAGTGACTCCAGCCGGAAGCCGGTCCGCCGGGCGGTGTCCGCCACCGCGCCGGCCAGCAGCTCGTAGGGGAACTCGGAGACCGCCCCGCAGACCGCGCAGAGCGCGTGGTGGTGCGGCTCGCCGACCAGGCCGTAGCTGAGCTCGCCGCCGAGGCCGCGGACGCCGTGCACCAGGTCCAGCTCGGCCAGCCGCTCGACCGCGCGGTAGACGGTGGAGACGCTGACGCAGGCGCCGCTCTCGGCGATCCGGCGGTGGATCCCGGCCACCGTGAGATGGCCGCCGTGCTCGCGCAGGGCGGCGAGCACCAGCAGCCGGGGCCCGGTGCAGCGGCCGCCGCCGGAGCGCAGCAGCTCCCGGCAGGCCTCCGCGACGTCCGGGCCGCTCCGGCAGGCCCGCGCCGTACCGGCCCGTTCGGTCCGCGCCGGCGGCACGCTCCCCGACCCGACCGTCGACCCGACTTCGCCCGCCACCGCGCCGCCCATCACGTCTCCTCGCACCCCCGCCCCGGACCCTGCCCACCTTATTGCACAATATGTGCAACTACTTTTGCTGAGCAGTACGAGCTGTATGGGTCGGGTGAGCTTCGGTGGCGGGATCGCCGGTGGTGCTGGGGATCGAGTCCTCCTGCGACGAGACCGGCGCCGGTCTCGTCCGGGACGGCCGGCTGCTCGGGCAGGCGGTGGCCTCCAGCATGGACGAGCACGCCCGCTTCGGCGGGGTGGTGCCCGAGATCGCCGCCCGCGCCCATGTGCACGCGATGGCGCCGGTGGTCCGCGAGGCGCTGGACCGGGCCGGGCTCGCCCTGGCCGACGTCGGCGCCGTCGCGGTCACCACCGGCCCCGGGCTCTCCGGGGCACTCCAGGTCGGGGTGGCCGCCGCCAAGAGCTACGCCTTCTCGCTCGGCGTCCCGCTGTACGGGGTGCACCACCTGGCCGGGCACGTCGCCGCCGCGACGCTGGACGGCGGACCGCTGCCCGACCCCTGCGTGGTACTGATCGTCTCCGGCGGGCACACCTCGCTGCTGCTGGTCCGCGACCTGGCCCGGGACCCGATCGTCCACCTCGGCGACACCCTGGACGACGCGGCCGGCGAGTGCTTCGACAAGGTCGCGCGGATCCTGCGCCTGCCCTACCCCGGCGGGCCCGCCATCGACCGCGCGGCCCGCGACGGCGACCCGGGCGCCGTCCGGCTCCCGCGCCCGCTCACCGGGCCGCGCGACGACCCGTACGCGTTCTCCTTCTCCGGCCTCAAGACCGCCGCCGCCCGCTGGGTGGAGGGCCATCGCGCGGCCGGCACCGAGCCGCACGTCCCCGACGCGGCCGCCGCCCTCCAGGAGGCGATCGCCGACGTGCTCACCCGCAAGGCCGTCCGCGCCTGCACCGACCACGGCATCTCCACCCTGGTGGTGGTCGGCGGCGTCGCGGCCAACTCACGGGTCCGGGCGCTCGCCGAGCAGCGCTGCGCCGCCGCCGGTGTCGCCCTGCGGGTGCCGCCGCTGCGGCTCTGCACCGACAACGGCGCCATGGTCGCCGCCATCGGCGACCTGCTGGTCCGCGCCGGCGCCGCGCCCGCCCCCGCGAACCTGTCGATCGACCCGTCCGCCC
This sequence comes from Kitasatospora sp. NPDC088548, assembly GCF_044753005.1. Classification (NCBI taxonomy): domain Bacteria; kingdom Bacillati; phylum Actinomycetota; class Actinomycetes; order Kitasatosporales; family Streptomycetaceae; genus Kitasatospora; species Kitasatospora sp. NPDC088548. The sequence continues at coordinate 244,102 of NZ_JBIVMI010000002.1, forward strand.
CGCTGGAGTACGCCGCGCTGACCCCGGTGGCCCGAACCTCCGTGGCCTGAGCCCCACTTGACCCCGCTCGGGTCGTGCTCGACCATTCCCCGGCCACCGCGGGCCGCATCTGACAACGTTTCGGTTTCGCCGGAGGGCAATCCCCTCCCAGGCCTTCCCGCCACACGGCGACATGTGCCATTTTACATGTCACACATCAATTGGTCGCACCCCCCAACTCGCGACCTCAACGGCCCCGGAGGCCCCCACAGATGCGCCCCTTCCGGATATGTACGGCCCAGGCGGGCCGAGTGCTGGCGCTGGCCGTCGCACTCTTCCTCGCCCTCGGCCTCTTCGCCCCGCGGAGCCAGGCCGCCCCCGTCCCGACGGCCGGCCCCGGCAGCACCGCCGGCACGAGCGACGCCGACCGCCCGGCCGCCCCGCGCGCGATCCCGGTCCCCAAGTCCCCCGACGCGAAGCCGGACGGACGGCCGCTCGCCTCGGCCGACGCCGACAGGCCCGCCGCCCCGCAGCCGGCCACCACCCCGGCCGCCAAGGCCCCCAGGAACCTCGCGGCCTCCCCCTCCGCGACCGCCGCGGCCTGCGACGTCTCCGCCTTCACCGGCAAGTCCGGCAGCGCGCTGGTCCAGCAGGTCAAGGCCGCCGGACTGGACTGCGTCAACACGCTGTTCAACCTCACCGGCGACGACGCCAAGAACGTCTTCCGCGAGGCCCAGATGGTCTCCGTCGCCGACGCCCTGCGCGACACCGCCGCCGGCTACCCCGGCGACAACTCCACCTCCGCCGGGCAGTTGGTGCTCTTCCTGCGCGCCGGCTACTACGTGCAGTGGTACCACGGCGACGTCGTCGGCCCGTACGGCACCGCGCTCCAGACCTCCATCCGCGGCGCGCTGGACGCCTTCTTCGCCGCCCCGCACAGCAAGGACGTCAGCCAGGCCAACGGTGCCACGCTGGCCGAGGCCGTCACCCTGATCGACAGCGCCCAGGAGAACGCCCGCTACACCGGCGTCGTCAAGCGCCTGCTGACCGACTACACCGGCTCCTGGACCGGCGCGATGTACGACGCCGTCGCCAACACCAAGACCGTCATCGAACGCGGCGTCGAGCTGCCCGAGTTCACCGCCGCCCTGCAGGCCGACCCGGGCTTCGCCACCACGATGACCTCCTTCGTCACCCGCAACAGCTCGATGCTCACCGGCAGCGACCTCGCCACCGACATCGGCATCCAGGTCGGCAACCTGCTCAACTCCGCCCCGCTCAAGCCCCAGGCCCGGCCGCTGGTCAAGGACCTGATCAACCGCTACCCGCTGGTCGGCGCCACCGGCCCGCTCACCATGAACCTGGTCTGGTACGCCGAGAAGCGCGACACCGGCAACTGCTCCTACTACGGCATCTGCGACCTGCCCACCCGGCTCGTCCCGCTGGTGCTGACCGTCGACCACACCTGCAACCCCAACCTGCGCATCCGCGCGCAGCAGATGACCCCGGCCCAGCTCGCCGACACCTGCACCAGCCTGATCAACCAGGACGCGTTCTTCCACAAGGTGGTCAAGGACAACGGCCCGGTCGCCAACGACGTCAACACCAGCCTTGAGGTCGTCGTCTTCCACGACTACTACGAGTACACCCTCTACGCCTGGAACATGTACAACATCGCCGTCGACAACGGCGGCATGTACGAGGAGGGCGACCCGGCCAAGGCCGGCAACCAGGCCCGCTTCATCGCCCACGAGGCCGACTGGCTGCGCCCCGACTTCCAGATCTGGAACCTCAACCACGAGTACACCCACTACCTCGACGGCCGCTACGACATGTACGGCGACTTCGAGGCCGGCATGGTGACCCCGACCATCTGGTGGGTCGAGGGGCTCGCCGAGTACGTCTCGTACAGCTACCGCAACGAGCACTACGACAAGGCGGTCGCCGAGGCCGGCAAGGGCACCTACAAGCTGAGCCAGCTCTTCGACACCACCTATGACAACGCCGACTCCACCCGGATCTACCAGTGGGGCTACCTGGCGGTGCGCTACATGCTCCAGTCGCACCCGCAGGACGTGGACGCGGTGCTCGCCAAGTACCGGGCCGGCGACTGGGCCGGTGCCCGCACGCTGCTCACCAGCACCATCGGCACCCGGTACGACGCCGACTTCGCCACCTGGCTGACCGCTTGCGCGGCCGACAAGTGCGGCACCGTGCCGCCCGTCCAGGCCCCGCTCTGCACCATCGCCGACCCCCGCCAGTTCGACCAGAACTGCCGCCGGGACGGCGTCGCGGCCACCACCGGCAACTACAGCTACATGTTCCTGAACCTGCCGGCCGGGGTGAAGGAGCTGACCATCACCAGCAGCGGCGGCACCGGCAACGCCGACCTCTACTACAACGGCGGCAGCTGGGCCACCACCGGCTCCTACCTGAAGAAGTCCGCCAACCCCGGCAACGGCGAGAGCCTCACCATCGCCAACCCGCCGTCCGGCTGGGTGTACTTCAGCCTCTACGCCCAGCAGGGCTTCAGCGGGGCGACCGTCACCACGCAGTACAAGACCAGCTGACATGACGTCATAGTGGTTGGAGGGCCCTGCGGTTACCGCAGGGCCCTCCTCGGCGTTCGGCTCCCGCCGACCACTCGACGAGCGGCGGGCCTCAGATACGCCTCAACGGGCCGGCGGGTGGAGGGCGAGCACGGCGGGGACGGTGTCCGGGGCGGCGAGGCGGAGCAGGCCGTGGCCGATGCCGGCCAGGCCGACCAGCAGGGACGGGCTGTGGACGCCGTGCGGGAGGCCGCAGACCCAGCCGCGCCGGTCGAGGGCGTCCAGGGTGGCGCCGGCCTGCCGCAGGCCGGCCGCGCGCCAGTGGCCGCCGGCCAGCAGCAGGGGTTCCAGGTTGCCGAAATCGCCGTGGCAGAGGGAGAAGTTGAGGCCGAAACCGTGTCGGACCACGGTATCCAGGGCGGTGTCGCGCTCCTTGCGGAGCACCTCGCCCTCGCCGTCCGGCAGACCGGTGAGCAGCCCGGCCAGCTCGACCCGGGCCAGGGCGATGCCGGCCGCGCCATGGCACCAGAGAACGGGGTGGGACGGCGCTTCCGGCGTGCCGTCCTCCCGTACGTCACGCCAGTTGGCGGCGGCCGGGTCGAACAGCGTGCGCTCGTACTCCAGGGCGCCGAGGGCGAGTTCGGGCAGCCGGGCGTCACCGAGCAGGTGTCCGGCCCGGGCCAGCGCCCAGGCGATGCCGGAGCCGCCGTGGGCGAACCCGGCGAGCGGGCGGTCCACGGCGTCGACCAGGGTGGCGGGCAGCCAGCCGGTCCCGCCTTCGGGGTGCGGCCGGGCCTGCACGACCAGCCGCTCCGCGCAGCGGGCCAGTGCGTCGGTCACCGCCGGGCCGGGGCGCACCGCGCCCCAGGCGGCGAGGCCGCCGATGGTGCCCGCGCTGCCCGCGATCAGGTCGTAGCAGGTGTCCTCGCCCGCGGTGGCGGCGGCCCGGGCGACCAACAGCTCGCCGAGGGCGTCGAGTTCGGCGTCGGGGTGGTCGGCGGCGAGCTGGGCCAGGGTGTAGAGCAGGCCGCCGGTGCCGGCCAGGCCGCCGCCGAGCCGGTCGGCCCGTCGCCGGATCTGCTGGCGGAGCGTCGTCCCGGCCGCGCGGGCGGCGGCCCGGTGCGCCGGATCGCCTCCGGCCAGGGCGAGTTGGTGGAGGAAGAGCGCGACGCCGGCCGTTCCGCTGTAGAGGTCCGGGCCGAGTTCGGCCGGGGCCCAGCGGCCGGGCGGGGCCCAGTTCGGACCGGCCCAGGCGAGGTCCGCGCGCCCCCGGTACGCCTCGCGCAGCAGCTGCTCACCGGCCTCGACCGCCTTGGCCAGGGCGCGGGTTCGCAGCCGGTCGAGCGCTGCGGGGTCCTGTGGTGCGGCGTTCTGTGGTGCGGTGTGCCGGGGCGCGGCATGCCGCGGTGCGGCGGCCGGGCGGCGCGGTTCGCGGGCTCCGTCGGCCGTGGTCACGGAGAGCCGCAGCAGCTGCACCTGGCGCGCGAGGTCCTCGGGGCCGAGCCGGTCCACCTTGGCGAGGGCCAGCTCCAGTGCGGGCCGGGCCGCGACCCCGGGGATGACGGCCCCGCTCGCGGCGCGGGCGTCCACGCCGTCCGGGCGGATGGTGAAGACCGGCACGTCGCCACGCCAGAGGTCGGCGCGCTCGTGCTCGACGAAGGCGAGCGCGTGGCCCTCCCAGGCGGCGAGTGCCCAGAGCCGGTCGAAGTGACGGTCCTGGTCCAGCGCGTCGCGCAGCAGGTCGGGGTGGCAGCCGGTGGTCAGCAGGCTGCGGTACTCCAGGGTGTCGCGGCGCAGCAGCCGGGTCTCGTCCGCCGCGAAGGCCCGCAGCAGCCCACGGACCAGCTCCTTCTCCCCCGCCAGCACCTGGTACGCCTCGGTGAAGCCGGCCTCCAGCTCGGCGGCGAAGTCGGCGGGCCGCAGCGGCTGCCCGGGCGGGACCGGGCGGCTGCCGGCCGCCTCGACGGGCATCCGCCGGTATTCGAGGCGCAGTTCGTCGGTGCCCTCGCCGGCCAGGACGGGCACCGCGCGCGGCGGCAGCGTGCCCGGGTCCCAGCCGAGCGCCGAGAGGTCGGTGCCGCCGTTGCCGTTCTCGTCCCACATCCGTTCGGGCAGCAGGCCGGAGCGGAGCACCGAGTGCAGGGCGTCGTGGCGGGCGAGGCGTTCGGACTCGGAGAGGTCCTTGGTGGGCTCGTGCAGGTCGGGGTGGAGCAGTGCCTCCAGGTCGATCAGTACCGGCTGGTCGCGGACGGCGAGCAGGTTCTGGGCGTGGCAGTCCACCGCGTCGAGGAGGTGGAGCAGCGCGGCGAGGACGCCGGCCCGGTGGTAGAAGGCGCTCAACTCGGCCTGGTCGCGGGCTGGTTCGGCGGTGACGTGGGCCGTCCAGCCGTAGCCGTCCCCGGCCAGGTAGGCCAGGTCGAGGAGGGGCAGCCGAAGACGCGGGTTGATCCACCGCAGCAGTTGCTGGAAGTGCAGTTCGGCGCCGAGCGGGCGTGGTTTGTAGATGATCCGGGTGGTGTGCCCCTCGTGCTCGAACCGCAGCCCGCAGACGGTGGCGCCGCCCCGGTGGGGGTCGCCGAGGCCGGTGGTGAGTTCGGTGAGCCGGCCGAGCGGGCGGCCGTCGGCGAAGGTGCGGGAGATCGCGGGGAGGTCGGCGGCGAGGCGGCGGAACAGGGCGAGGCCGGTCTCCGTCCACTGCTCGGCGGCCACGGTGAGGCGGCGGGCCAGGACGGGGTATTCGGCGAGGAGCAGGAGCGCCTGCTCGGGCGCGGTGATCCGGTCCAGGAAGCCGCGGTACCGCGCTTCGGGGGTGTCACCGGTCAGCCCGCCGGTGATCCGGGCGACGTGGAGTTCGGTGATCACGGTGCGGACGGCCGTCGTGTGGGCGGAGGCCGTGAGTGCGGGCGTGACCAGCGCGGTGAGCCTCTCGGGGGCGCCGAGCGCGGCCGTTTCGGGGGACTCGGCGGCGAGGGCGGCGATGCCCGCGCACAGGCGATCGCGGGCGGCGGCCAGCAGGGGTGCGGCGAGCGCGGCGAAGGCGTGGTCTTCGGGGATCTCCAGCGGCTCGGGGGCCGGGGACGCCTCGAAGGCGGCGGCGAGGTGTTCGACCCACGGTTCGGGGTCGGCTTCTGGGCCCGCCGTGGGGCCCGCCCCGGTCCGGCCGAGGCGGGCGGCCAGGGCTTCGGGGGTCTCGGCGAGCAGGGCGCGCAGCGCGTCGGCGTCGAGCCCGTCGGCGGCGAGCCGGCGCTCGAACCAGCCGTCCCGGTCGAACGGCGGCTGGGCCCGCCAGCGGTCGAGGATCCGCGCGGCCCGCTCCACCCGCCCGCCCGCGTCCTCGGGCTCCGGCCCGGACGCGGCACCGCTCCCCGCCCGGCCACGCCGGGCCAGCGGTACGGCTAGGGCCGCAGCCCGTCGGAGTTCGGACGCGTCGACCACGGGCTGGGCCGCCTCTCTGTTCGGTTCTGCTCGGTTCTGCTCGGCCGGAGTCGGGTCGGGGGCCCCTCGGCAGCGGGGCGGGGCGCCCCCGGCGCAGGCACCGGGGACGCCTCGTGAGCCGGTGGCTCAGAAGCTACAGATGCGCGCACAACTGGAGGGCGAGCCGCAGGTGCTGGACTGCACCGCCGCGGTGACGTACACCTCGCCCGCCGGGTCGCCGGCCGGGTGGGCCTGGTGGCCCTGGCCGAGGGTCAGTCGGAAGTCCTCGTCCTTGAGCGCGCGAACCTGCTCCGCCGTGGGCTGCATGATGCCTCCTACAGGAGTTCGAGTCCGGTACGGACTCGCTGAGCTCCGGATCCTCCCAGCGCCCCACCCGTCACACCAGGTCTCAGGAATTCACCCGTTCGAGTTCCGGCCAGGATCGCCGAACCGTTCCGCCCCCGCCCCGGCCCCGTCTTCCGCACGCCGACGGCGCACCTTCGCTGGCCCGGCCCTGCCGGAGTCGCCATGTACCTGACCGAATTCCGAACGATGACGAGCGGTTGAACCGGGCATGACGTTTGAACCCGCGCGCCCTGGGGAGATCGGTGCCTTTCCTGCGACGCCGCCTTCCTGTGGCACCGCTCGGCGGCTCCGGTCACGATGGAGGTCCGTGGAAGACCCTGCGCCGACCCGATCGGAGCACGATGACCGACCTGCACAACGTCGTCCTTCTCACCTTCCGGGACAGCGCCGCGTGCCACCCGGCCTTCGAGGAGGCCCAGCAGCTGCCCGGGCTCCGTCAGGCCGCGGTGCTGGAGCGCGGCGCCGACGGCCTGCTGGAGCCCAGGGACGGCTTCACCCGCGGGGCGGGCGTGGCGACCGTGGGCTCCGGACTGGTCGGCGGCCTGGTCGGGATGCTGGGCGGCCCGATCGGCGCGCTGCTGGGGTTCGCCGCCGGCGCCGCGCTCGGCAACGCCGCCGAGGAGGGCCGCGCCACGACCACCGGCGCCGGCCTGATCATGCTCTCCCCCCGCGTCCCGGCCGGCGCGGCGCTGCTGGTCCTGGAACTCAGGGAGGCGTCCCCGGCTCCGGCCGACGAACTCGCCGCCCGGTACGGGGCCACGGTCGAGCGGATCGGCGCGGACGCGTTCGACGAGCAGGTCCGTGCGGCCGAACGGCGGGCCGAGGAGGACGGGGAGGACCGGAACACCGGGGAGGACCGGGAGGACGCGGGGGCATCGGAGGCACCGGGCACGCCCGGCGAACCGGGTGCCGCCGACCGCTGAGCGGCCGAACCACCACGGGCGCCCGCCGCCCGGACCAGGGCGGGGCGGACCGGACCCGTCAGTGCAGCCCGTAGGCGTCCGCCAGCAGTTCCAGCTGGGCGCGCCCCTTCGACGAGCAGTTCGTGGCCGAGTACGCGGAGATGTTCTACCAGCACACCGAGGCCCAGATACTGGACTCGACCGCGTTCGAGCAGGCCTTCGGCGTCCGGCCCACCCCGCTCGGGCGCAGCCTCGACGACACCCTCGCCTGGTACCGCGCCTGGCCGGCGGCGGCTCCGGCCGCCGCCGGCTGAAGCGGGCCAGCGCACCACGCACGGCACTCGCCGCACCTGGTGCCCGGCCCCGGCCCGGCCCCGGGCTCAGCCCAGCGGGAGGGACTTGAACGCGCGGGCCTGCTCGGTGATGGCGCGTTCGGTGGGGAGGCGCTCCATGGAGGAGGCCCCGAAGAAGCCGGCGATCCCCGAGGTGTGCTCCAGGACGTAGCGGGCGTCCTCGGGTTCGGCGATCGGCCCGCCGTGGCAGAGCACGATGATGTCCGGGTTGACCCGCTTCGCGGCGTCGTGCATCTCCTGCACCGCGGCGGCGGCCTGGTCGAGGGTGAGCGCGGTGGCCGCACCGATGGAGCCCTTGGTGGTGAGCCCGACGTGCGGCACGAGGACGTCCGCGCCGACCCGGGCCATCTCGGCGGCCTGCTCCGGGTCGAACACGTACGGGGCGGTGAGCAGGTCACGCTCGTGGGCCTGGCGGATCATGTCGATCTCCAGGCCGAAGCCCATCCCGGTCTCCTCCAGGTTCTCCCGGAACTTGCCGTCGAACAGCCCGACCGTGGGGAAGTTCTGCACGCCGGTGAAGCCGACGGCCTTCAGCTGGTCGAGGAAGTTGCCCATGATCCGGAAGGGGTCGGTCCCGCACACCCCGGCGAGCACCGGCACCTCCCGGACCACCGGCAGCACCTCCCCCGCCATCTCCAGCACGATGGCGTTGGCGTCGCCGTACGGCAGCAGGCCCGCCAGCGAACCGCGGCCGGCCATCCGGTAACGGCCGGAGTTGTAGATGATCAGCAGGTCGACGCCGCCGGCCTCCGCGCACTTGGCGGAGAGGCCGGTACCGGCGCCGGCCCCGATGACGGGCCGTCCGGCGGTGACCTGCGCGGTCAGTCGGGCCAGGGCTTCGGTGCGGTTCACGGGTGGGGCTCCTCTTCGGTCGGGTGGATCCGGGCTGCGCGGAACGGGCCGGGCCCAGTGGTTTCGACGGTTCGGCGGTTCGACGGCTCAGGCATCGGCGCGACGGCGTTTCGGGCCGGCGCGCGCTTCAGGCCGGCGCACCTCAAGTCGGCGCGCGCCTCAGGCCGGGCCACGGCTCAGGCCAGGGCGGGCGAACGGCCCTGTGCACGGTCCTGAGCGGTGATCAGCCGGTGCAGATGGTCAGCGGCCGCGACGGCGAAGGCCGGGTCGTTCACATGCGCGTCCACCTCCCGCAGCTCGACGGCGCCGCCCGCCAGCGCGGTACGCAGCGACGCGAGCCCGGCCCGGTCGGCGTCCGGGTCGTGGAACGGCCCGCCCGGCGCGTCCACCGCGGACACCCCGCCGAGCGGCCAGAGAACCGCCGCCGGGCCGCGGGCGGCGGCCAGCTTCTGCCCGATGGTGGTGCCGAGCACCGCCATCTCCTCGGCCGTGGTGCGCATCAGCGTCACGGTGGGGTTGTGGACGAGCAGGTGCCGCTCGGCGAAACGCTCCGGAACGCTCTCCCGGGGGCCGAAGTTGACCATGTCCAGCGCCCCCGGCGCGACCACCTGCGGAACGCCCGCCCGCCCGGCGGCGGTGAGCCGGTCGGGCCCGGCGCTCAGCACGCCGCCGACCAGTTCGTCCGCGAGTTCGGTGGTGGTGAGGTCCAGGACTCCGGCCAGGAAGCCGCCGGCGGCGAGCTTCTCCAGTGCCCGCCCGCCGGCCCCGGTGGCGTGGAACACCAGGACCTCGTAACCGAGTTCGTCCAGCCGCGCGCGGGCGGCGTCGACCGCGGGCGTGGTCACCCCGAACATGCTGGCGCCGACCAGCCGGCGCCCCTGCGACTGTGGGCCGGCAAGGCCCCGCTCGTGGTGGGCGGCCATGCCCGCGACCGCCGCCACCGCGTTCCCGAGGATCAGGGAAGAGACCGAGTTGATGCCCGCGACGTCCACCACGCTGTACATCATGGTGATGTCACTGCTGCCCACGTAGGGCGCGACGTCCCCGCCCGCCATGGTGGAGACCAGCAGCTTGGGCACACCGACGGGCAGTGCCCGCATCGCCCGGGCCGCGATGAACGAGCCCCCGCTGCCGGCCACCGCCAGCACCGCGTGCAGCCGGCCCTCCCGGTGCAGGTCGCCGACGACCCGCTCGACGCCCTCGGCCATCGCCGCCACCGCCGCACCGCGGTCCCCGCCGGCGCGCAGCGCCGCCAGGTCGTGCCCGGCCGCCCGGGCGACGGCCTCTGCGCCGATGTCACCGGCGGGCGTACCGGCCGGCGGCGGCAGCACACCGGCGTCGACGACCACCACCTCGCAGCCGGCCTCGCGCAACCGCCCGGCGAGCCACGCGTACTCCGCGCCCTTGGTGTCCAGTGTCCCGACCAGCACGACGGTCGCCATGTCCCTGCTCCTTTGAACGGACGATGCCCCGATCATCGGGCCGGGCCCGGAGGGCGGCAAAGACCACTTGGGGCCAAGTGGCCTGCGCCGTCGGACGGTGTCCGGCCCGGCCCCGCAGCGCCCGGCCCGGCCCGGCTCCGCCGCAGCTGCGGGGCATGATGGGTGGCATGGACCGGATTCCCCCCACCCGCCTGTCGCGCCTGCTCACCGGCTGGGCCGGCGGCGGTTCGGACGCGCTGCCGCGACTGCTGGCGGACGCCCTGCGCGAGCTGGCCGAGCGCGGCGACGTCGGGCCCGGCACCGTACTGCCCTCCCAGCGCGCCCTCGCCACCGCGCTGGGCGTCAGCCGCTCCACGGTCACCGCCGCGTACGGACTGCTGGAGGCCGAGGGGCGGCTGGAGAGCCGGCACGGCAGCGGCTCCCGGCTGCGCGCCTCCGGGGCGGTCGGCGAGCCCGCCAGCGAGGGGCGGCTCGCCAGCTTCGGCAGCCGGGACGGCACCCTCGACCTCTCCAGCGGCGCGCTGGACGGCCTGCCCGCCGTCGCGGACGCCCTGGACGCGCTGTCCGGCCGCGACCTCACCGCCGCGCTCGCCGACGACGGCTACCTCCCCTACGGGCTGCCGCAGTTGCGCGAACAGCTCGCCGAGTACCACCGCGCGGCCGGCCTGCCGACCTCACCGGAGCAGATCCTGGTCACCGCCGGATCCCAGCAGGCCCTCTGGCTGATCACCCAGGGGCTGGTCGAGCCCGGCGACACCGTGGTCGTCGAGGACCCGACCTACCGCGGCGCCCTCGAAGCGCTGCGCGCCCGGGGCGCCCGCCTGGTCCCGCTGCCCCCGCACGGCGCGCCCGGCCCGCAGGGCGACGGCCCCGCCGCCCTGGCCCGGCTGGCCGGCCACATCCGCCCGCGCCTGGTCTACCTGCAGCCGTCCGTCCACAACCCCACCGGCCTCGGCATGAGCGCGCGGACCCGCCGGGCCTGGGCCGCCGTCCTCGCCGAACACGGCCTCTACACCGTCGAGGACAACGCCTACGCGGAGCTGTCCCTGCGCGACGACAGCGCACCGGTCCCGCTCGCCGCCCAGTTGCCGACCGCCGCGACCGCGACCATCGGCACCCTCTCGAAGCTGTTCTGGGGCGGCCTCCGGCTCGGCTGGATCCGCGCCTCCACCACCGTCATCCACCGCCTGGCCGAGATCCGGAAGTCCGTCGACCTCTCCTGCCCGGTGGTGGAGCAGTTGCTCGCCGTCCGGCTGCTCCAAGGGCTGCCCGAGGCCCGCGCCCGGCGCCGCGCCCAACTGCGCGAACGCCTCGCCGCGACCGAGCGGCTGCTCACCGCCGAGGCACCGCACTGGCGCTGGGAACACCCCGCCGGGGGCTCCGCCCTCTGGGTCGAACTCCCCGGAGCCGACGCCGAGGCCACCGCCCAACTCGCCCGCCGCGCAGGCGTCCTGATCGTCCCCGGCCCCGCCTTCTCGGCCGTCGACGGATTCCGCCACCACCTCCGGCTCCCCTTCGCCGACCAGCACGGCAACCTGGCCGCCGCCCTCCCCGTCCTCCTTCGCAGCGCGGAGCGCTCCGGCTCCGCGCGCTGACCCGCCGACGCCGACCCGCCACGCCCTGGCCGCCCGGGCGGCCGGGCAGCCGGGCAGCCGGGCAGCCGGTCAGCCGGTCAGCCGGTCAGCGTCGGCGCGGATCGGCCCCCGCCCCGCTCACCGGGCCCGGGACCTCCGGTGCGGCGGCCCAGGAGAGGAGCAGCCGCAGAGCGTCGTCGGACGGGGTTCCCGGCTCGGCGGCGTAGGTGATCAGGGCCTGGTCCGGGTCGTCGGCCGGGCGCAGCGTGTCGTAGACCAGGTCCAGCTCGCCGACCAGCGGGTGCCGGAAGCGCTTGCGGCCCGAGGTCTTGTCCTGCACCGGATGCTCCGCCCACCAGCGGCGGAAGTCCGCGCTGCGCATGGACAGTTCGCCGATCAGCTCGGCCAGCCGGGGGTCGTCGGGGCGGCGGCCGGCCTCCAGGTGGAGGAAGGCGACGTTCTCGCGGGCGCAGGCCGTCCAGTCCGCGTACAGCTCCCGCGAGGCCGGGTCCAGGAAGGTGATCCGGGGGATGTTCCGCTCGGCCGGGGCGAGCGCGCCGTAGTCCCCGAACAGGGAGACGGCGGCCTGGTTCCAGGCCAGGACGTCCATCCGGCGGCCCATCACCATGGCCGGCACGTCGGACAGCTCGGCCAGCAGCCGCGCCAGCATCGGCCGGACCCGCTGCGGGGCGGACGGCGTACGGCCCGCCCGGCGGGCGGGCCGGGGGCGGGCGAGCCGGTGCAGATGGCGGGCCTCGTCCGGTTCGAGGAGCAGCGCGCGGGCCAGCGCGTCGAGCACGGCGTCCGACGGGTTGCCCACCCGGCCCTGTTCCAGCCGGGTGTAGTAGTCGACGCTCACCCCGGCGAGCTGGGCGAGCTCCTCCCGGCGCAGTCCGGCCACCCGGCGGCGGCCGCCGAAGTCCGGCAGGGCGACGTCCTCGGGCCGGAGCCGGGCGCGGCGTGTCCGGAGGAACTCGCTCAGGCTGATCGCGGTACTCATACGACGATTGTCCCCGCCGGCCGCCGGTGCAGCCTGGCCCTGTCAGGACCAGGCTGCACCCCACGGCCCCGGCGGTCGGGCCGGTCGCCGGTCAGGCTGCCGGGACGGCCGTCACCAGGCCACCGTCCACCACGAAGTCCTGGGCGGTGATGTACGAGGAGCGCGGGGAGAGCAGGAACTCGGACGCGCTCAGCTGATGCCGTCAACAACGGGCTCCAGGGCGACCTCGAACGAGAAGGTCATCTCCAGGACCTCGTGAAACGCCGCCACCACGCTCCACCCCGCCTCCGACAGCGCGGCGGCGGCATCGACACAGGCCTGCTGTACGTCGGGAAGCCACCGCCGGTCCCCGTAGTACTCCAGCCCCAGGCCGTACTCGTCGCAAACGAGCGGCACAGGAACGCCGTCGACGACCTCGACGGACAACCACTCCCCCGCCAGCCAGTTGGTGATCCACTCACGGATCTTCCCGGCTTCGGCATCGCCCCGCGCGGCAGACGACGGGGCATCCACCAGAAAGGCGGCGAGGCTGGTGCGGCCATCGGCACCGGACGGGGTGTACCCGGAGAGCCCCGGCAGGGACAGCCATGGCAGTTCCCGCGCGACGAGGGTCCTGGCCGCCGCCAGTTGCTCAGGGGCCATCCTCAGGACCGCTTCCGACAGCAGACTCCGCGCCACCGGCCGCAGCGGGCCGGTCAGGTGCGCCCACAGGGCGACAGTACGGAAGGCGAAGATCGTGTGGACGCCCCGCCCGACGAGTGCGATCCTGGCGGCGTTCTCCAGGTAGAGCCGAGCCTGCTCGCTGCGGGCCGCGGCCTTCGCCAGGCTGCGCGACACGTTCCTGAAGGAGGACGTGAAGCCGGCTGGGCCGCCGATGAGTTCGGCTGCGTGTTGCGCCAGCAGATTCTGGTGACGGGGGTGCTGGCGGGCAAGGTCCTCGTCGAGGAGGTCCAGCGCGAGGCAGGCTCCCGGACGCAGGGCCATGGTCACCTGGTCGCGCGCGTCCAGCTCACGCAGGGCGGTGATGAGGTCGGCACGCAGGTGCTGCCGGTGGGTGAAGAGACCCGCTACGGCCAACAGCCAAGCGTCGCGCCAGGTTTGGTCCGTGGCGAGATCGCCGAGACGTGGGACGATCTCCGCGTCCGGACCGAAGAGGAGCGCGCGGGCAGCACAGTACTCCTGAAGGCTCGTGACCTCGAAGCCGACGACACCGGGCTGGGGGGCGACCAGCAGGACGAGCCGATCGGTGGCCGCCTCGATCAGCTCCGTCGCCAGCGACCGCGACCGGTCGGGATCGCAGGTCTCCTCCAGGAGTCGCTGCCGAACACGGACTTGCAGCTCCGCCTCCGGCAGCGTCAGCGACTCCCCGGGCTCCGTGACCGCCACCCTTGACCGCAGGACCAGACCGACGTGTTGGTGCAGCCAATCCACATGAAGTCTGTTCTCGGCGAGCAATCGACCGGTCGGCCCGGGTTTCCCGGCCTCCCGGTCGTAGATGGTCTGGTAGTAGGCGTCGAAGAGCTCGTAGCGGTTCTGGGGCATCCTGGCGCGTTTCTCGACCAGCAAGGACATGATCGTCACCTGGAGCGGCGACCGCATGAGCCGCACGGTGTCCTGATCACTCGCGGCTGACTCGATGCGCTTCACCACAGTGTCGTACATGTCGGGATCGTCGTGGTGACGCACCCGGGCGAGTCCGCCCGCGTAGTGCAGCGACTCCTCTCTCGTGAGTTCCCGTAGTTCAAGGGTCTCGAAGTCGCCCTGGTGGAACTCACCGTTGTACCCCTGCGGCCGCGTGGTTCCCACCACCAGGAGGTCCGCGTCCAAGGAGCAGGCCATGACGAGGAATTCGAGGACGCGGTCCATAACGGTCTCGCGCGTCCGCCGCGGCGCCACCTCGTCGAGACCGTCGAGAACCAGGATCCAGGGCACGGCGCGCAGCGAACGAACGAGTACCGCCTCCGTAACATCCGGTGAGTGCTGCTTCAACTGCCGCACCAGGAACTCCAGCAGACCGAGACGCGCATCGCGCAGCAGGGCCTCCGCGTAGTCGCGCAGAGCGATCCGCAACGGCCAGCGGCGGGTACGCGGCACGGGGAGGCCGATCCGTGCGAGGTCCTGGCGCAGGGACTGCAGCACTTCGCAGGCCGGCGCCGGCAGCAGGTCGTCGTCCCCGTCCAGGAGCGCGACCCGATAGGCCTGGCAGATCAACTGGCCCAGCGTGCTCTTGCCCTGGCCGGGGCCGCCGACCAGCAGGACATGCCGCGCCTCCCCGGTGGTCCGCACGGAGGGCCGCAGGGGCGCGTCGCCCCGCCCGATCACATGCCCGGCGGCCAGGACGGTCCGGTCGCCGTCGACGATGCCCACCCGGTCTGCCCGCAGATCGACCGCCACCGGGCCCAGGCCGATCTTGCCCCGGTCGGGCCCGGCTCCGGCCTGCCCCAGCTGGACCCATCGGTCGGCCACCAGTCCCGCAGCCACCTGAGTTCTCATCAGCTCAGTCAACTCTGATTCTCTGTCGACTTTCTGTCGATTCATCAGATGGTGGGCGAGGACATCACCCGGGACGACGAATCCGCCCAAGCTCTGGCGGATTCCGGGATACATGTCGAGGAAACGGCAGATCTCGTCGTGGTGCCAGACCGCCCAGCCGGTCAGCCGGATGCCCCTCCGCGCGGCCTCCGTTCCGACGAAGCGGTCGATGCGGTCGATGCCGCCGCTGCCGGGCACCCCCGAGAGGAGGACGTTCGTGGCGAACAGGAGGTACTCCGGGAGCGCGCCCCGTGCGGACCCGGGCGCCGTCCAGTCGCGGAGCTCCTTGCGGATCTCGCCCTCCAGCCACGCCGCGTCCGAGGACCTGCCGCCCGAACGCCCGCGGTACTTGGCCTGCACGACCCCGTAACCGTCCCAGGCGCCGCCGTGGGACGTGTACGCCACCGGGCCGTGGAACGCGGCGTCCCGGCCGCCGTCCTTCCCGTCGCCGAACACCCTGACCCCGGGCCCGAGCACCTGCTTCGCGAGCGCCTGGACGAGGTGCTCGAACTCCCGGTGGCCCAGGCGGCCGAGATCGTGGTCCATCGCGCCATCGTTCCGGATCACCCGGCCGGATTCCACCGGTTCAAGGGAAGTCGGTTGCGGTGTGGGTGGATCGGTCCACGGTGGCCGGCCGCGGACGCCGGGTGGGAGTGCCGGCCGCCGCCCCGGCGCGGCGGCCCGGGCTCACCGACGGGCTCCCGAACGAATCGTGCCGGGCGGAAATGGACGGGCCGCCCGTGTGGTTGGGCCTGAGGCGAGACCGGATCACACCCATCTCCCGGAGGACGTCCCATGAAGATCGGCATCATCGGCGCGGGCAACATCGGTGGCAACCTCACCCGGCGGCTGAGCGCCCTCGGACACGAGGTCTCGGTGGCCAACTCGCGCGGGCCGCAGACCCTGGCCGCGCTCGTCGAGGAGACCGGCGCGACGGCGGTCACCGCGGCCGAGGCGGCGCGCGGCGCCCAGGTCGTGGTGGTCACCGTGCCCCTGAAGAACGTGCCCGACCTGCCGTCCGGGCTGTTCGACGAGGCCGCGGAGCACGTCGCCGTGATCGACACCGGCAACTACTACCCGCAGCAGCGCGACGGCCGGATCGCCGCCATCGAGGAGGGCCTGACCGAGAGCCGCTGGACGGAGCGGCAGATCGGCCACGCCGTCGTCAAGGCCTTCAACGGCACCTACGCCCAGGACATCCTCGACCGGCCCCGCCCCCAGGGCGACCCGGAGCGCATCGCGCTGCCGGTGGCCGGCGACGACGAGGCCGCCAAGCGGGTGGTCCGCGCGCTGATCGACGAGCTCGGCTTCGACACCGTGGACGCGGGCGGCATCGACGAGTCCTGGCGCCAGCAGCCCGACACGCCCGTCTACGGCCTGCGTGCCGACGTCGGGGGCGTCACCAAGGCCCTGGCCGAGGCGTCCCCGGAGCGGCCGGCGGCGTTCCGGGGGTAGCCCGGCGGGAGCGACGGATCCGGCCGGGCCCGCGCGCCGGTCAGCGGCCGACCTCACGGGCCCGGAAGTCCTCCACCGTCTCCCGGCGGATGAGCAGCCTGGCCCGGCCGTCACGGACGGCGGCCACGGCCGGGCGGCCGACCAGGTTGTAGCCGGAGGCCATGGAGAGCTGGTAGGCGCCGGCGGCCGGGACGGCCAGCAGGTCGCCGGCCCGCAGGTCGGCGGGGAGCCCGGCGTCGCGGACCAGTACGTCACCGGCCTCGCAGTGCCGGCCGACCACGTCCATCCGGGTCGGCTCGGCGGCGGAGCGGCGCCCGACCAGCCGGACGGTGTACGGCGCGCCGTACAGGGCGGGCCGCGGATTGTCGCTCATCCCGCCGTCGACGGCGGCGAAGTACCGGCCGTCGGCTGTGTGCTTCACCGAGAGCACCCGGTAGACGGCGACCGCCGCCGGGCCGGCGACGGCCCGGCCCGGCTCGACCACCAGGCGCGGCACGGCGAGACCGGCCCGGGCGCAGCGGGCGGAGAGCCGGTCGGTCACCCGGGCGGCGAAGTCCGCCAGGTCGAGTTCGCGGTCCTCCGGCAGGTAACGGATGCCGTGGCCGCCGCCGAGGTCCAGCTCGGGCAGCTCGACACCGTGCCGCTCACGGACCTCGGCCAGCAGCCGCACCAGGGCGTCCACGGCGGTGAGGTACGGCTCGACCTCGGTGATCTGGGAGCCCAGGTGACAGTGGAGGCCGGCGAGTTCGAGCCCGGGCTGGGCCAGCACGCGGGCGATCGCGTCGGCCGCGTCGCCGCCGTCGACCGGGAAGCCGAACTTCTGGCCGCCGACGCCCGTACGGACCGCCGCGTGGTGCCCGGCCGCGATGCCCGGCACGACCCGGACCAGCACCCGCTGGGGCGTGTCCCCGGCGACCAGGGCCGCCAGCCGCGCGATCTCCGCCGGGCCGTCGATGACGATCCGGCCGACCCGCATCCGGCGGGCCAGCCGCAGCTCCTCCGGGGACTTGGCGTTGCCGTGCAGCACGATCCGCTGCGCCGGGAACCCGGCCGCGGTGGCCAGCCATAGTTCACCCGACGAGCAGACGTCCAGGCCGAGGCCCTCCTCGGCCACCCAGTCGGCCATCGCGCTGCAGAGGAACGCCTTGGCGGCGTAGAGCACGTCGGCGTGCGGCAGGGCCCGCCGGTAGGCCCGGGCGCGGGCCCGTACCTCGCCCTCGTCCAGCACGTACAGCGGGGTGCCGAAGCGTTCGGCGGCCTCAGCGAGGCCGACGCCGCCGACCAGCACTTCCCCGTCGGAGCCGTCCCGTGCCGAGGCCGGCCAGGGGCCGCCGAGCAGACCGGTGGAGCCGCCGGGGAGGCCGGGGCCGTCCGGTCGGGAGGCGACGGGTACGGGAGCGGGTACGGGTACCAGGGCGGAGGCGGCGGTCGGGGTCGAAGCCGGGGTCGAAACAGTGGCCGAGACGGCGGCCGGAACGGCGGCCGGAACGGCGGTCGGGCGGGCGGAAAGCTGCGGCATGGCGGGTGCTCCTGCTGGGAACGGAAGGGGCGGTCGCGGAACCGGACGGCACCGGCCGCCCCACGCGGCGGGGACGGGAAGGACGCGGTCAGTCCTCGTACCGCATCGCGATCCGGCAGTGTGCCGCCCTGGTCCGGCGCCGGTCGGCCTCGGACCAGGCCAGGGCCGGGCTCGGCTCGGCCGGCTCGTCCGGCTCCTCCGACCGCCCGGCGAAGGCGGCCACCGGCATCCGGCGGCGCGGCGGGACGGTCTCCCGCACGGTCCGGAGCTGCGGCTTCTCGACGGCGACGACGACCTGGGTGTCACTCATGGCGAACGGTTCCTTCCACGGGGGCGCGGACCCGGTCCCGGACCCGCGGTTCCAGTGGAGACCCTGCGCACACCAACCGCACCCGGCCTTGACGCGTGACCTACGCGTCGGCGGCCGTCCTTGACGGATTCCTGACACGGCGGCGGCTTTCCCGCCCCGGCCCGGCCCGAGCGGGTGGTGCGCGATGCTCTCCGGTGTCAGCGCCCCGTCAGGGCCCGGTCCGTGGGGATCAAGAACGTGTCAGGCCTGGCGCGGCCCCCGGCCGGGCGGGCATACGGTCGTCGTGCGATCCACGGTGGCGGGCGGAGCCCGCCGCCGCGGCCCGCCCGCAGTATCTCGCCCAGACCGCCCCTTCCGACCGGAGGCCGCCATGTACCGCCAGCTCCCCGACGATCCCGAACCCTCCCGACCCGGCCCGGCCGGACGGCTCCTGGTCCCCGTCCGGCCGGGTCGGCTCGGCCACACCGCCCGGCTCTTCCGCACGCCGCTCGGTGATCGCACCGCCGTCGCCTTCACCACCGAGCAACGGCTCACCGCCGTCCTCGGTCCCGACCAGCCCTGGATCGCGCTCGCCGAGCCCGCCCTGCGCGCCCTCGCCGAACCGCTGGGCGTCACCATCCTGACCGTCGACCCCCAACTGGCCGCCGCCGCCCCGAAACCGGTGCCGCTGCCGTACGCCGCGCCCGTCGCCGACGAGCGCCCCACGCCCTCCACGCCCGCACCGGCCGCCACGCGCCGCGCCGCCCACCCGGTCTGAGTCCACCCGGCGCGGTCCCCGGGGAGCCGCCCGGCCCGGAGCCCGCCCACCGGGGTGCCCTCAAGGACGGCGCCGGTCCTGCCGCCCCTCGGCATCAAGGCCATCGACCTGCCGGCCCGGTTCGTACCCGGGCCGGACACGCCGGGCCCGCGTCCACGCCGAACCCCTGTCAACGGCCCGTCAAGAACCCGGTGCCCGGCGTCATGGTGCCGTCAGCGGCGGCGCCCGCGCGCCCGGCCCCGGGTTCACTGGAGTCACCGGAAGCACCGGAAGCACCGGACCATCGAGACGGAGGCGAGCGGCCATGGCCGACCCCACCCGAGTGATCGTCGGACTGAACGGGTCGCTGAGCAGCCTCGCGGCCCTGTACCGCGCGGTCGGCGAGGCGGCCAGGCGCGGGGCCGCCCTCGTCCCGGTCGCCGCCTGGACGCCGGCCGACGGCGACGGTCTGCGGCCGCTCTCCGAGCTGGAACACGCGGCCCGCAGGCGCCTGGACACCGCCTTCGAGCAGACCTTCGGCGGCTACCCGGCCGACCTGGTGATCCGCCCGCTGGTGGTCCGGGGCGACGCGGGCCCGGCCCTGGTGGCGGCCGTCACCGGCCCGGACGACCTGCTCGTGGTCGGCACCGGCGGCCACGGCCGGCTCGACCGTCTGCTGCACGGCTCGGTCACCCGCCACTGCCGCGGCCACGCGGCCTGCCGGGTCGTCGCGGTCCCACCGTCGGAGCTGCTGGAGCGGCTGGAGTTCACCGCCCGCAGCGGCGCCCCGCTCCCCCTCGCCGCCGGCCACCGGCCGGCCAGGACCGCCGCGCCCGCCGCCGCCACCGGCTGAGTGCCGGGCCCGCCGGCCCGGGGCGGGCCGGGCTCACCGGCCGGCGCCGACCGGTTCGGGCCGCCCGTCGCCCAGCATGACCACGGCGTCGGCGTGCCGCCGGACGAGGGGCAGGTCGTGGCTGATCAGGGCGAGGGTGAGGCCGCGGTCGGCACGCAGGCGGCCGAGGAGGGCCATGATGCCCTCCGCGGTGGCCTCGTCGAGGGCGGAGGTGACCTCGTCGCAGAGCAGGACGTCGGGCTCGGCGGCGAGGGCACGGGCGATCGCGACGCGCTGGCGCTGGCCGCCGGAGAGCTCGTGCGGGTGACGGGCGGCCAGCTCGGCGGGGAGGTCGACGGCGGCGAGGAGTTCGGCGACCCGGTCCGCGCACTGCTCGTGCGGGGTGGTGTGGTGCAGGCGCAGCGGGCGGGTGAGGGTGGCGCCGACGGTGCGGGCCGGGTTGAGGGCGCCGAGCGGGTTCTGCGGCACCAGCTGGATCCGGCGGCGCTGGTCGCGGGTGCGGGTGTGGTGGGAGCCGGACAGCGGGGCGCGGTCGAGGGTGAGGGTGCCCGCGGTGGGCGGGTGCAGGCCGGCGAGGACGCGGACCAGGGTGGTCTTCCCGGCGCCGGAGGGCCCGGTGATGCCGGTGCAGGTACCCGGCGCGAGGTGGAGGTCGAGGCCGGCCAGGATCCGGCGGCGCCCGCGGCCGTCGCCGACATGGGCGTCGATCCGGTGAGCGCCGAGACCACGGTCCGGGCCGGCACGGTCCGGGCCTGCACCGTTCGAACCCGCGCCGACCGGAACCGCGCCGACCGGAACCGCGGCCCCAGGGCCAGGCTTGACGGTCCCGCCGACGGCCGACAGCACGGAGGCCGCGCCCACGGGGGCCCGGCCCGCCGGACGGAGGACGAGGACCTCGTCGGCGCAGCGGGCCACGAAGGCGGCGTCGTGGCTGGAGAGGGCGACCGCGATGCCGTGGCGGCGGGCGAGTTCGCGCAGCAGGTCGGCGATCTCGTCGCGCAGGGCCGGGTCGAGGCCCGCGGTGGGCTCGTCCAGGAGCAGGAGTTCGGGTCGGCGGGCGAGCGCGCGGGCGAGGGCGACGCGGCGCTGCTGTCCGCCGGAGAGGGCGGTGGGGCGGCGGCGTTCGAGCTGCTGGTCGGTGGGCAGCCGGACCTGGGTGAGCAGTTCGCGCAGCGCCTCGGCGCTGCGGTCGACGGCGGTCTCGGTGATCAGACGGGCCACGCGCATCCGGGGGTTGAGCCCGGAGCCCGGGTCCTGCCCGAGGTAGGCGAGGCGGTGGCGGCGCAGCCGGCGCAACTCCTCGGCCGGGAGGGCGAGGATGTCGTGGCCGAGGACGGTGAGCGTGCCGCCGGGCGGGGCGGCGCCGGGTGGCAGAGCGCCGGCCAGGGCCCGGAGCAGGGTGGTCTTGCCGGCGCCGGAGGGCCCGGTGACGGCGTGGACGCGGCCGGGGCCGAGGGTGAGGCTGGTGGGGGCGAGCAGCGGGGTGCCGTCGTCGAGGGCGATGGACAGTGCGGCGACCCGGGCGGTGACCCGGTCCGTGGGGTCGGTCGCGGTCACAGGGCGGTCTCCGGGGTGGTCCGGGCGGGGGCGAGGGCGTCGGCCGCGAGGTTGACGCTGACGGCGAGCAGGCCGATGGCGAGGCAGGGGGCGCCGACGGCCCAGGGGTTGAGCATGATGCCGGGGGCGTTCTCACGGATCATCAGCGCCCAGTCGGCTTCGGGTGGCTGGGGGCCGAGCTGGAGGAAGGCGGCGACGGAGACCACGTAGACGCCCTCGACGAAGCGCAGGCCGAACAGGGCGAGGACGGTCGCGCGCAGGTTGGGCAGCACCTCGCGGACCATCAGGTACCAGAGGCGTTCGCCCCCGACGGCGGCCGCCTCGACATAGCCGCTGGCGGCGACGGGCGCGGCCGCGGCGGCCACCACCCGCACCGCGTAGGGGATGCCGAGGACGGTGGCCGCGGCGGCGACGGGAAGGCGCCCGCCGGCCGGCCAGGCGAGGCCGATGAGCATGATGCCGAGGACGGCGGGCAGCAGGATGGCGAGGTCGGCGGCGCGCTCCACCCACCGGCCGAGCCGGGGGCGCAGGACGGCCAGGATGCCGATCACCGTGGCGGCGCCGGTGACCAGGACGGCGACGGCGAGCGCGGTGGCGATCAGCGGCGCGCCGCCGTGCAGCAGCCGGCTGAGGACGTCCCGGCCGAGCTGGTCGCCGCCGAGCGCGGCGGCGCCGTCGGGGGCGGCGTAGGGGGCGGTCACCGGCGCGTCGATGCGGTGCGGGGCCCACAGCGGGCCGGTGAGCGCCAGGGCGGTCAGCAGCAGGGCGGGCAGCGCCCTGACCAGGGCGTGCGAGCGCCGGCCGCGGCGCTTCGGGGCCGGCGGGGCCCCGGGGGCCCGCACGGTCTTCGGGGCCCGGCGGATCCGACGGGGCCGGAGGGGTGACGAGGTCTCGACGGTCATGGGCGCTCTCGCAGGACGCGCTCGCGGACGAGGTCGGCGAGCAGCAGCAGGATGCTGATGGCGGCTCCGGTCGCCGCGACGACTCCGGCGACGAGGGGGGTGTCACGGTCGGCGATGGCACCGGACAGGACGGCGCCGATGCCGGGGTAGTTGAAGAGCGTCTCGACGACGACGGCGCCGCCGAGCAGCATCCCGGCGGAGGTCGCGGTGCTCACCGCGATGGCGGGCAGGGCGCCGGGCAGCATGTGGTGGGTGAGGATCCGGTGGCGCGGCAGGCCGTCGAGGACGGCCGCCCGGACGTGGGGCAGGGCGGCCTGGTCGGCGAGGGCGCCCCGGACGATCCTGGTGTTCCAGCCGATCTGCGGGACGGCCAGGGCCAGCGCGGGCAGCAGCAGCATGTCCCAGGAGGCGGGCGTGCCGTCGGCACCGGTGAGGGTGACGGCGGGCAGCCAGCCCGTCCAGAGCGAGAAGACCAGCAGCAGGGCGACGGAGAGGACGAACTCGGGCAGCGCGAAGGCGGCCGTCGAGAGGACGGCGATGGTCCGGTCGGTCCGGCCGCCGGGGCGCAGGGCGGCCCAGCTGCCGAGGGCGAGGGCGCCGAGGATGCTGGCGGTCAGGGCGAGGGTGCCGAGCAGCAGGGTGTTGGGGAACGGGCCGGCCAGGACGGAGGTGACGGGCTGTCCGTGGGCGGTGGTGCCGAGGTCGCCGGCGGGCAGGCCGGTCATCCAGTCCCAGAACCGTTCGACGACCGGCCGGTCGAGGCCCAGGGCGGCGCGGCGGGCGGCCATGTCGGCGGCGGTCTCACCGCGTTCGGAGGTGGCGTTGGCCGCGTCCCCCGGCAGGAGTTCGATCGCGGCGAAGACCGCGGCGAGCAGCACCGCGAGCATGGCGAGCCGCCGGGCGGCGAGCCAGGCGGCCCGGCCCAGCCCGGGCAGCGGCCCGGCGGCCCGGGGCGGTGCCGGGGGCGCGGCGGCGCCCCCGGCGGTCGGGGCCGGGGTCAACGGGCCAGCCAGGTCTTCTCGAGCTGGACGCGTCCGTAGCCGGGGAGCCTGGGCAGGTCGCGCACGGCGGAGCCGGCCAGGTCGATGCCGTCCGCCATGCCCCAGAGCAGGTAGCCGGACCTGGCGTACTCGATCTCCTGGAGCTGGTGCAGCAGCGTGGTCCGGGCGGCCTCGTCGGCGGTGGCCATGGCGGTGCGGTAGGCCTCGTCGAAGGAGGGCTCCTGCCAGCCGGCCTCGTTCTGGCCGGCGTCGGAGAGCATCGTCTTCGAGGCGAAGAAGACGACCGAGTCGTTGGTGCCCCAGTAGCTCGTGTAGAGGGGGGCCTTGAGCCAGGTGGCGTCCCAGAAGACCTTGGAGTCCTGCTTGACCACGTTGATCTTCACCCCGGCCTCGCGGACCTGGGTGGCGAAGAGCGTCGCGGACTCGGCGAGGCCGGCGATGTCCTCGGTGGTGATGAGGTCGTACGTCCTGGCGGTGTCGAAGCCGGCCTCGGCGAGCAGCTGCCTGGCCCGGTCGAGGTCCCGCTTGCGCTGGGGGATGTCCTTGGCGTAGGCCGGGTCGCCGGTGCCCAGGATGTCGTTGCCGACGGTGCCGTAGCCGGAGAGCACCTGCTTGACCATGGCGTCGCGGTCCACCGAGAGCCGCAGGGCCTCGCGGACCTTCGCGTCGGCGAACGGCCCGTCGGCGGCGCGCATCACGATGGGCATCGCCATGTCGTTGGGCCGGCGCAGGATCTGGATGTCCTTGCGGGTCTCGGCGGTGCGGGCCGCGACGGCGCCGACGTTGGACGCGACGTCGATCTGGCCGGCGAGCAGGGCGTTGGCCATCGCCTGCGGGCTCTCGAAGATCCGTACCTCGACGGCGTCGAGCAGGACCTTGCCGCCGTACCAGTTGTCGTTGCGCACCAGGCGGGCGTTGCCGTCGCGGTACCAGTCGAGGGTGAACGGTCCGGTGCCGGGGGCGCCGGCGAGCGCGTCGTCCTTGGTGTCCTTCTTCAGGACGAAGGTGGTCAGCCGGGTGAGCAGCGGCAGGTCGGCGTTGGCGTAGTCGGAGACCAGGACGACGGTCCGGGCGTCCTCGGCCTGGATGCCCTCGGGCTGGATGCCGGGCAGGCGGCTCTTGCCGGAGGGGGTGGCGCGCAGGCGCTTGAGCGACCAGACGACGTCCTCGGCGGTGACCGGGGTGCCGTCGTGGAACGTGGCGCCGTCGGCGAGGGTGAAGCGCCAGGTCCTGAGGTCCTCGGACGGCTTCCAGGAGGCAGCCAGCCGGGCGGCGGTGTTGGTCTTGTCGCCGGGGACGGTCAGGGTGTCATAGAGCAGACTGATGATCAGGTAGTCGCTCTCGTTGGCCTGGGTGCCGTGCGGGTCGCGGGTGATCGCGGAGGCACGGCCGAGCGCACCGACCTTCAGGGTGCCGCCGGTGCGGGGCTGCTCGTTCGCGGAGCCGGACGCCACACCCGCCGCGGACCCGGACCCGCCCTTGCTGCCGGCGCAGGCGGCGAGCGCCCCGGCCGCGCCGATACCGGCGGTGGCCCACAGCAGCTCTCGTCTGGTGACGCTCACGTCGTTGTTCCTCGTTTCCGGGTCAAGCAGGATTTTCTTAGGGTTGCCTATCCTAAAAACTGCCCATCGCGCAACCCGGCATCGAACAATTGACGCAAGGGCAACCCCCGCGCCGACGGCAGGTCAACTCACCCCACCGCGCGAAGCCGCAGCACCCGAGGGGCCCTTCGTGCACCCCCTCGCCCGATCAGGCCCTGCGGAACTGCGCCAGAGTTTCAAGTAAGGATTGCCTTACCTAAGATCGGTTGCTACGTTTCGGTCGTCGCCCGGCCGCCGTCGCCGCGCCGGGCCGAGTCCCCGGCTCCCGCCGCCCCCGGGCCGCACCGAGCCGTACCCGAGCCACGCTCCCCGCCCTGCCCGAGCCATGCCCCGCGCCGTACCCGAGCCGGCCCCGCCCCGCCGCCTGCCCGCGCCATGGAAGGTGCCCCCGTGTCCACCACCCCCGCCCCGGTACGCCCACTCGACGCCGCCCACGTCGACGAACTCACCGCCGCCGCGGCCGAACTGCTGACCCGCCACGGCTCCGCCACCAGCCCCGGCCTGCTCGCCGCACTCCCCACGGCCGGCGCCCGGCTCGGCGCCGGACTCCGCCACGCGCTGCGCCCGGTGGACACCGACGACGGCCTCTTCGTCCTGCGCGGTCTACGGGTCGACGACGACCGGCTGGGCCCGACGCCCGGTCACTGGTCCACCGTCGGCGGCGCCGGCGCGGTCTGGGACGTCGTCCTGCTGCTCGTCTCCACGCTGATGGGCACCCCGATCGCCTGGGACGGCCAGCAGGACGGCCGGTTCGTGCACGACATCCTCCCCTCGCCCGGGCACGAGAACGAGCAGACCGGCGCCTCCAGCAGCGTCCTGCTCACCCCGCACACCGAGGACGCCTTCCACCCCGGCCGCGCCCACCTGCTGCTGCTGTGCTGCCTGCGCAACCACGACCGCGTCGCCACCACCGCGGCCAGCGTCCGCCGGACCGCACTCGCCGAGGCGGACCTCGACCGGCTGAAGCGGCCCGTGGCGCCGATCCTGCCCGACGACGCCTACACCGGGGCCCAGCGGTTCGCCGGCCGCCCCGCGCCGGTGCCCACCCTCTTCGACTCCCCCGAGGGCCTGACCCTGCGCTTCGACCCCGCCTACACCCCGCTCGACACCGCCGACCGGCCCTGGCGGGCCGCGTACGGGCGGCTGGGGGAGGAACTGGCCCGGGTCTCGGTCGCGGTGCGCCTCGAACCCGGTGACGTGCTGGTCGTCGACAACGACATCGTCGTCCACGGCAGGGTCCCGTTCCGGGCCCGCTACGACGGCACCGACCGGTGGCTCAAGCGCGCCTCGGTCCGGGTCGAGGGCCGCCCCACCCGGCCGCTCGCCGAGCACGACGAACACGGCTACGGCCAGGCCGCCGTCACCGCCTGGGCCGTCTGAACCCTCCGCCCCGCCTCCGCCATCGAAGGGACCCCCCGTGGACCACCGGGACGACACCACCCTGCGCGTACTGAGCACCAGCGACCTCGCCGGCATCGACATCGGCCTCTCCGACGTCCTCGACACCGTCGAGCAGGCCTACCGCACCCTCGCCGCCGGCCGCTCCGACAACCCGCGCAAACTCACCGTCAAACCCGCCGACGGCCACTCCGTCTCCTACGCCATGCTCGGCCGCGACGGCGTGCGCGAGGTCGTGGCGGTCAAGACCTCGTACAAGCACGGCCTGCACGAGAGCCGCGACCGGCAGCACTACTACACGACGCTCACCCTCTACGACGACGTCACCGGCCTGCCGGTGGCGATGATGGACTGCGGCCGGATCGGCTCGCTGCGCACCCCGGCCGTCTCCGCCCTGCTGGCCCGCGAGTGCGCCTCCCCCGACGCCCGCACCGCGCTGGTCATCGGCACCGGCACCCAGGGACGCCTCGCCCTGCCCTTCCTGCTCACCGCCCTGCCGAAGCTGGAGCGCCTGCTCCTCGCCGGCACCCACCCGGACGGCATCGCCGCCGTCCGCGCCCGGCTCACCCGGTACTTCCCGGGCCGGGAACCGGAGTTGGTCACCGACCTGCGCCGGGCCGCGGGCGAGGCCGACCTGATCGTGGCCACCGCCGGCGGTCACACCGCCGCGGCCGTCGAGGCCGACTGGCTCAGGCCCGGCGCGCTCGGCATCCTGGTCGGCCACGGACTGGCCCCCTCCACCCTCCACCGGGCCGACCGGGTGATCGCCACCAGCGAGGCCCAGATGCGGGTCACCGGCACCGACCTGGCGGACGCCGACGGCGCGCTGCCCGCCGTCGACGCCGAACTGCCGGCCGTCCTCTCCGGAGCCGCCCCCGGCCGGACCGCGCCCGGGCAGCGGATCTTCGCCTACAACAGCGGACTGGTCGTCACCGACATCGCCCTCGGCCACCGCTTCGCCCAGCTCGCCGCCGCACAGGGCCTCGGCACCGAGGTCGCCCTGTGGCGCTGACCCTCCCGCCCCACCCCGACCCGCTCGCCGGCCGCATCCACCGCGACGGCCTGCTGCACGACCTCTCGTACGCCTTCGGCGGACCGTTCCACTACCTGCTGCCCGAGCGCTTCGACGCCAACCTCGCCGCCTTCCGCGCCGCCCTCGCCGAGGCCGGGGTGGAGGGGCGGGTGTACTACGCGAAGAAGGCCAACAAGGCCGCCGTGTTCGCCGAGCGCTGCGCCGGCACCGGCGCGGGGGTGGACGTGGCCAGCCACGGCGAACTGCGCGAAGCCCTCGGCCACGGCGTCCGCGGCGAGGACCTCGTGGTCACCGGGCCGGCCAAGGCCGACCGGCTGCTGCGCACGGCCGCCCTGCAGGGCTCGCTGATCGCCGTCGACTCGCCCGACGAACTGGAGCGCGTCCTGGAGCTCGACGCGCCCCGGCCGGTCCGCGTCCTGCTGCGCCGCCACCCGCCGGCCCAGCCCCGCAGCCGCTTCGGCCTGGACGGCGAACAACTGGACGCGGCCCTGCTGCGCTGCGCGGCGGCCGGGGACCGGCTCCGGATGGAGGGCTTCAGCTTCCACCTCTCCGGGTACGAGGTGCGGCCGCGTGCCGACCTCGCGGGCGAGCTGGTCGACCTCTGCCGCCGGGCCCGCGCCCTCGGTCTGCGGGCCGACCGGATCAGCATCGGCGGCGGCTTCGCCGTGGACTACACCGCCGCCGGACACTGGGCCGCCTTCCTCGCCGAACAGGGCCCCGGCCACTACCACGCCGACAGGTCCTTCACGCCCGGTGACTTCTACCCGTACCACTCCCCCGTCGCCGGCGCCGACGCGCTGCGCGCCGTCCTCGCCGCCCGCCCGGGCGGGGCCGGCGCCACCCTGGCCGAGCGGCTGCGCGAGGCCGGGGTGGCGCTCCTGCTGGAGCCCGGCCGCGCCCTGCTGGACCGGGCCGGCTCCTCGGTGTTCCGCGTCCAGGGCGTCAAGGACCGTGCCGGGTACGGCATCGTCACCGTGGACGGCACCAGCCTGAGCCTGTCCGAGCAGTGGTTCAACAGCGAGTACCTGCCCGACCCGGCGCTGCTGCCGGCCGAACCGGCCGACGGCGAAAGCCCGGCCGGACCGACCGGGCCGCCCACCGCCGACGACGGGCCCTACCGGGCCTGCGTCGGCGGCGCCAGCTGCCTGGACTCCGATCTGCTCAGCTGGCGCAAGATCGCCTTCCCCCGCCGGCCCCGGATCGGCGACCTGCTCGTCTACCCCAACACCGCCGGCTACCAGATGGACTCCAACGAGTCCCCGTTCCACGACCTGCCGCTCCCGCCCAAGGTCGTCCTGCACGGCCGGGGCGGCCGGCTGCGCTGGCGGCTCGACCAGCGCCCGGCCGTCTGACCCGGCCGACCCGCCCCCACCGCTCTGCCCCGAGGAGCCCCTGCCATGACCGACGCCCTCCACCGACCCCCGGTGGTCAGCCGGATCTCCGACCTCATCGGATACACCCCGCTGTTCGAGCTGGCCCGCGCCGACCACGGCGCCCGGCTGCTGCTCAAGCTGGAGATGTACAACCCCACCGGCAGCGCGAAGATCCGGATGGCCCGTCAGATGATCCTCGACGCCGAGGAGCGCGGCGACCTGCGCCCCGGCGGCCACGTCGTCGAGTCCACCTCCGGCAACACCGGCCTGGGCCTCGCGGTCGTCGCCGCCGAACGCGGCTACCGCTTCACCGCCGTCGTCGACAACCACGCCGCCGTCGACAAGCTCCGCGGCATGCGGGCCATGGGCACCGAGCTGGTCTACGTCGCCGAGGACGGCGGCGAGGAGCTCAACACCGCCGCCCGCGAGGAGTTCGCCGAGGAGCTCGCCCGGGGGAAGGACAACACCTTCTTCACCGAGCAGCACAACAACCCCGGCAACGCGGTCGGCTACTACGCCGTGGGCCGCGAGATCGCCCAGGCCCTCGACAACCGGGTGGACGTCCTGATCGGCGCCGTCGGCACCGGCGGCGGGCTCTGCGGCACCGCCCGGGAGCTGAAGAAGGCCGTCCCCGGCCTCACCGTCATCGGCGTCGAGCCCAAGGGCTCCATCGCCTTCGGGCCGCCCGCCCACGACTACTACCAGTCCGGCACCGGCACCCCCGAGGGCGCCACCATCGGCCTGCTGGTCGACTTCGACCTCATCGACGAAGGGGTGAAGGTCGGCGACGTCGAGGCCTTCGCCACCGCCCGCGTCGTCGCCCGCCGCACCGGGCTTCTGATCGGCGGCTCCGCCGGCGGCGTCGTCCACGAGGCCCTGACCCGGCTGCCCGCCCTCCCGCCGGACGCCGTTATGGTCGCATTCGTCAACGACGGCGGCGAGAAGTACCTGGACACCGTCTTCGACGACGACTGGATGAACGCCCGCAAACTCGTCGACCACGCCGTCGAGGCCGAGATCGACGAGGTCCTGACCAAGCTCCGCAGGCCCTGACAGCAGGAACACGTGACCACCACCATGCAGCAGTTGACCACGCTGGTCCGCGACGGCCGGGCGCTCGCCGCGCTCGCCGTCCCGCTCGCGCTGACCCAGCTCGCCCAGGTCGCCCTCACCACCACCGACACCATCATGATGGGCGTGCTGGGCACCGAGGCGCTCGCGGCCGGCGGCCTCGCCCTGGTCATCTTCAACCAGCTCCGCACCATGGGGGTCGGTCTGGTCACCTCCGTCGGCAACCAGGTCGCGGCGGCCGCCGCCCGGGCCGAACGGTCCACCGGGAATCCCGACGCCGAGGCCGGTGCCGACACCGCGACCACTGCCGAGGCCGGTACCGAGGCCGCGACCGCTGCCGGGCCGGGCGACGAGGTCCGCGGCCTGGTCCGCGCGGCGATGGCCGTCGCCACCCTCGCCGGCGTCGCCGGAGCCGCCCTGATGGTCCTGATCGGCCAGGCCGCCACCCTCCTCGGCCAGGACGCCACCGTCGCCGACCGCGCCCAGGGCATGCTCCTCGCACTCGCCCCCGGGCTGCTCCCCTGCCTCTGGTTCCAGGCGATCCGCCAGTTCACCGTCGGCATGCGCCGCCCGCAGGCCCTGCTGCGGATCACCATCGTCTCGGTCGCCGTCAACGCGGCGCTCAACTGGGCGTTCATCCACGGCACCTGGGGCATGCCGACACTCGGCCTCACCGGCATCGGCGTCGCCACCAGCTGTGTCCACCTGCTCTCCTTCCTCGCCCTGTACGGCTCCGCCCGCCGCGACCCGCAGCTCGCCCCGCTGCTCGGCCTGGACTTCTGGCGGGCCGACGCGGCGACCGTGCGACGGCTGCTGGGCCTCGGCACGCCGATCGCCGCGACCTACGGCTCCGAGGCCGGCTTCTTCTCCGTCACCGCCCTGCTGGCCGGCAGCTTCGGCGCGGCCGCGCTCGCCGCGCACACCGCCGTCAACCAGCTGATCTACATCGTCTTCCAGGTCGCCGTCGGCCTCTCGCACGCCGCGTCCATCAACGTCAGCCGGGAACTCGCGCTCGGCGCGTACGCCGCCGCGCGCCGCATCCGCAACACCGCGCTCGCCTGCGGCGCGGTGGTGATGGCGGTGGTCGGCACGGTCTACCTGACCCTGCCGGACCTCGTGCTGCGGCCCTACTTCGACCCCGGCTCGGCGGCCGACCGGCAGGGCCTGGAGATCGCCACCGGACTGCTCGCCGTCGTCGCCGTGCTGCAGTTCTTCGACTGCGCCCAGAACATCGGCGTCGGGCTGCTGCGCGGCCTCGACGACACCGGGAGCGGCTTCCGCATCACCCTCGTCGGCTACTGGCTCGTCGGTCTGCCCGCCGCCTGGCTCCTCGCCTACCCGCTCGGCGGCGACACCCGCGGCCTCTGGTTCGGCCTCCTCATCGGCCTCGCCACCACCGCGGTCCTGCTGCTCCGCCGCTACGGCCGGGCCCTCACCGCCCGGGCGGGCGCGGCCCCGGCCGTCGCCACCCCGGCGGTGTGACCACTCGCCGGCCCCGTCCGCCGGCCGTCAGGCGGGGTCGGCGAGGTGGGTGCTCAGCCAGCCGAGGGAGGGCGGGAGCAGCCGGATCCAGGTGGTGAAGTTGTGGCCGCCGGAGTCGACGGTGGCCTGGGTGACGGTCATCGGGGCATGGGCGGCGGCGGCGAAGGCCCGGGAGTCGGCGTAGGTCCGGCCGTCCTCCTTGCTGTCGGCGAGCAGCACCGCCAGCGCGGGGGCGGGCAGGTGGGCGAGCCGCCAGTCGAGGTCGGCCTGGTCGCGGCGCTGCTGACTGCCGCCGAAGAGATCACCCGTGGTGATGTCCTCCGCCGCCTTGAGGTAGCCGGACAGCGAGACCGCGGCGGAGAAGACCTGCGGATGCTCCATGCCGAGCTTGACCGCGCAGTAGCCGCCGGTGGAGTCGCCCATCACCCCCAGGCCGCCCGGCCCGGGCAGCACCCGGTACGAGGCCCTGAGGTCCTGCGGCACGTCGGCGGTGAAGTACGTCTGCGCCTGCGGGCCGTTCGGGATGTCCTCGCACTCGCTGTCCCGGGGCATCGACGGGGAGGGCCGCATCAGCATCAGGACGGTGGGCCGCATCGTCCCGTTCCTGAGCAGTTTCAGCTCGGTGGCCGGGTACCTCAGCTTGGTGACCAGGTTCTCGGCCTCTCCGGGGAACCCCGTCATGACGATCACGGCAGGAAATCTCCGGTCCTGGAAGGACGGCTGGAAGTACTGCGGCGGCAGGTAGACGTAGCCGTCGGTGGACAGGCCGGTGGCCGGGCCGGGGATGTGCACCCGGTCGAGCCGGCCGGCCCGGGCCGGGCCGGAGCCGAATCCCCCGGCGCCGGTGACCTCGGCCGTGCCGAGCACCTGCACACCGGGCGCCGGCGCCCCCGCGCCCGGTGCCCTCGTACCCGGTTCCCTCATGCCCGGCGTCACCGGGCCGCCCTGGATCACGCCCTGGCCCCGGTTGTGGCCCAGCAGGTCCGACCAGCTGCTGTAGAACACGAAATAGTCGTTGACCACCAGACCGAGCGTGCAGAGCAGCACGGTCTGGGTCAGCGCGATGGTGCCGAGCCGCAGGAACATCGCCGGCCAGCTGCGGACCGCCAGCTTCGGCCAGACCCACAGCGTGCCGAGCACCGTCAGCACCGCGAACAGCACCATCAGTGCCAACAGCCTGTGACCGGTGAGTCCCATGTCCCGGCTCGCCACCAATCGTGCTCCGTCTCCCCTACCACTGTGGCCCCCACCCGGCGGTCGGCGCACCCGTCGGGCAGCGGGGCACGGCCGGCGGGTGCGCCGGTGGGGCGCGGCCGGGAGCGGCGGTGGCGGGCGGCGCGGCGCGGTCGGGCGGCCGACGGCCCGGTGGACAGTAAGGGCATGCAGACGCCGCCGACACCCCCCACACCGCCGGAGCCGGAGCCCGCGTGGACACGCCCGGAGACACCGGAGCAGCGGGCCGACCGCAACCTCGTCGAGCTCCTGCAGGAGCTGCGGGTGGTCCAGACCGGTGTGCAGATCCTGTTCGCGTTCCTGCTCGGCATGGCCTTCACCGAGCGCTTCGGCACGCTGGACAACACCCAGCAGACCCTCTACGTCGCCACGTTCCTGCTCACCGTGGTGTCCGCCGCCGTGCTGTCCACGCCCGTCGCCCTGCACCGGGCGCTGTTCCACCGCGGCGCCAAACGCCGCATCGTCGAGCTGTCCGCCCGGTTCACCGAGATCGGGCTGGCCTTCCTCGCCCTGGCACTCAACGCGGCCGTGCTGCTGCTGATGGACGTCGTGCTCAACCGCACCGCGGCCGCCGTGATCGCCGGCGCGACCACCATGCTGTTCGCCGTCCTGTGGTTCGCCCTCCCCTGGGGGCTGCGCCGGCGATCGTCCTGAGCTGCCCGGCCCCGAGGTGCCCGGCCCGCCGGGAGGTCGCGGGCCGGGCACCGGGCGCGCACCGACCCGTGGGCGGGGGTCAGTCCTCGTCGTCGAAGAACTCGTCGACGACCTCGTCCACCACCTCGTCGACGATCATGCCGCCGACGAAGCCCACCGCGGCACCGGCGACGGCTCCGCCGACCACGGCGCCCATGCCGGGGCCGCTCCGGTGGTCGCCGTCCTGGTGGTGGGAGCCGTAGTGGTGGGAGCCGTCGTGGGCGGTGTGGCGCTGGAGCGCCTGGCGCATCCACTCGTCGACGGTGGCGGCGAGGTCCTTCCGGGCGGCCGTCTCGTCCAGCACATGACGGTTGATCACATCGCCGCCGTGGCCGAAGCCGCCGGACCGCCGGTCGACCTCCAGGACCACCTCGGTCTGGAACGGCTTGCTGAGGAAGGTGAGTTCGACCTCGCTGCAGGCGTGCGCGTACTGCGGGGCCGCGGCGAACTCGATCTCCTGGTAGAACGGCAGGGTCTGACCGGTGCCGCGGATGTACCCGGACTCCAGGTCGGCCCGCCTGAACCGGAACCCGGCGGCGGTGAACGCGTCCAGCACCTGCTGCTGGAGCGGCAGCGGCTCGATGGTGAGCGCGTCGGCGTCGCTCTTGTCGCGGCCGCCGTCGACGTCGACCTCGGTGAGCACGCCCACCGTCATGCCGTGCAGCGGCTGCCCCGCGATGGCGGTGACGGGGGCCTCGTAGGGCACCGGCAGGGAGAACTCGACCGATCGCCGCTCCTCGGCCCGCAGCGTCAGCGGGCCGGCCACGACCGCGGTCGCGAACGGGGCCAGGGCCGTGCCCTCCTGGTCGTCGTGCTCGACCTCGACCCGCGCCACCAGGTGCAGCGTGATACCGGCGATGTCGGCGTCACGGCCGCCGCCGACCAGCTCGACCCGGCCGAGGACCTGACCGCCGGGGCGGACGGTCGGGGTGGACAGGACCGTGTCGACGCTGGGGCCGCCGACGCCGAGGGCGCCGAGGAGCCGTTTGAACACCATCGGGTGCTCTCCTTCGTGTTCGGTTCTTGGCGGGACACCGCAGGACGGAACGGACGGAACGGACGGAACGGACCGGAACGAGCGGGTACGGACCGGAATTCGGCGCCCATCGAAGTGTAAAGGGCCGGCAAACCCGCCGTGGCGCGGAGTCACCTGCCGAAGCGTCAGCACCCCCGCCGCGCGCCCACCGCGATCCGGACAGCGCGGCCTACACGTCGGTCTCGAAGTCCGGGCTGGTGTAGCGCGGGCGGAAGCCCGACACCGCCTCGCCGCCGCCGTCCCCGGCTCCGGCCCGGGCGACGAGGAAGGGCACCAGGCCGCGCTCGGTGAGCGCGGCCCGCCAGGCGCTCCTGGCCTCCTCCAGGCCGCCGTCCACCACACCGGCACCGCCGGGGCTCTCGGCCGGGCGCGGCCGGGCGGCCGCCCTCAGCAGCCCCAGCCCACCGGCCAGCGCGCTGGCCAGCGCGACGGCGGCGGCGATCCACCCGGCGCCGCTCAGCGCCTCGCCGAGCACCTCCAGGGAGTCCGTGAGCCGGAGCCCGTAGCCGAGGAGGAGGAAGACGGCGGCGGCGCTGCCCGCGACGATCGGCACGATGAGCGCCAGCACCCCGAGCCAGCCGGACAGCCGCTCGCGCCCCGGGGCGTCCACGGGCAGGCGGGCCAGCGCGTCGGCGTCCGCCCGCAGGGCCGCGTACCGCTCGTACTCCGGGGACGCCGCCGCGAGGACGTACTCGGCGTGTTCACGCGCCTGCCGCCGCAGCCGCTCGGCGCCGTGCGCGCCGTCGCCGGACTGCTGGAGGGCGGCGCGGACCTGTGGGAGTTCCAGCGCCCGGCTCAGGGCGGTCTCGAAGTCGGCCCGGTCCTGCTGCGGCAGTCGAAGCGGCCTGTCCATGGTGTCTTCCCCGTTCGCTGTTCACCGGCCGGCCACGGTTCCCCCCGGCCCGCCTCCGCGTGGCGGGCGGCCCCCACCGCCCTCCCCGGCCGCCCGCGCCCACGCCGGACCGCGGCCGGCGGCCCCGCCGACCCTTAGTTCTACAGCACTGTAGAGCATCGCGGCGTCCGCCAGCAGCACACGGCACCCAGGGGCTTGGCAAGGCGTCAGGCCGGCGGCCACCGGGGCCGGCGGTGAAGTCGGACCGGCCGGCTATCCGGCGCGCTCCCCCGGCGGCCACTCCGCCACCGCCCGCCGCACCAGGCGCTCCCGGCGGTGCCGCGCGAACGGGTAGGCGGCCAGGCTCCCGGCCGCGAAGAACAGCAGGAGGACGGCGCCGGCGGGGCGGGTGGCGGCGAACAGCGCCGCGAGTACCCCGAAGAGGGCGGCGAGGAGCAGCAGCAGCGACGGCTCGGGGCCGGCGCCGGCCTGGCCGGGGGTGGGCCCGGGCATCCGGCCGGGCGCCGGGCGGACCGGGGCGTGGCCGGGCGGCCAGCCCGGCGGCGTCCACACCGGGGGCGCCCCGGCCCCGTTCGGCCGGGCCGCGGTCACCCGGGTCCACGGCACCGGCGGATCGCCGCCGGGGTCCAGGTCGGGCCGGCGCATCCAGGCGCCGCGGGCACGGGCGCCCGGGTCGGGGTCGGCGACGGCCAGCAGCTCGGTGTCGGGTCCGGCGCGCCGGACCTCCGCTATCCGGTAGCCGTACAGCCAGCAGACCCAGCGGGCCTCGTCGTCGGCGGCGCGGAACAGGTGCGGGCGCACCGCCACGGCGGCGCGGCCGTCGAGCTGCTCGGCGAGTTCGGTCAGGTCCACGGCACACGCCTTCCGGACAAGCTCCTCGGCCACCGCGGTCGCGCCGGGCCACGCCGACGCCACTTCCCCCGGGCGGCGAAGTGCACAAGCTACCCACGGCGACCGGGTGTTAACAACTCGTCAAGATCACGGTCCGCCCGGCGGGCCGGCGCCGCGGTTCGCCACCGAGGACGGCCGGGCGAGTGCGCCGCGACCCCTGGGAGCAATCCTGAACATGTCATACCCTGTTGCGATCATCCGCCCAGTCCAACCCTGCACCAAGCACCGAGGAGAGACGCATGGGACAGTCCCGCACATTACGGTGGAAGTCCACCCTCGCCGCCCTGGCCGCCGTCTGGATGACCGCCCTGGCGGGCCCGGCGCCGTCCGCCGCGGCGGCGGACGAGCCGACCGCCCCGGCCGCCGCACCCGTGGTGAACCCGCTGTCCCCGACCGCCGGCCAGTTCCAGCTGACGGACACCAGCTACGCCGCCGCCACCGACAGCCTCCTCAAGAACCACCTCGGGAAGCCCGTCGGCCTGGGCGACGTCATCAGCACGAACTTCACCACCAACTCGGCCGGCCGGACGGACGGTTGGCTGAACCTCCGGCAGATGGGGGCGTGCGCGGGCACCGAGACCGCCGGCCTGCCGCCGGCCGACGTGGCGAAGAAGACCGCCTGGTGCTGGTCGAGCGCGTACGCGGACGACACCACCGAGCACTGGTACCCGCAGGGCCTCAGCACCACCGGCACGGCCGACGGCGGCGACGGGGCCATCCAGGGGCAGAGCGTCGCCGCCGTCAGCTGGCACTACAAGGCGTACGGCGACGAGACCTCCGCCGGCTGCAAGACCGACAACCTGCTGAAGCTCACCTTCATCGACCGCACCACCCGCAAGTACCGCCACGTCCTGCTGGCGGAGCCGACCAGCACCTCGGCCACCGCCTCCGACTTCACCTTCGTCAAGGGCCACGGCGGCGGCATCGCGTGGTACGCCAACTACATCTACGTCACCGACACCGCCCACGGCATCCGCGTCTTCGACATCAACAAGCTGGCCAAGGTGGACACCTACGGGTCCGACGTCTCGACGGTCGGCATCAGCAACGGGAAGTCCAGCGCCTGCGGCTACCCGTACGTCCTGCCGGAGGTCCACCGCTACTTCCAGGCCAAGGCCGCGCCCTCGTGCGCCGCCACCGGGCCGATCGACGCGCAGTCCCTCTGCTTCTCCTGGCTCTCCCTCGACAAGACCGGCGGCGGCTCCACCTTCAAGCTGGTCACCGGCGAGTGGTACGGCCAGGCCTCCGGTGCCCGGGTGGTCCGCTACCAGCTCAACCCGGCCAGTGCGGCGACCGGGCCGGGGCTGCTGAAGACGTCCGGCGGCCGGACGGTCGTCCAGGACGCCTTCACCGCCGACGGCTACCGCGGCCTCCAGGGCGGCATGACCTGGACCGACGACCAGGGCGCGCTCAACTTCGCCTTCTCCAAGGGGTGCGGGACCAAGCCGGCCGTCTTCTCCCACACCTGGACCGGCGACACCCGCCCCGTCACCACCTGTGGCTCGGGCGACGCCCGGACCGGCAACTGGGGCGCCGGTTCGCCCCAGGCCCTGAGCTACTGGCCCGTGCTGGGCACCACCCGGGTCGACGAACTGTGGGGCCTCACCGAAGGCATCTGCCGCCCCAAGGGCCACCCGCACTTCACGGCGGGCGCGGACGACACCGGCGTCTGCACCGACCGGACCGCGACCACCATCACCTCCCTGCGCACGGTGTTCGCCGTCGGATTCACCGACTCCCAGGTGCAGAACCGGCACTGACCGGACCGGCCGCGACCGCCCCAGGCCGCCGTCACCCCGCGGCGGGGCCCTCCAGATAGCGGGCGGCGATCAGGTGGGCGAAGCCCATGACGGTCTCCTGCGGGCTGACACCGGTCGCGCCGGGCAGCACGCTCGCGTCACAGAGCCGCAGGTTGGTGAAGCCGTACGGCCGGCCGCCGGCGTCGCACACCCCGCCCGTGGCGGGCGGCCCCATCGGGCAGGACGCCATGGCGTGCACGGAGAGCAGGTCCCAGGTCTCGGGCCGGCTCCGGCGGGCGAAGTCGGCCGCCGGCCCGGCGCCGGTGAGGGTGACGGGCGCGGGTGGCAGGAGCTCGACCGCGCCGGCCGCCAGCAGGAGTTCGGCCGTCCGGCGGAACGCGAACCGCAGCAGACCGACGTCCTCGTCGGCCAGCCGGTGGCGCAGGACGGCGCCGAGGCCGGGGACGGCGGTCAGCCGGGCCGCGGCCCGCACGCGCACCTGGGTGGTGTAGACCGCGACCCGGTCGAGCTGGGCCAGCATCCGGTCCACGGTTCCCGTCGGGTGGGCGGCCAGCGCCGCCGCGAGCGAGCCCGGGGTGAGGTTCCCGGGCATCACCAGGACTCCCCGGTCGGCGAACTCCTGCAGCTGCGCGGTGAAGATGGTGCCCTCGACGGCCAGGACCGGCTCGCGGAACCGGGCCACCGTCCGGAGGTTGACGTGGAAGGCGATGCTCCGGCCCGGGCCCCGGCCACCGATACCGCTGCGGCGCAGCAGCAGCGCGCTGCCGACCGGGCCGGCGGCCAGGAACACCGTCCGGGGGAGGAAGCGCAGGCGCCGGCCGTCCCGCACGGCGTGCACGGCGGTCACCCGGGCGCCGTCGTGTTCGAGCCGGACGACCCTGGTGTCCGGCTGGACGACCGCCGCGAGCCGTTCCGCGGCGGGGAGGTAGCTGACCAGCATGCTCTGTTTGGCTCCGGTGGGACAGCCGGTGACACACCGGTTGGCGTGCGCGCAGCCGCGCACCACCCGGCGGGCCGGGGCCCAGTGCCAGCCGAGCCGGTCGGCGGCCCGGGCCAGCAGCAGCGAGTCGCGGTTGCCCGCGCCGGGCGGCTGGTCGGTCACGCCCAGCCGCCGTTCCATGTCGGCGAGTTGGGGCGCGAGGTGGTGCGCCCGGTAGCCGTCGACCCCGGCCGCCGCCCAGCGGTCGAGCAGGCGGTCGGGGGGCCGCCAGAAGAGCCCCCCGTTGACCACGGTGGTGCCGCCGACGCAACGGCCCTCCCCGAACGGGATGGTGGGCCTGCCGTGGATGGGCACGAGTCCGCCCTGGCGGTAGAGCAGGCGCAGGTTCTCCGCCGGGGACGCCCGCGCGATCCGCTCCGGTGCGACGCGCGGGCCCTCCTCCAGCACCAGGACCTCCCGGCCGGCCCCGGCCAGCTCCAGCGCGGCGGCGCTGCCTCCGGCGCCCGAGCCGATCACCAGCGCGTCGCAGTGGGTGGCGGGCACGGCGGCCGTCATCGGGGGCCTCCGGCCGGGCCCGCCGCACCGGTGGAGGCCGTACCGGCGGTCGGCGACCCGGCGGCGCCCGGTCCGACCGGGCCGCCGACCAGGCCGCCGTCAAGAGCGCCGTCCAGGGCTCCGTGCAGGGCCAGCACGCTGCTCACCCTGAGCAGTTCGGCGCAGCCCGGCACCGCGGCGAGCCGGTCGGCGGCGCGCCGCAGCCGGGCCCGGTCCCGGCTGCGGCCCGGGATCGCCGGCAGGGCGGCGAGGGCGACGGCCGCCGGGAACACCCGCAGCAGGGCGGCGAACACCGTCCGGTACGGCCCGGGGAGCGCGGCCAACGTCGCGGCGGTGTGCCTCACCGCCGCGGCCTGCCGGGACGGTTCGGCCAGGACGGCGTAGCGGGCCGCCCAGATCGGCGGGAGGCCGCCGCCCCGCACCCGCCGCTCCCAGCGGCGGTCACCGTCCACGGAAGGCCGCGGTGGGCGACGAACCACCGGACGGTTCACCGGGCGACCCATCAGACGGCTCACGAGACCCGTCACGAAGCCGGCCCCGAAGGCGGCCGCGAA
This sequence comes from Kitasatospora sp. NPDC088548, assembly GCF_044753005.1. NCBI lineage: Bacteria > Bacillati > Actinomycetota > Actinomycetes > Kitasatosporales > Streptomycetaceae > Kitasatospora > Kitasatospora sp. NPDC088548. The sequence goes on from NZ_JBIVMI010000002.1 coordinate 283,871, forward strand.
GGCGGTCACCAGCCGCCTCACCAGGCCGTTCACGAGGCGACCTTCTCCCGGACCAGGCCGGCCAGCAGCCGGGGCATCCCCTTCGCCAGGACGGCGTCCAGCCCGTCGAGGAAACGGTCGATCTCGGCGTCCCCGGCGATCAGCGGGGGCGCGGCGATCAGTGGCAGGTCCCGGCTGGAGCCGTAGTAGGTGAGCACGCCGTGGTCGCGGTAGAGCGCGGCGACCACGGCGGCGGTCGCCAGCTTGGCCTGGGCCTGCGGATCGCGGGCGAACGCGGACGGCAGCAGCCGCAGCAGGTGGTCGAGGGAGCTCGGGCCGGGCCGCAGCACCACACCGTGCAGGGCGCCGCTCCCCCGGACCTCGGCGACGGCCCGGGGGTGTGCGCGGGCGAGGGCGGTGAGGCCCCCGCGCAGCCGCTCGCCGATGCGGCGGGCCCGGCCCGGGTAGTCGTCCTCGACGGCGATCGCCACGGCCTCCAGCGCGGTCGCGGTCTCCTCCCCGAAACCGTAGTAGGTGGTGCTGTGCAGGGTGGCGTCGGGCAGTGCGTCGTAGGCCCGGCGGAACACCGGTTCCCGGGCCACATAGCCGGAGATGGAGGCCTTGCCGCCGCCGAAGGACTTGGAGGTGGTCACCACGTCGGGGACGAGGCCGCGGTGGCGCATGAAGTGGAACAGCGAGCCGGTCCGGCCCCAGGCGGTGTAGACCTCGTCGAAGATCAGGACGATGTCGTGCTCGGTGCAGAGCCGCCGCGCCTCGCGCAGGAACTCCTCGGAGCACTCGCGCAGGCTGGAGGCGCTGAACGGCTCCAGGACGAGCGCGTAGACGTCGCTCGTCCCCTCGGGGGTGGTGTGCCGCTCCAGGGCCAGCCGCAACGAGGCCAGGTCGTCGTAGGCGAAGCGGTCCGTGCCGGGGATCCGGGGGAAGGCGAAGTGCACCTCGGGCGAGGCGGTCAGGCTGCCGGCCCCGAGCAGTTTGCCGTGGAAGGCGATGTCGCTGTGCAGAACGGTGCCGCGGTGCCCCCGGTGGTACTTGTACGCCATCTTGAGGGCGCCCTCGACGGCCTCCGCGCCCGAGTTCGGGAAGTAGCTGATGTCCAGGTCCCCGGGCAGCAGTTGGGCCAGGTTGTGGCCGAGCGCGGCCACATAGGGCGAGAGGTAGTTCTTGTGCACCTCCATGCGCCGCCGTTCCTGGAAGCGGCGGCGGGCGGCCAGGATCCTGGGGTGGTTGTGGCCGTGGTTCAGCACGCCGATGCCGCCGGTGAAGTCCAGGACGCGCCGGCCGTCGCTCAGGGTGATCCAGCAGCCCGAGGCGCTGTCCACGGTGTCGCGGCCGAAGCCGAACGCCCCGAGCAGCGTCACCTGCCCGCGGCTGACATGGCGCCGGTAGAGCTCGTGCACCCGCGTGATGGGCATCCGCTCGCACTCCTCGGCACTGATCAGTGCGCTCATTCGGTTCCCTCCTGCGGTACGGGTCGCGGGCCCGCGGTGCCCGTGAGATCGGTCAACTGCGCTTCGGTGGCTGGGTGGTGGGCGGCGGGCCGGGCGGTGCGGATCCGGTCGGCGATCAGCCGGCCGGCGTGCCGGCCCTGCCGCACCGCGTAGTTGGTGCCCCGGTCCTGCGGGAAGACCTGGGCCATGCCGGCCAGGTAGAGCCCGGGCAGCTCGGTCTCCATCGCGGGGACGCGCTCGGAGTAGTGCGGGGTGATGACCGGCTGGGCGTGATCGGCGCGCCAGACGTGGTGGCGCCGTACCCACCCCTCGTGGAAGTCCGGGAACATCCGGGTCAGATGCGGCAGGCTGGCGCGGAACACGGCCTCGTCGTCCATCCGGTACAGCTCCGCGCCGGTCGGCAGGTAGGCGGAGAGGTAGACCAGGTGGCGCCCGGCGTAGGCGTCGGAGGCCTCCAGGTTGGTGTGCTCGATGACGCCGACGTAGGGGAACGAGGGGTCGGTGACATTGAGCCAGTAAGTGTCCGACAGCGCCCGGTCGTTCTCCAGCACCAGACAGAGATTGGCCAGGTACGGGATCGCGGACAGCTGCCGGCGGACGGCGGGCACCGAAGGGTGGGCCGCCGCCCGGCCCGGGGTGGCGCCCGGGGCGAGGAGTCCGGCCAGCAGGTCCGGCGCCGTGGTGGCCAGCACCCGCCGGGCGGGCAGGACTTCGCTCTCGGTGCGGACTCCGCGGACGCCGGACTCGTCGGTCAGCACCTCCCGCACCGGTGTGCCGGTGGAGATCCGGACACCGAGGCCGGTGAGGCGCGCGACCCAGGCGTCCAGCAGGGCGGCGCAGCCGCCGCGCAGGTAGTAGAGGACCTCCCGGCCGGAACGCGACCGGCTGCCGCCGCGAAGATGGAGCTTGGTCCACATCCAGGTGGCGCCGACCTCCGGCGCGTACTGGCCGAACTTGCCCTCCAGCAACGGTTTCCAGACCGTCTCGTAGACGCGCGGACCGCTCAGCGCCAGCAGCCACTCGCGGGCCGTGAGCGCCTCCAGCTCCCGCCAGTGCCGCACCCGCCCGGCCCGTACCGCCGACCAGCCCAGCCGGACCCGGTCGGGCAGCGGCAGCGGGGCGAAGCGCAGCACGTCCCAGGGGCTGGACAGCCGGTACACGGTGTTGGCGTAGTACACCCCGGTCCGGGTCCGGTGCTGCTCCAGCAGTTCGGCGCAGCCGAGTTCGGCACAGAGCCGCCGGATCTCCAGATCGGAGGAGAACCAGTGGTGGTAGAAGCGTTCCAGTCTGGCCCCCTCGACCTCGAACGACCCGGCCAGGCCGCCGACGAAGGGCTCGCTCTCCAGCACCCGGCAGGCCACGCCGGCCAGGGCGAGTTCGTGCGCGGCGGCCAGGCCGGTGAACCCGCCGCCGATCACCAGGACTTCACCGCCGGGCGGGCCGAGGCCGGGCGGGCCGTTCGGGTGAAGCCGGGACGGGGCCGAGCCGCTGTCGGACATCGCCACTCCTCGGGACCTCGGGGGTTCGGCCGGCGCCCGGGACGGTGGTCGCGCACCCGGCGGGTTCGACGGCCCGCGGCGGGGCCGGAGGCGCTCCGAGGCGCCAGCCACCGGTTCGCGCCGTACGCCCGCCAGGGGGCGCCGGCCGCTCGCGTCCGGACGTGCGCCGCGTCGTGGGAGGCGGCGCCTGAGCGAGGGCACCGGAGCCGGTTACGGCGGAGGCACCCCGCCATCCGACCGTAGCGGCGGGTCCGGCCATCGGCACGTCGGACCGACCGCTTCGAACGCCGCGTCACCGTGCGCGACGAGGCGCGCGGCCCCTGTTGCCCCGCCGTCGGGCGCCGGACATCATGAGGGCGTGGACCACCCCGGGTGAGCGGGGCCGTGCGGCCCCGGAACACCGCCGGGTCACCCCCTCCGGCGGGGGCAGGGCGGCACACCTGTCGAAGCGCCCACCGAAGCGCCCGCCGACGCCAGGAAGGCGGCACCCGATGGACGCCACCCCTCAGCCGCCCCTGCGGTACGCGGTCGGACTCCCCAACCGGCGCGAGTACGCGGACCCCCGGCTGCTGCGCGAACTGGCGGTACTGGCCGAACAGTCCGGCTGGGACGGGTTCTTCCTCTGGGACGGGCAGGTCGCGGAACACCCCGGCGAGCACGTGACCGACGCCTGGACCACCCTGGCCGCGGTCGCCGCCGACACGGCGCGGCTGCGCCTCGGCGTCATGGTCAGCGTGCTCGCCCTGAAGCGCCCGGCCGAGGTCGCGCGCGCGACGGTGGCCCTCGATCTGCTCAGCGGCGGCCGCCTGGTCTTCGGTGCCGGTCTCGGCTCCTCCGCGCGGGAGTTCGAGGCACTGGGCGAGGACCCGGATCCGCGGGTGCGCGCCGACCGGCTCGACGAGGCCCTCCAGGTCCTGGACGGACTGTGGACCGGCCGGCCCTTCACGTTCCAGGGCCGCTGGTTCACCGTCGCGGACCAGGCGTTCCAGCCGGTCAGCCCGCAGCGCCCGCGGATCCCGGTGTGGATCGCCGGGACCTGGCCCGCACGGCGCCCGATGCGCCGGGCCGCTCGCTGGGACGGCGTCTTCCCGACCCGGGCCGGGGTCGGCCACACCGAGATGATGCCTCCGGCGGACCTGGAGGCCGTCGTCGGGTACGTCCGCGCCCACCGGAACGGCGACCGGCCGGACGGTGACCCGACGGACAGCGACCGGCCGGACGGTGACCGGCGGCCGTTCGAGGTCGTCATGGAGGGGCAGACCGCCGGGCTGGAGCCGGCGGCCGACGCCGCCGTCGTCGCCCCGTACCGGGCGGCCGGGCTGACCTGGTGGGTGGAGAAGCTCGGCTGGTTCCGCGGCCCGGCCGACCTCGTCCGCGCCCGCGTCCGCTCGGGACCGCCGAGGGCCTGAGGCCTGAGGCGCCCTGACGACGCACGACCGCCCCGGACCGTCGGCCCGGGGCGGTCGTGGAACGGGACCGGTCAGCCGCCGATGCCGGTCTCGGTGAAGTTGCCCGCCACGCCCGTCGGACCGATCACCAGGGTGCCCTCGAAGAACGTGGCACCGTTCGGGCCGAAGTCGACATCGGTGAAGTGGATGGCGCTGCCGTTCGGGCCGACGGCGAACGCCCCCTGGGTGAAGTTGGCGTTCGGGACGTGGACGGACTCGGTCGCGGAGGCGACCGTCGCCCCGCCGATGACGAGCGGGAGCGCGAGCGCGGAGACGGCGAGTACGCGGTGAGCAGTACGCATGAGGGAAGCGCCCTTCCAAGGCTGTGGAGTTCGTGGTTCAGCAGGCCACCGCGGCATGGCGGCCCGTCACCATCTACACACGCGCCCACACGGAGCGCTACCGGGGTGCGCCATCCGTGGATCCGCGGGGTGCCGCGCCCGCGCGGCACCCCGCGGATTCCCGTGCGAGCGGCGATATCCAGGCCCCGGACGATGCGGCCGAACCGGTCCGCGCGGTCGTTTACTTTTCCACCAACCGCCTCGTCCGGAAATTGTTGCATGCCCGATTCGGGCATGGTCTACTGAATCCAACTGGATATTCCCTCGATGCACTCCAGGCACACCCTAATGACTTTCGCATGCGGACCGGACGGCTCTCACCGTGCGTGTTCGCAGACGGAGGAGGCCCCCATCGGATGTCCTCCGAAAAACCCGGAAATCATCACCCTGCGTAGCAGTGCACCGGCGCTCCTCACCGGAGGATGGCTACGGTATGTCAACGCGAATTTTTGTGACCGATTCAGCAGGAGCCGAGCGGTCGGTCGTTCTGGAAGGCCGGCCCGACAGCCTGCCCACCGACCCTTCGGACGTCGACCCGGCCACGGGCGGGGCCCAGGTGGTCGTCACCCGCTGCGGGCAGCACCACCATTTCGAGCGCAGCGGCGGAACCGAGTACGTGGACGGTCAGCTGCTGCCGGTGTTCCGCTGGAGCTACAGCACGGCGATCGCCGAGTAGCGCGCACCGCACCACGCCTGAGGCGGGGCGGGCCCTGTCCGCCCCGCCGGAGAACCGGAACCGGATGACCCGACAGCCGGCCGGAAGAGGCGGACGACCGGATCCCGGCGGGAGCCGGCAGGGGTCGGCCCGGGCCGCGCCGGCTGTCCGCGCGCCCAACCGCGCGCTCCGGCCCGACCGGGACAACAGGACGGCACCCGCCCGGGCCGGTTCCCCGGGAACCGGGCCGCAGGGAGAGAAGGACGAATTCGTGGACGCAAGCATAGCGGTCGTGGGAATGAGCTGCCGCTTTCCTTCCGCACCTGACATCCGATCCTACTGGTCTCTTCTGACCGGCGGCACCAGCGCAATTTCCGGACCACCCAAGAATTCCTTCGCAGAATTTTCCGACCGACCGTCCTCGGGCGGGTTCATCGCCAACCCCGAGGAATTCGACGCCGATTTCTTCGGCATCTCCCCGAAAGAGGCGGCCGCACTCGACCCGCAGCAGCGCCTGGCCCTCGAAGTAGCCTGGGAAAGCGTCGAGGACGCCGGAATCCTGCCGGCCGCCCTGAGTGAACTCGACACCGGGGTCTTTTTCGGTGCCATGCGCGACGACTATGCCGTGCTCACCCGACGTCACGGCCAGGACCGTTACAGCCTGCACACGTTCGCCGGGCTGCAACGCAGCATGATCGCCAATCGGGTGTCCTACGCGCTCCGGCTGGGCGGCCCCAGCATGACGGTGGACACCGGGCAGTCCTCCTCCCTGGTCGCCCTCCACCTGGCCTGCGAGTCCATTCTGCGCGGCGAGTCGGAAGCGGCCCTGGTGGGCGGCGTCAATCTGCTGCTCGACCAGGACGGGGCCGCGGGGGCCGGGTCCTTCGGAGCCCTGTCGCCCGACGGCCGGTGCCGCCCGCTGGACGAGGCCGCCAACGGCTTCGTGCCCGGCGAGGGCGCGGGCGTCGTCCTGCTCAAGCCCCTGACCGCCGCGCTGGCGGCCGGGGACCGGATCTACTGCGTCATCCGGGGCAGCGGCGTCAACAACGACGGCGGCGGGCCGGGTCTGACGCACCCCAGCGTCGTGGCGCAGCAGGAGCTGCTGCGCCGGGTGAACGACCGGGCGGGCACCCTGAACGCGGTGCAGTTCGTCGAACTCCACGCGACCGGGACGCCGGCCGGCGACTCGGTGGAGGCGCGGTCCGTCGGCGGCACGCTGGGTGCGGCCCACGACAGCGGGCACCCGGTGGTGGTCGGCTCGGTCAAGGCGGCCATCGGGCACCTGGAGGCCGCCGCCGGGATCGCGGGCTTCATCAAGGCCGCGCTCTCCGTCTGGCATCACGCGATCGTCCCCCAGCCGAACTACCGTGAGCCGTCCCGGCGGATCCGGCTGGACGAGCTGAACCTGCGGGTGCCGCTCGCCTTCGAGGACTGGTCACGACGGGACGCGCCGCTGGTCGCGGCGGTCAACTCCTTCGGGCTGGGCGGCACCAACTGCCATGTGGTGCTCGCCGAGGCCCCCAGGACGGCGGAGCCGGAGCCCCGGGCGGAGTGGATCCACGACGAGCACGTCCATGTGGTCTCGGGGCGCACCCGGGAGGCGCTGCAGGCGCAGGCCCGCGCCCTGCTCGGCCGGCTCACCTCGGCGGCCCGGGTCACGGACGGGGCCGACCCCGGGCCCGACGGCTCGAACGGGCCCGACGGCTCGAACGATGGGCCGCCCGAGCCGCTCGACCTGGCGTACTCGCTGGCGACCACCCGGACGCGGTTCGGCCGGCGGGCGGGCGTGGTCGCCGGGGACCGCGACGCGCTCCGCGAAGGGCTGTCGCACCTCGCCGAGGGGACCTCGTCCCCCCGCGTGCACCAGGGAGAGGTGTGCGACCGGGCGGGCACCGCCTTCCTCTTCGCCGGACAGGGCACCCAGCGGCCCGGCATGGGCCGGGAGCTCCACCGGCACCAGCCGGTCTTCGCGGCGGCCTTCGACGAGGTGGCCGCGGCCCTGGACCGCCACCTCCCGCGCCCGCTGAAGTCCGTGGTGTTCGCCGACGCGGGCAGCGCCGGGGCCGCGCTGCTGGACGACACCGCCTACACCCAGCCGGCCCTGTTCGCGCTGGAGGTCGCGCTCCACCGGCTGCTGACCACGTGGGGGATCCGCCCGGACGTCCTGCTCGGCCACTCGATCGGCGAGCTGGCGGCGGCGCACACGGCGGGTGTGCTGTCCCTGCCGGACGCGGCGCTGCTGGTGGCGCGGCGCGGGCAGCTGATGAGCGGCCTCCCGACGGGGGCGATGGCCGCGATCGAGGCGACCGAGGAGGAGGTCGCCCCCCTGCTGGCGGAGCAGGGCGGGCTGGTCTCGCTCGCCGCCGTGAACGGCCCGCGGGCCGTGGTGGTCTCGGGGGAGCCGGACGGTGTGCGGGCGGTGGCCGCGGAGTTCAGGCGGCGCGGCGCCCGTACCCGGATCCTCCGGGTGAGCCGGGGCTTCCACTCCCCCCAGGTGGACGCGGTGCTGCCGGACTTCGCCGAGGTCGCCCGGTCGGTCTCCTACCGGCCGCCCGAGGTGCCGATGATCTCCACCCTGACCGGCGTCCGGGCGCGCCCCGAGGAGCTGCGCACGGCCGACTACTGGGTCGAGCAGCTGCGGGGCACCGTGCGCTTCCTCGACGCGGTCCGCACCGCCGCCGAGGGCGGGGCCGCCCACCTGGTGGAGCTCGGCCCGGACGCCACCCTGACCACGATGGCGGGGCGCTGCCTGCCCCCGGAGGACGAGCCGCACCGGAGCACGCTGGCGCTGCTCAGCGACACCGTCCCGGAGCCGGCCGCGCTGTCGGGCGCGCTGGCCGAACTGTTCGTCCACGGGGTCCCGGTGGACTGGCCGAAGGTGTTCGAGCAGCTGCCCGCCCGGCGGACCGCGCTGCCGACGTACGCCTTCCAGCGCCGGGCCCACTGGCTGACGCCACCGGTCGCGGGCGCCGCCGGCACCGGGCCCGGGACCCGGCCCGAGCCCGTCCCCGGGCCGCAGGCCGAACCGCGCCCCGAACCGCGGCAGCCCGAAGCGCCGCGGCCCGAACCGCAGCCGTCACCGGACCTCGCCGGCCCCTCCGGCCCCTCCGGCCCCTCCGACCTCGCCGGCCTCTCCGGCCCGGAGCTGGAGCGGACCGTCCTGGAGCTGCTCCTCAGCCACGCCGCCACGCTCCTCGGCTACGAGGCGGAGGACCGGATCGACCCGCGCCGCTCCTTCGAGGACCTCGGGGTGAACTCCCTCACCGCCGTCCAGCTGTCCACCGCCCTCGGCGCGGCCGTCGGACGGCCGCTGCCGGACACACTGACCTACGACCACCCGACCCCGCGCGCGGCAGCCGCCGAGGTGGCCGGGCTCCTCACCGCCAGGAGCGAAGGACTCCCCACCGATGACGGCGAGTTCGCCACTCCCCCGGACCTGCGCCAGGACCCGGTCGCGGTCGTCGCGCTGGGCTGCCGGCTGCCCGGCGGCATCACCTCCCCGCAGCAGCTGTGGTCGCTGCTCCAGGCCGGCCGGGACGCCGTCGGCGACTTCCCCCGCGACCGGGGCTGGGACATCGACGAACTGTTCGCCACCGACCCCGACGCACCCGGCAAGACGTACGTACGCCAGGGCTGCTTCCTCTACGACGCCGCGCAGTTCGACGCCGACCTGTTCGGCATCTCCCCGCGCGAGGCGCGCGCGATGGACCCCCAGCAGCGCCTGCTGCTGGAGATCGCCTGGGAGACCCTGGAGCGCGCCGGCATCCCCGCCGACTCGCTGCGGGGCAGCGCCACCGGTGTGTTCATCGGGGCGACCGCCCAGGAGTACGGCCCGCGGATGCACCAGGCGCCCGCCGAGTCCGGCGGCTACGCCCTGACCGGGACCACCACCAGCGTCGCCTCCGGCCGGCTGGCCTACACCTTCGGCCTGACCGGGCCGGCCCTGACCGTCGACACCGCCTGTTCCTCCTCGCTCGCGGCCGTGCACCTGGCCTGCCGGTCGCTCGCCGCGGGCGAGTGCGGACTGGCGCTGGCCGGCGGTGTGGCGGTGCTGTCCTCGCCGGGCATGTGGGTGGAGTTCTCCCGCCAGCGCGGGCTGGCCCCCGACGGGCGGTGCAAGCCGTTCGCCGCCGCGGCCGACGGGACGGCGTGGAGCGAGGGCGCCGCCCTGGTCCTGCTGGAGCGGCTCTCCGACGCCCGCCGCCACGGCCACCCGGTGCTGGCCGTGATCCGGGGCAGCGCCGTCAACCAGGACGGCGCGAGCAGCGGCCTCAGCGCCCCCAACGGACCGGCGCAGGAACGGGTGATCCGGCGCGCCCTCGCAGAGGCGGGCGTGAGCGCCGCCTCGGTGGACGTGGTCGAGGCCCACGGCACCGGCACCACGCTCGGGGACCCGATCGAGGCCCAGGCGCTGGGCCGGGCCTACGGGGAGGGCCGGGACGCGGACCGCCCGCTGCTGCTGGGCTCGCTCAAGTCGAACATCGGCCACGCCCAGGCGGCCGCCGGAGCCGCGGGCCTGGTGAAGATGGTACTCGCGCTCCAGCACGAGGAGCTGCCCGCCAGCCTGAACATCGACGCGCCCTCGACGCGGATCGACTGGGACGCGGCGCGCCTGCGGCTGCTGACCGGGAGCGTCCGCTGGCCGCGCGGGCCGGCCGCCCGCCGGGCCGGCATCTCCTCCTTCGGCATCAGCGGCACCAACGTCCACCTCGTCCTCGAAGAGGCCCCGGACGACGAAGAGGCCCCGGACGACTCCACCGACCGGCCGGACGGCCACCCCGCCGAGCACGCCGCCGAGCCCCCCGCCCGGGCCTGGGACGCGCCCGCCGTGCCGTGGACGCTCAGCGCCGGGAGCCCGCAGGCACTGCCGGCCCAGGCGGAGCGGCTGGCCCGGGCCCTGCGGGACGGTCCGGCCCTCGACCCCCGGGACGTCGGCTGGTCGCTGGCCACCACCCGGACCGCGCTGGACCACCGCGCGGCCGTGGTCGGCGACACCCGGGAGGCGCTGCTGGACAGTCTGGACGCCCTGGCCCGCTCGGCCCCGACCGACCACCCCGAGACCGGGACGGCCATCCGGGCCGAGGCCCGCCCGGGCCACCGGACGGTGTTCGTCTTCCCCGGGCAGGGCTCCCAGTGGCCCGGCATGGCCCGCGGCCTGCTGGCCGCCTCCCCGGTCTTCCGCGCGCACATCGAGGCCTGCGACCGTGCCCTGTCCGCGCACTGCGGCTGGTCGCTGCGGTCGGTGCTGGCCCAGGAGCCGCAGGCACCCTCGCTGGACCGGGACGACGTGGTGCAGCCCGCCCTGTTCGCCGTCATGACCGGGCTCGCCGAGGTCTGGCGCGCGCACGGGGTGACGCCCGACGCGGTGGTCGGGCACTCCCAGGGCGAACTCGCCGCCGCCTGGGCCGCCGGGGCCCTCACCCTGGAGGATGCCGTCCTCGCCACCGTGACCCGCAGCCGTCTGGTCGGCACGCTGGCCACGGACGGCGCGATGGCCTCCTTCCGGCTGCCCGCGGCCGAGGTCGAGCGCCTGCTGCGGGACGGCTACCCCGGTCTCGGCGTGGCCGTGTTCAACGGCCCCTCGGCCACCGTGGTCTCCGGGCCGCGGGACGAACTGGAGCGGCTGCTCGCCCGGTGCGAGAAGGACGGCGTGCGCACCGCCCGGATCGCCGTCAACTACGCCTCGCACTGCGCCGACGTCGACGTCCTGCGCGAGCCGCTGGCCGAGGCCCTGGCCGGCCTCGCCCCGCGGCCGGCCCGGATCCCGTTCTACTCGACCGTCACCGCCGACACGGACCCGGCGCGGCTGCTGGACGGTGCGTACTGGTTCACCAACCTGCGCAGCCCGGTCCGCTTCGAGCCGACCGTCCGGGCCCTGCTCGCCACCGGGCACGACACCTTCGTCGAGATGAGCCCGCACCCGCTGCTGACCCTCGGGATCCAGGAGACCGCCGACAGCGAGGAGCCGCCCCGGGAGATCACCGTGCTCCCCTCGCTCCACCGGGACACCGGGGAGCCGGCCGACCTGCTGTTCGCACTGGCCCGGGCCTGGTGCCACGGCCTGGCCGTCGACTGGGTGCCGGTGCTCGGCGGAGCCCGGCCGGTCGCGCTGCCCACCTATGCCTTCCAGCGCAGCCGCTACTGGCTGTCCGCCTCGCCCCAGCCCGGTGGCGACGGCGCCCGGCGCCAGGAGGACCAGGCCGAGCGCCCGCTCTGGGAGGCCGTCGAACGGCAGGACACCGCCGCCGTGGCCGCCACGCTGGGCCTGGCCGACGAGGCGCCGGTCCGCGAGGTGCTCCCGGCGCTGGCGGCCTGGCGCAGTGCCCGGCGCAGCCGCGCCCGGCTGACCGGCCTCTGCTTCACCACCGCCTGGACGCCGCTGGTCGAGCACAGCGCGCCGACCACCGGGGCCGACTGGCTGCTGGTCACCCCCGAAACCGGAACCGGACCCGGAGCCGGGCCGTGGCCGCAGGCCCTGGCCACCGCCCTGGCCGCCCTCGGCGCCGAGGTCCGCACCGTGGCCGTGCCACCGGGGACGGACCGCGCCGGGGTCGCCCGGCTGGTCGGCGGCGACGACGGCCGGCGCCCGGGCGGCATCGTCTCGCTCCTCTCCCACCGGCCGGACACCGACGGCGACGGACAGCCGGAGCCTTCCCTCGCCGACACCGCCGCGCTGCTCCAGGCGCTGGACGACCTGGACTGGGAGACCTCCCTCTGGTGCGTCACCCGGGACGCCGTGCGCGTCGACGCGCACGACACCGACACCGATCCGGCGCAGGCCGCGCTCTGGGGCCTCGGCCGCACCGCCGCCCAGGAGTATCCCGACCGCTGGGCCGGGCTGCTCGACCTGCCCGCCGAGCCCGACCCCGAGAGCCTGCGCCGGGCCTGCGCCGCCCTGACCCTGCCGGGTGCCGAGGACCAGCTCGCGGTCCGGGCCCGGGGCACGTACGCCTGCCGTCTGCGGGAGGCCGCCGTGCCGCCCGGGCCCGGCTGGCGGCCGCGCGGGACGGTCCTCGTCACCGGTGGCACCGGCTTCCTCGGGGCCCACGCGGCCCGGACCCTGGCCGCCGCCGGGGCACCGCACCTGCTGCTGCTCAGCCGGCACGGCGCGGACGCCGAGGGCGCGGCCGAGCTGGCGGCCGAACTCACCGACCGGGGAGCCCGGGTGACCTTCGCCGCCTGCGACATCCGTGACCGGGACGCGCTCGCCGCCGTGCTCGCCGCCGTCCCCCCGGACGAGCCGCTGACCGGCGTGGTGCACACCGCCGGTGTGCTGGAGACGGCCACCATCGACAACCTGACGGCGGACCACCTGGAGCGGGTGCTGGCCGTCAAGACGCTGGGCGCCCGCCATCTGCACGACCTCACCGAGGGGGACGACCTCGACGCCTTCGTCCTCTACTCCTCCGTCATCGGCACCGTCGGTATGGGCGGCCACACCGCCTACTGCGCGGCCAACACCTACCTCGACGGCCTCGCCGACCGGCGCCGCGCCCGCGGCCTGCCCGCCACCTCCGTCTCCTGGGGCTACTTCCCCGGCGGCCTCGGTGCCGGCGGCGGCGACTGGACGGCCGAGCACGGACTGCTCGCGCTGGACAGCGACCGGGCCGTCGCCGAGCTGCCCGCGCTGACCGCCGGCCGCGAACCCCGGATCGTCCTGTCCCGCTTCGACTGGCCGGTCTTCCTGTCCGGCCGGGCGGCCGACCGCCCCATCCCGTTCCTGGACGACCTCCCGCCCGTCCAGCAGGCCCGGCAGGACCAGCAGGAGCAGGCGGGCGACACCGCCCGGCCCGCGGCCGGCCTGCCGTCCGACTTCCCGCAGCTGCCGGCCGCCCGGCAGCGGCAGGTCCTCGCCGAGCTGGTCCGCTCCACCGCCGCGGCCGTCCTCGGCCACCACGCGCCCGACTCGGTCGCCCCGAACCGGCCGTTCAAGGAGCTCGGCCTCGACTCGCTGGCCGCCGTCCAGCTGCGCACCCGGCTGGCCCACGCGACCGGCCTCCATCTGCCGACCGGCCTGGCGTTCAGCCACCCGACCCCCACCGACCTGGCCGCCCATCTGCACGCCCGGCTGGCCGCCGCGGGCCGGTCCGAGCAGCCGGCCGAGCAGGGCCCGCGGGCGACCGCCACGGCGCGGCCCGCCGACGAGCCGATCGCCGTCCTCGGCATGGCCTGCCGGCTGCCCGGCGGCGCCGACACCCCGCAGGAGCTGTGGGAACTGCTGGCGGCCGGCACCGACGCCATCTCGCCGTTCCCGGAGGACCGCGGCTGGAACCTCACGGAGCTGTACGACGCCGACCCCGCCGTGCCCGGCAAGAGCTATGCCACCACGGGCGGGTTCCTGGACGCCGCCGCCGACTTCGACGCCGAGTTCTTCGGCATCTCGCCCCGCGAGGCGCTCTCCATGGACCCACAGCAGCGGCTGCTGCTGGAGACGTCCTGGGAGGCACTGGAGCGGGCCGGGATCGACCCCGGTTCGCTGCGCGGCAGCAGCACCGGCGTCTTTGCCGGGGCGGTCTACCAGGACTACGGCGCACGCTCGCACGAGGCGCCCACGGAGATGCAGGGCTACCTCACCACCGGGAAGCCGCTGAGCGTCATCTCCGGGCGCGTCGCCTACGTTCTCGGGCTGCAGGGTCCGGCCGTCTCCGTCGACACCGCCTGCTCGTCCTCCCTGGTGGCCGTCCACCTGGCCTGCCAGTCGCTGCTCCAGGGCGACAGTTCCCTGGCGCTGGCCGGCGGGGTCACCGTGATCGCCTCCCCGGGCCTGTTCATCGAGTTCTCCCGGCAACGGGCGCTCTCCCCCGACGGCCGCTGCCGGTCCTTCGCGGCCGAGGCCGACGGCACCGGGTTCGCCGAGGGCGCGGGGATGGTCGTCCTGGAGCGGCTCTCCGACGCCCGCCGCCACGGCCACCCGGTGCTCGCGGTGATCCGGGCCAGCGCGATCAACCAGGACGGCGCGAGCAACGGCCTGACCGCCCCCAACGGCGAGTCCCAGCAGCGGGTCATCCGCCAGGCGCTGGGCCGGGCCGGGCTGGGCGGCGGCGACGTCGACCTGATCGAGGCCCACGGCACCGGCACCACCCTGGGCGACCCGATCGAGGCCGAGGCCCTGCTGGCCACCTACGGCCGCGACCGCGCCGCCGACCGGCCGGTCCACCTCGGCTCGCTCAAGTCCAACATCGGCCACACCCAGGCCGCCGCCGGGGTGGCCGGGCTGATCAAGACCGTCCTCGCGCTCCAGCACGCCACGATGCCGATGACCCTGCATGCCGCCACCCCCACGCCGCACGTCGACTGGGGCACCGGCGCCGTCCGGATCCTCTCGGCCACCACCCCCTGGCCGGACACCGGCCGGCCGCGCCGGGCCGCCGTCTCCGCCTTCGGGGTGAGCGGCACCAACGCCCACGTGATCATGGAGCAGGCCCCCGAGGCCGTAGAGGCCGCCGCGGTCCCAGAGGCCCCGGAGGCCCCGGAGACCCCCGGACCCGCACCCGGGCCCGCCTCCGAACCGGCCGCCGGACGGCCCGTCGTGGCGCCGCCCGTCTGGCTCCTCAGCGGGCACACCGAAGCCGCCCTGGGCGCCCAGGCACAGCGCCTGTACGCCCACCTGACGGCCTCGCCGCCGCCCTCCGCCGAGGCCGTCGGCCACGCCCTGGCGACCACCCGCGCCCAGCTGACCCACCGGGCCGCCATCACCGCACCCGACCTGGACGGCTGCCTGCGGGCGCTGCGCGCGCTGGCCGACGGAGCCGGTGACCCGGACCTGATCACCGGCCGGGCCGCCGAGGGCCGGACGGCGTTCGTCTTCGCCGGGCAGGGCTCCCAGTGGCCCGGCATGGCGGCCCGGCTGATCGAGGAGAGCCCGGTCTTCGCCGCCGGCATCGCCGACTGCGCCCGCGCCCTGGCCCCGCACACCGACTGGTCGCTGGACGACGTCCTGCGGCCCGGGGCCGGCGCCGAGGCGCTGGACCGCGTCGACGTGGTCCAGCCCGCGCTCTTCGCCGTCCAGCTGTCACTGGCCCGGCTCTGGTCCGCGGCCGGGGTCCGGCCGGCCGCCGTGGTCGGCCACTCCCAGGGCGAGATCGCCGCCGCCTGCTTCGCCGGGGCGCTCTCCCTGGAGGACGCCTGCCGCGTCGTCGCGCTGCGCAGCAAGGTGCTGACCAGGCTGGAGGGCGATCACGGTCTGCTCGCCCTCCAGCTCTCCCACGAGGAGGTGCTGCGGCGGCTCGACCGGTACCCCGCGCTCACCGTCGCCACCGTCAACAGCCCCCGGGCCGTGGTGGTCGCCGGTCCGGCGGCCGCGCTCGACGCCCTGTACGCGGAGTGCAAGGCCGAGCAGGTCAGAGCCCGCCGGATCCGGGTCAGCTACGCCGCCCACTCGCCGCAGGTCGACGAACTGCGCACCGCCCTGCTGGAGTCGCTGGCCCCGGTGACCCCCACGACCGGGGAGCAGGAGTTCTACTCCTCGGTGACCGGAGCCGCCCTCGACACCAGCACGCTGGACGCCGCCTACTGGTTCCGGAACCTGCGCGAGCCCGTCCGGTTCGATCTGGCCACCCGGGCCCTCCTCCAGGACGGCCACCGGTTCTTCGTCGAACCCAGCGTCCACCCGCTGCTGTGCGGCGCCGTGCTGGAGACCGCGGACGCCGAGGCCCGGCCCGCCGCCGCCCTGCCCACCCTGCACCGCGACGAGGGCGGGCTGCGCCACTTCACGGCCGCCCTCGCCAGGGCCCACGTCGAGGGCGTCCCCGTCGACACCGGCGCGCTCAACCCCCACCGCCCCGGGGAGGAGCCGCCGGCCCTGCCCACCTACGCCTTCCAGCGCCAGCGCTACTGGGTCGACACCTCCCGCGGCGGCACCCGGCAGGAGCTGGCCGCCACCCTGGGCGCGACCTCCGCCGACCATCCGATCCTCGACATCGGCCTGCCCGACCCCGAGAACGACGGCATCGTCCTGACCGGCCGGGCGAGCCCGCGCACCCACCCCTGGCTGCGCGACCACGCCGTCGGCGGAGACCTCCTGCTGCCCGGCACCGCGTTCGTCGACCTCGCCCTGCGCGCGGGCCGCGAGACCGGCTGCCCGCACCTGGCCGAGCTGACCCTGCTCGCCCCGCTCCACCTGGGCGAGGAGGACGGCACGCAGCTGCACCTCACCGTCGGCGGCCCCGACCCGGCGGGCCGGCGGAACGTCACCATCCGTTCGCGCCCGCACACCGCCCTCACCGGGGAGCCGTGGGCCCTGCACGCGCGCGGCCTGCTCTCCCCGTCCGCCCCCTCCGCCCCCTCGGCCGACACCCCGGCGACCGACACCCCGGCGGCCGCCCCCTGGCCGCCCGAGCACAGCGTCCCGGTGGACGTCGACGAGTTCTACGCCGGTGCGGGCGTGCGCGGTTACGGCTACGGCCCGGCCTTCCAGGGGCTGACCGGCATCTGGCGGCGCGGCCAGGACATCTTCACCGAGGCCAGGATGCCCGAGGGGCTGGACCACCAGGACCCGGCCTTCGACCTCCACCCCGCGCTGCTCGACGCGGCCCTCCAGGGCCTGCTGGTCCGCCGCCCCACCACCGTCGAACTGCCCTTCCACTGGGGCGGTGTCCAGTTCCACGGCAGCGGCGCGACCACCCTGCGCACCCGCATCCGGCCGCTGGACCAGCAGAGCGTCACCGTCGACATCACCGACGGGGGCGGCCGCCCGGTGGCCCGGATCGAGACCCTCACCATGCGGTCGGCCGGCACCCAGGCGCCGCGTCACCTGCTCGGCGGCGAGGGCCTCTACCGCCTCTCCTGGAAGCCCGTCGCCCCCGGCCCCGCACCCGCCCGGCCGCTCCGCCCGGCCGGCCTCGGCACCGGTCCCGCCCAGCCGCCGAACGGCGACCGGCCGTGGCCGCTGTACGCCGACCCGGCCGCGCTCGCCGAGAGCCTCGGCCCCGACCGGCCCGCCCCCGACCTCGTGCTGCACACCCTGACCCCGGCCGAGGACCCGGCCCCCGGCCCGGACGACCTCGCCCCGGCCGTGCACGCCGCCGTCCAGCGCACCCTGGCCCTGCTGCAGAGCTGGCTCGCCCAGGAGAAACTGGCCACCACCCGGCTGGTCCTGCTCACCCACCGGGCCGTCGCGGCGCTCCCCGGCGAGACCACCGACCCGGTCGGCGCCGCGCTCTGGGGGCTGGTCCGCTCCGCGCAGAACGAGAACCCGGGCCAGTTCACCCTCCTCGACGTCGCCGACCCCGGCCCCGGGCAGCCCGACGCGCCGGCCCTGGCCGCGCTCCCGCTCGGCACCGAACCCCAACTCGCCCTGCGCGAAGGCCTGCTGTACGCGCCCAGGCTCACCCGGGCCGCCACCCCGCCGCCCGCGCCACTCCCCTACGACCCGGACGGCACCGTCCTGATCTCCGGCGGCACCGGCACCATCGGCCGGCTGCTCGCCCGC
Organism: Kitasatospora sp. NPDC088548; assembly: GCF_044753005.1. Lineage (NCBI taxonomy): Bacteria > Bacillati > Actinomycetota > Actinomycetes > Kitasatosporales > Streptomycetaceae > Kitasatospora > Kitasatospora sp. NPDC088548. Next base: position 301,692 of record NZ_JBIVMI010000002.1, read on the forward strand.
CACCTCGTCACCGAGCACGGCGTCCGGCACCTGCTGCTGCTCAGCCGGGGCGGTGCGGCCGCCCCCGGCGCCGACACCCTCCGGGACGAGCTCGCCGCGCTCGGCGCGCAGTGCACCGTCGCCGCCTGCGACACCGCCGACCGCGCCGCCCTGGACGCCGTCCTCGCCACCCACCTCGGTGACCGGCCGCTCAGCGCCGTCGTCCATGCCGCCGGCACCCTGGACGACAGCACCGTCACCACCTTGACGGACCGTCAGGTCGATGCGGTGCTGCGGCCCAAGGCCGACGGCGCGCTCAACCTCCATCTGGCCACGCTGGCCCGGAACCCGGCCGTCTTCCTCCTCTTCTCGGGCGCCGCCGGCACCTTCGGGACACCGGGGCAGGCCCACTACGCGGCGGCCAACTGCTTCCTCGACGCCTTCGCCGAGTACCGGCGTGCCCGGCACCTCCCCGCGCTCTCGCTGCCCTGGGGCCTGTGGGCCGAACGCAGCGCCATGACCGGCCACCTGGACGCCACCGCGCTGCGCCGCCTGGAGCACCTGGGCATCGCCGAACTGCCCGCCGCACACAACCTCGCGCTGCTCGACGAGGCCCAGCGCCTCGACGAGGCCGTCCTGCTGCCGCTGCGGCTGAGCGGGGCCGCCCTGCACGGCAACGACACATCGCCGCTGCTGCGCGACCTGATCCGGCCCCGGCAGCAGTCCGAGCGGTCCGCGGCGGTCACCGAGGCCGACGAGCGGCAGCTCCCCGGCCGGCTCGCCGAGGCCGGGCCGCAGGAGGCCCGGACGATCCTCACCGACCTGGTGCGCGGCGAGGTCGTCCAGGTGCTCGGCCACTCCTCGGTGGACGACATCGACCCCGACGCCGCCTTCGCCGACCTCGGCTTCGACTCGCTCACCGCCGTCGAGCTGCGCAACCGGATCAACCGGGCCACCGGGGCGACCCTGCCGGTCACCGCCGTCTTCGACCATCCGACACCCGCGGCGCTCGCCGCCCGTCTCCTGGCGGACCTGCTGCCCGACGCCGCCGAGCCGGAGCCGCCCGCCCCCGAACCGGAGCCCGAACCGGCCGCCCACTGGGCCGACACCGCCGAGGACGCCGAGCTGTTCGCCGCCATCGATGGGATCCAGGAATGACCACCACCACGCCCCGCGTCCGCCCCTTCGGCACCACCGCCGGCGCCGTCGGCACGGCAGGCCCCGTGCTGTCCGGGCCGCCGCTGCTCCAGGTCCGCTGGGAACCCGTCCCGGTCACCGGACCACCACCCGGCTGGTCCGTTCTCACCCCGACGGCCGCGCCCTCGGCCCTGACCGAGGAACTGCGCGCGGCCCACCCGGGCATCCCCCTGTCGGCCTCCGGCGCACCCGCCGGACCGGCCGCACCGGCCGTCCTGGCGGTGCCGGCCGACGAGGCGCCCGAGCAGGCCCTCGCCCTGGTCCGGGCCGCGCTCGCCGCACCGGACCGGCCGGGCGCCCGGCTGGCCCTGCTCACCCGGGGCGCGGTGTCCGCCCGTGACACCGACCCGGCGACGGATCCGGAACAGGAGGCGCTGCGGCGGCTGGTGCTGGCCGCGGCCGCCGAACGGCCCGGCCGGTTCACCCTGATCGACCTCGACGCGGACCCGGCCTCCCTCACGGCCGTCGCCGCGGCCCTCGGCTCCACCCGCTCCCAGCTGGCGATCAGGACGGGCACCGTCCTCGCACCGGAGAGCGCCCCGGCCGCCCTGCTGCCCCTGCCCGCCGGCCACGTCCGGCTCGCCCTGCCGGGCCCACCGCCCTGGCGGCTCACCCTGATCGGCAAGGGGACGCTGGAGAACCTCGCCCTGGACCTCTGCGACGAGGTCGCCGAACCGCTGGTGGGCAGCCAGGTCCGGCTGGCCGTGCAGGCCGCCGGGGTCAACTTCCGGGACGTCCTGGACACCCTCGGGCTCTACCCCGGCGACCCGGGACCGCTGGGCGCCGAGGGCACCGGCACCGTGCTCGACACCGGCCCGGACGCCACCGTCCTGAAGCCCGGGGACCACGTGACGGGCCTGCTGACCGGCGCCTTCGGCCCCGTCGCCGTGACCGACGAACACCTGCTGGTCCCCGTTCCCCCGGGCTGGCCGGCCGCCCGGGCCGCCGCCGTCCCGGCGGCCTTCGCCACCGCCTCCTACGGGCTGTTCGACCTCGGCCGGCTGACGGCCGGCGAACGCGTCCTCGTCCACTGCGCCACCGGCGGGGTCGGCAGCGCCGCCGTCCAGCTCGCCCGGCACGCGGGCGCCGAGGTGTTCGCCACGGCGAGCCCGCCCAAGCAGCCGGAGCTGCGGCGGCTGGGCCTGGACGACGACCACATCGCGTCCTCCCGCACCACGGGCTTCGAGCGGGAGTTCCGGGACGCCACCTCCGGGCAGGGCGTCGACGTCGTCCTCAACGCCCTGGCCCACGAGGCCACCGACGCCTCCCTGCGCCTGCTCGGCCCGGGCGGCCGGTTCGTGGAGATGGGCAAGACCGACCCGCGCGACCCGGCCGACATCGCCCGGGACCACCCGGGCGTCGCCTACCTCGCCTTCGACCTCAGGGAGGCGGCCGGCCCGCAGCGGCTGGCCGGGATCCTGCGCGACCTCCAACGGCTCTTCGCCACCCGGGTGCTCCACCCGCCCACCGTCCACGTCTTCGACGTCCAGGACGCCGCGGCCGCGTTCCACCACATGAGCCGGGCCCGGCACACCGGCAAGCTCGTCCTGCGCATTCCGCCGCCCGACGGCGGGCAGGGCAGCGTCCTGCTCGCCGGCCCGCTCGCCCACACCGCACCGCTGGCCCGGCACATCGCCGCCGGACAGGGTGCCCGGCACCTCTGGCTGCTCGGGCCGCCGGACGGGGACGGCCGCGCCCTCGCGCGGCTCCGGTCCCAGCTGGAGGGCCTGCCCGTCGAGCTCCACCCGGTGGACGCCGACCCCGCCGACCCCGAAGCGCTGCGGCGGGCCGTCGAGGCCGTGCCGGCCGAGGCTCCGCTGACCGCCGTCGTCCACGCCGCCGCCGACGCCCGCCCGGCCCCGGCTGCCGACAAGCCCGATGAGCCAGACGAGCCCGGCGGGGCCGCCGAGCTGCTGCACCGGCTGACCGGGGAGCTTCCGCTGGACACCTTCCTGCTGATCGCCACCGCGCGGTCCGACAGCCGGGGCCACGACCCGGGCGACCCCACCCGCGGCCACCCCGGGCTGGAGTCCCTGGTCCGGCACCGCCATTCGCTGGGCCTGGCCGCCACCCTGGTCGTGCTGCCGCCCGAAGGCGCCCGGCCCACCGTCCTCACCTCCCTCTACGACACCGCCCGCCACACCGACGCCCCCGTGCTGACCGTGGCCGGGGCGGCGCCGGACGGGCGGCCCACCGCCCGGAGCGACCCCCACGACGGCGGCTGACCGCACCAGCAGCCGCCCACCGACACCCGGCAACCGGAAAGGACCGAACCATGGCGGAGCAGGAGGAAATCCGCACCTACCTCAAACGCGCCGTCGCCGAGATCGAACGGCTCCGCGAGCGCCTGAGCGCCGCCGAGGCGGGCCGCGACGACCCCGTGGCCGTCATCGGTTTCGGCTGTCGGCTCCCCGGCGGGGTCGCCTCACCGGCCGACCTCTGGCAGCTGGTCGTCGACGGCCGCGACGCCGTCACCCCGTTCCCCGACAACCGGGGCTGGCCTCTCGACACGCTGTTCTCCCCCGACCCGGACCACTCCGGCACCTCCTCCACCGGGCACGGCGGCTTCCTCTCCCGCCCGCAGGACTTCGACGGGAGCTTCTTCGGCATCACCCCGCGCGAGGCCCTCGCCATGGACCCACAGCAGCGCATCCTGCTCGAAGTGGCCTGGGAGTCCCTCGAACACGCCCGCGTCGACCCGGCCTCACTGCGCGGCAGCAACACCGGCGTCTACGCCGGGGTGTCCTGGCAGGACTACGGGGAGGGCTCCTGGAGCGACAGCCGCGTCGAAGGACACCTCGTCACCGGAAGCGCCGTCAGCGTCGTCTCCGGCCGGATCGCCTACCTGCTCGGGCTGGAGGGCCCCACCCTCTCCGTCGACACCGCCTGCTCCTCCTCGCTGGTCGCCATCCACCTCGCCCGCCAGGCCCTGCGCGAGGGCGAGTGCTCCCTCGCCCTCGCCGGCGGCGTCACCGTGATGGCCACCCCGCGCCCCTTCATCGGCTTCTCCCGCCAGCGCGGCCTGGCCGCCGACGGCCGCTGCAAGGCGTTCTCCGACGCCGCCGACGGCATGGGCATGGCCGAGGGCGCGGGCCTGCTGGTCCTGGAGCGGCTCTCCGACGCCCGGCGCCACGGCCACCCCGTGCTCGCCCTGCTCCGGGGCTCCGCCCTCAACCAGGACGGCGCCAGCAACGGCCTCACCGCCCCCAACGGACCGGCCCAGCAGCGGGTCATCCGGCGGGCGTTGGCGGACGCCGGGCTGACCCCCGCGGAGGTCGACGTCCTGGAGGCGCACGGGACGGGAACCAAGCTGGGCGACCCGATCGAGGCGCAGGCCGTCCTCGCCACCTACGGGCAGGGCCGCCCGCCCGACCGCCCGCTGCTGCTCGGCTCGCTCAAGTCCAACATCGGCCACGCCCAGGCCGCCGCCGGGGTCGCCTCCGTCATCAAGATGGTCCTGGCCATCCAGCGGCGGACCGTCCCCCGCACCCTGCACGCCGACCGGCCGAGCGCCTACATCGACTGGTCCGCCGGCGCCGTGGAACTCGTCACCGCCGCCAGGCCCTGGCCGGACAGCGGCCACCCCGCGCGGGCGGCGGTGTCCTCCTTCGGCATCAGCGGCACCAACGCCCACCTCATCGTCGAAGAGGCTCCCCCGGTCGAGACCCCGCCCGCCGAAGCCCCGGCCACCCGGACCCACGACCACGACGGCCCGGTACCCTGGCTGATCTCCGCCAGGAACACCGCCGCCCTGCACGCCCAGGGCGCACGCCTGGCCGACTACGCCGAGGCCCACCCGGGGCTGCGGCCCGCGGACGCCGCCACCGACCTCGCCACCACCCGCGCCCTGCTGCGGCACCGGGCGACCGTCGTCGCCGCGGACCGCACCCAGCTCCTCGGCGCCCTGCGCGCACTCGCCGAGGGCCACCCGCACCGGCGCCTGGTGATCGGCACGGCCGGCCGCAAACCCGGCGGCACGGTCTTCGTCTTCCCCGGCCAGGGCGCCCAGTCCTCCACCGGGGGGCGGCAGTTGTTCCACAGCTCGGCCGCGTTCCGGGAGCAGTTCGAGGCCTGCGACCGGGCCCTGCGCCCGCACATCGGGTGGAACCTGAGCGACCTGTTCGGCACCGACCCGCCCACGGTGGACCTCGCGCAACCCGACATCGTCCAGCCACTGCTGTTCGCCACCATGGTCGCGCTGGCGGCACTCTGGCGCGGCCACGGCGTCGAGCCGGACCTCGTGATCGGGCACTCCCAGGGCGAGATCGCCGCCGCGTACACCGCCGGCGCCCTCACCCTCGACGACGCGGCCGCGCTGGTCGCCCTGCGCAGCCGGGCGCTCGGCCGGATCGCGGGCACCGGCGGCATGGTGACGCTCCCGCTGTCCCTCGACCGGACCGAGGCCCTGCTCGCGTCGTGGCGCTCCTCGCTGTCCGTCGCCGCGGTCAACAGCCCCGCCTCGGTGGTCGTCGCGGGCCCCGACGACGACCTGGAGCAACTCCTCCACCACTGCCGGACCGAACGGATCGGTGCCCAGCGCCTCCTCGTCACCGTCGCCGCGCACACCTCGGCCATCGAGGCCGTCCGGCCCGAACTGCTGGCCGCCGCGGCCGGCCTGCACCCCCGCAAGGGCACCATTCCCCTGCACTCGACCATCACCGCCGAACAGATCGACCACCAACTCCTGGACGCCGCCTACTGGTACGCCAACATGCGCGAGCCGGTCCGGTTCGACGAGAGCATCCGCGCCCTGCTGACCGCGGGCTACCGCTACTTCGTCGACCTCGGCCCCCAGCCCATCCTCGTCCCGGCCGTCACCGAGACCTACCACGCCTACCGCGCCGCCCACTCCGCGACGGGGCGCGGCGATCCGGTCACCGTCACCGGCACGCTGCGCCGCGACAGCGACGAACCCGCCGAGTTCCTGCTGGCCCTGGCCACCCTCTGGGCGGCCGGCGCCACGGTCGACTGGACCCCGGCGCTCCCCGGCGGCTCCGTCCTCCCGGCGGACCTCCCCACCTACCCGTTCCAGCACCACGCCTACTGGCTGACCCCCGGAGCCCCCCTGCCACCTGAACGCAACCGTGCCACCGCCCCCGACCGCATAGAAGGCAGACCATGAACCAGGAATCCGCCGCCACGTCCGCGCCCATGCAACTGGGCCTGATGATCTCCCTGGTGAAGACACACGCCTCCGCCATCTCCGACCTCCCGGTCGAGCAGATCGACAGCCACCAGCTCTTCCCGGAACTCGGCTTCGACTCCCTGATGACGGTCCGGCTGGTCAACAGCCTCGAACAGAGCACCGGGCTCACCCTCGAACTCGGCGTGGTCAGCGAGAACCCCACCCCGGCCGACCTCGCCGCCTTCCTCTGCGCGGCCCTCGCCCGGCGCGAGCAGCCCGAGCCGGCCGCCCCGCCACCGCAGGCCGACGGCATCGGCGCGCTCTTCCGGCAGACCGTCGACGCGGGCCGAGCGGTCGAGGCGCTCGACTTCCTGGCCGCCGCCGCCCGGCTGCGCCCCCGGTACACCGGCGCCGACGACGCGGGGCCCCCGCCACCCCCGGCCCGTCTCTCCCGCGGCACCGAGAGCAAGAAGATCATCTGCCTGGACTCGCTGGGCCCGTTCGTCGGCAACTTCACCTACGGGCGCTTCGCCAAACGCTTCCTCGGCACGCACGACCTCTACGCGCTCCGCTACCCGGGTTACGCGGGGTCGGACCCGGTGCCCGAGTCGCCCGCCGCCCTGGGCAAGGCCATGGCCCCCGCGGTGGAGCGCTGCGCCGACGGCGCCCCGTTCGTGCTCGTCGGGTACTGCTCCGGCGGCTGGGCCTCCCTGCTGGTGGCCGCCGAACTCGAATCCCGCGGCGCCGGGCCGGAGGCGATCGTGCTGATCGACACCCCCGTCCCCGAGGACCTCTCCGACGAGGTCTTCAACGGCGGGACGAAGTCCCTGCTGGCCTCCTGGCCGGACGTCGTCTCGCTGGAGACCCCGGCACTCACGGCCTTCGGCTGGCACTACAGCATGCTCCGGGGCCAACCGCTCCCCGCGGTCACCACCCCCGTCTTCTCCATCCGGGCCACCGAGCCCCTCCCGTACACCGACGGCGTCCGGCTGAACAACCGCTGGCCCGACAGCCTGAAGAGCGCCGACGTGGCGGCCGACCACTACTCGATCATGGTCACCCACGCGGCCGACGCCGCGGACCTCACCGCCCAGTGGATCTGACCCCCGCCCCCTCCCAGGAGGAGCCCCGATGACCGGCACCGAGATCTTCGGACGGCTGATGGACGCCGTCAACGACAAGGACATCGATGGCGCGGCCAACTGCTACAGCGAAGACGTGCACTACGCGGAGCCCGGGATCAACTGCGACCTCCACGGCCGCGACCAGGTCCACCGGCTGTACACGTCCTGGCTCACCAACGCCGATCTCAAGGCCAGACTTGACGACGCCTTCACCGCCGGGGACCGGGGCGCGTTCGTGTTCACCATGACCGCCACCGTCGTCAAGGAAATCGCCGGCCTGTGGCCTGCCGACAGCGTCGGCCGGACATTCTCGGTACCGGTCGCGGTCATCGCCAGGCTGGACTCCGACGGCCTCATGTCAGAGGCCGTCTACCACTGGGACACCATGACCATGCTCTCCCAACTCGGACAGATTCCCGGCTGATCCGCCACGGACGGCGCGATCCGGAGTCGCACCTGCTCCGGGCCGCACCGCCGAGCACCACCCCCACAGGGCCCCGCCGAATGCCGGCGGGGCCCTGCCGCACGTTCGGACGCCCCGGCATCCGGCCGGCCCCGGGCCGACGAAGCGTCAGTCGGCCGACGGGGTGGGCCCGGTACCGCCATTCGGCAAACCCTCCGACCGGTCCGGTGCGGCAAGCACGGCAAGCAGCCCCACCCCAGCGCCGTTGATATGAATTTCTGCGCCCGAATAGGTGGCCCGACCCCACCGGTGCGATAGCACAGCAGGCCGAGAAGCCCATAGCTAATGCGCTGTGCTTCTTTCCGCCCTGACAGCCGACTGGTACGGCCGGGGTGGATACGGCTTGAGATCGGCGTTTCGCGTGCTACGGGAAGGCACCCGGCCCAGAGCAATCGTGGGGGCCGCCAACGGTCGGCGCGAAGGCGGCCTTCATAGAAATCCACGCGGGTTGCGCTGCCCTTGCCGGCCGCCCCCGCGTTCATGACGAGTTGAGGAGAACCTCGATGAGAGTCGGCAAGGTGCGAGGGTCGTCAAGAGCCTCGGCGAACGGCGTCACCGCCGTGGCCGAGCGTCTGGCGAGCCTGGTCAGAACCACGACCACCACATTCCGGGGCCTCGCGGCGCTGGTGACGACCGTGGCCATGGCGGCGGCACTCGTCGTCGTCTTCCCGACGACCGTGCCGGCCGCGGTCCGTGCGCCGTCCCTGGCACTGGTGAAGACCTCCGCGCAGTCGTCCTTCAGCGCGGCCGGCCAGACGATCGACTACTCGTTCCTGGTAACGAACAACGGCACCGATCCCCTGTTCAGTGTCGCGGTCACGGAGACGGCGTTCTCCGGAACGGGTACTCCCCCATCGATCTCCTGTCCGTCCACCAGCCTGGCACCCGGCGCCTCGATGACCTGCACGGCGTCGTACACCACGACCCAGGCGGACGTCGACGCCGGCAGCATCACCAACACCGCCACCGCGACCGGGCAGCCGAGCGCCGGCCTCCCGGCCACCTCTCCGCCGTCCACCGTCACCGTGCCCGCCGCGCAGAGCGCCGCCCTCTCCGTGGTGAAGTCGGCCACGCCGTCGAACGTCAGCGCCGCCGGCCAGACCATCGACTACTCGTTCGTCGTCACCAACACCGGCAACGTCGACCTGACGAACGTGGGCGTCACCGACACGGCGTTCTCCGGCACCGGCACCCCGCCGTCGATCTCCTGCCCCTCCACCTCGCTCGCGGTGGGGGCGTCGATGACCTGCACCGCCGGCTACACCGTCACCCAGGCCGACATCGACTCCGGCGCCATCAACAACACCGCCACCGCCACCGGCACCCCACCCACCGGCCCACCGGTCACCTCGCCACCCTCCACCGCGACCGTGGTCACCACGCAGAGCCCCGCACTCACCCTGACCAAGACCGGCAGCGTGAACGGCGGAGGCGGAGGCGGCAACAACGGCGGTGGCAACAACGGCGGCGGCAGCAGCGGCGGCGGCAGCAGCGGCGGCAACTCCCGCCCGGCGCTGAAGACGAACCGCGCAGCCGGCGACACCATCGACTACTCCTTCGTCGTCACCAACACCGGCAACGTGGACCTGACCAACGTGAACGTCACCGAGACGGCGTTCTCCGGCACCGGCACCCCGCCCTCGATCTCCTGCCCCTCCACCACCCTCGCCGTCGGCGCGTCGATGACCTGCACCGCCACCTACACCGTCACCCAGGCGGATGTCGACGCGGGCTCCGTCACCAATACCGCCACCGCAACCGGCACCCCACCCGCCGGCAGCCCGGTCACCAGCCCGCCCTCCACCGCAACCGTCCCCCTCACCCAAACCCCCGCCCTCACCCTGACCAAGACCGGCAGCGTGAGCGACGGCGGCGGCAGCAGCGGCGGCAACTCCCGCCCGGCACTGAAGTCGAACCGCGCAGCCGGTGACACCATCGACTACTCGTTCGTCGTCACCAACACCGGCGACGTCGACCTGACGAACGTGAGCGTCACCGAGACGGCGTTCTCCGGGACGGGTACTCCCCCCTCGGTCTCCTGCCCCTCCACCACCCTCGCGGTCGGCGCGTCGATGACCTGCACCGCGACCTACACCGTCACCCAGGCGGACGTGGACGCGGGCTCCGTCACCAACACCGCCACCGCAACCGGCACCCCACCCACCGGCAGCCCCGTCACCTCCCCGCCCTCCACCGCCACCGTCCCCCTCACCCAAACCCCCGCCCTCACCCTGACCAAGACCGGCAGCGTGAGCGACGGCGGCGGCAGCAGCGGCGGCAACTCCCGCCCGGCACTGAAGACGAACCGCGCAGCCGGTGACACCATCGACTACTCGTTCGTCGTCACCAACACCGGCGACGTCGACCTCACCAACGTGAGCGTCACCGAGACGGCGTTCTCCGGCACCGGCACCCCACCCTCGGTCTCCTGCCCCTCCACCACCCTCGCCGTCGGCGCGTCCATGACCTGCACCGCGACCTACACCGTCACCCAGGCCGACGTCGACGCAGGCTCCGTCACCAACACCGCCACTGTCACCGGCACCCCACCCACCGGCAGCCCCGTCACCTCCCCGCCGTCCACCGCGACGGTTCCCCTGACCCAGACCTCCACCCTGACCGTGACCAAGTCGGCCACGCCATCGACCGTCACCGCCGCCGGCCAGACCATCAACTACAGCTTCGTGGTCACCAACACCGGCGACGTCGACCTCACCAACGTGAGCGTCACCGACACCGCGTTCTCCGGCACCGGCACCCCGCCGTCGATCTCCTGCCCGGCCACCACCCTGGCACCCAACGCCTCGGTCACCTGCACCGCGACCTACACCGTCACCCAGGCCGACATCGACTCCGGCGCCATCAACAACACCGCAACCGCCACCGGCACACCCCCCAGCGGCACCCCCGTCACCAGCCCCCCCTCCAGCGCCACCGTGACCGCCACCCAGAACCCCGCACTCACCCTGACCAAGACCGGCAGCGTGAACGGCGGAAGCGGCGGCGGAAACAACGGCGGTGGCAACAACGGAGGCGGCAGCAGCGGCGGCAACTCCCGCCCGGCGCTGAAGACGAACCGCGCAGCCGGCGACACCATCGACTACTCCTTCGTAGTCACCAACACCGGCAACGTGGACCTGACCAACGTCACCGTCACCGAGACGGCGTTCTCCGGCACCGGCACCCCGCCGTCGATCTCCTGCCCCTCCACCACCCTCGCCGTCGGCGCCTCGATGACCTGCACCGCGACGTACACCGTCACCCAGGCGGATGTCGACGCGGGCTCCGTCACCAACACCGCCACCGCAACCGGCACCCCACCCACCGGCAGCCCCGTCACCTCCCCGCCGTCCACCGCCACCGTCCCCCTCACCCAGACCCCCGCCCTCACCCTGACGAAGTCAGCCTCCCCGTCGACCGTCACCGCCGCCGGCCAGACCATCAACTACAGCTTCGTGGTCACCAACACCGGCGACGTCGACCTCACCAACGTGAGCGTCACCGACACCGCGTTCTCCGGCACCAACACCCCGCCGTCGATCTCCTGCCCGGCCACCACCCTCGCGGTCGGTGCCTCGATGACCTGCACCGCCACCTACACCGTCACCCAGGCCGACATCGACTCCGGCGCCATCAACAACACCGCAACCGCCACCGGCACACCCCCGAGCGGCACCCCCGTCACCAGCCCGCCCTCCAGCGCCACCGTGACCGCCACCCAGAACCCCGCACTCACCGTCACCAAGACCGGCACCGTCAACGGCGGAGGCGGCGGCGGAAACAACGGCGGTGGCGGCGACGGCGGCGGCAACAACGGCGGCGGCAACAACGGCGGCAACTCCCGCCCGGCGCTGAAGACGAACCGCGCAGCCGGCGACACGATCAACTACAGCTTCGTGGTCACCAACACCGGCAACGTGGACCTGACCAACGTCACCGTCACCGAGACGGCGTTCTCCGGCACCGGCACCCCACCCTCGGTCTCCTGCCCCTCCACCACCCTCGCCGTCGGCGCCTCGATGACCTGCACCGCGACCTACACCGTCACCCAGGCGGACGTGGACGCGGGCTCCGTCACCAACACCGCCACTGTCACCGGCACCCCACCCACCGGCAGCCCCGTCACCTCCCCGCCGTCCACCGCGACGGTTCCCCTGACCCAGACCTCCACCCTGACCGTGACCAAGTCGGCCACGCCATCGACCGTCACCGCCGCCGGCCAGACCATCAACTACAGCTTCGTGGTCACCAACACCGGCGACGTCGACCTCACCAACGTGAGCGTCACCGACACCGCGTTCTCCGGCACCGGCACCCCACCGTCGATCTCCTGCCCCTCCACCACCCTGGCACCCAACGCCTCGGTCACCTGCACCGCCACCTACACCGTCACCCAGGCCGACATCGACTCCGGCTCGGTCACCAACACCGCCACCGCCACCGCCACCCCACCCACCGGCACCCCCGTCACCAGCCCCCCCTCCACCGCCACCGTGACCGCCACCCAGAACCCCGCACTCACCGTCACCAAGACCGGCACCGTCAACGGAGGCGGCAGCAGCGGCGGCAACTCCCGCCCGGCGCTGAAGACGAACCGCGCAGCCGGCGACACCATCGACTACTCCTTCGTAGTCACCAACACCGGCAACGTCGACCTCACCAACGTGAACGTCACCGAGACGGCGTTCTCCGGCACCGGCACCCCGCCGTCGATCTCCTGCCCCTCCACCACCCTCGCCGTCGGCGCCTCGATGACCTGCACCGCGACCTACACCGTCACCCAGGCGGACGTGGACGCGGGCTCCGTCACCAACACCGCCACCGCAACCGGCACACCCCCCAGCGGCACCCCCGTCACCAGCCCGCCCTCCACCGCCACCGTCCCCCTCACCCAAACCCCCGCCCTCACCGTGGTCAAGACCGGCAGTGTGAACGGCGGAGGCGGCGGTAACAACGGCGGAGGCGGCAACAACGGCGGCGGCAACAACGGAGGTGGCAACAACGGAGGTGGCAACAACGGCGGCGGCAGCAGCGGCGGCAACTCCCGCCCGGCGCTGAAGACGAACCGCGCAGCCGGCGACACGATCAACTACAGCTTCGTGGTCACCAACACCGGCAACGTGGACCTGACCAACGTGAACGTCACCGAGACGGCGTTCTCCGGCACCGGCACCCCACCGTCGATCTCCTGCCCCTCCACCACCCTCGCCGTCGGCGCCTCGATGACCTGCACCGCGACCTACACCGTCACCCAGGCGGATGTCGACGCGGGCTCCGTCACCAACACCGCCACCGCAACCGGCACCCCACCCACCGGCAGCCCGGTCACCTCCCCGCCGTCCACCGCCACCGTCCCCCTCACCCAGACCTCCACCCTCACCCTGACGAAGTCAGCCTCCCCGTCGACCGTCACCGCCGCCGGCCAGACCATCAACTACAGCTTCGTGGTCACCAACACCGGCGACGTCGACCTCACCAACGTGAGCGTCACCGACACCGCGTTCTCCGGGACGGGAACTCCCCCGTCGGTCTCCTGCCCGGCCACCACCCTGGCACCCAACGCGTCGATGACCTGCACCGCGACCTACACCGTCACCCAGGCCGACATCGACTCCGGCTCGATCACCAACACCGCCACCGCCACCGCCACCCCGCCCAACGGCAGCCCGGTGACCAGCCCACCCTCCACCACCACCGTGACCACCTCGCCGACCTCGCCGAGCGCGGGGCTCACCGTGGTGAAGACGGCCACGCCGACGACCGTGAGCTGGGCCGGCCAGACCATCGACTACTCGTTCGTCGTGACGAACACGGGCAATGAGAACCTCACCAATGTCGCGGTCACGGACACGGCGTTCTCCGGAAGCGGTGCTCCCCCGGCGATCTCCTGCCCCTCCACCACGCTGGCGGCCGGCGCGTCGATGACCTGCACGTCGAGCTACACCGTCACCAAGGCGGACATCAGGGAAGGGTGCATCACCAACACCGCCGTTGCCACCGGCCTCACTCCCGGGCGGCAGACGGTCACGTCGAGCCCCTCGTCGGCGACGGTGACGGTCACCGCGCACGTCCCCTCGCCCCGCCCGACCAAGCACCCGGTCCCGCCGGAGCACCTGCCCCCGACCGGCGCCGGGAGCATCCCGCTGGCCGTGACCGTGGGCGCGGTGCTGCTCGGTGTGGGTGGGCCGCTCCTGATCGTCAGCACCAGGAGGCGGCGCCGCCTGCGGGCCGCCGCCGAGGAGGGAACGGAGTAGACCGAGTGATCCACTGAACGGCCCTACCGGCGGCCCGGAGACGAACAGTCTCCGGGCCGCCGTCGTCGTGCCGGGCCCCCGGCGGCCGGTTCGCCCCGGGCCCGGCTCCGGCGCTTCCCTGTGGCCGGGGCCGGTTTTCGGTTTTCGTGGAATGGATGGCGGCCCCGACTTGCGCATGGGCGGCACGCCGGGTATGGGGAATTGACGAGCGATCATGCTCTCCTCAGTACAATCGTGCGTGCACTGTTCAAGGTCTGGCATATCTGCGCGTTAAAACCGCAGATCAGCCAATTCATGCGAATAGTCGCGTTCGCTGCGCTCGTGCGATCCGAATCGACCGCCAGTTCCCCCGGAGGGAGCCGCGGTCAAGTCCGGATCCCGAAAGCACCGCCCTGGGTGTACCGGCCTGAGGATGCACAAATGATCACGAGATTCTCCATAGCCTGACCGGCGCCGCCGGCGCGCCGAGACGCGCGCACAGGCCATCCGAGCAATTCGGGTCGGCGAAATCGGACAGTGACAACCTCCGCCCCGTTCCGCCGCTCGACCGCGCCACTGACGGTCGAACAGCCGGGGACGGACATTGCTGGATATCCCTAGGAGAAGCGATGCCCTTGCTGGCGATGATGCGGCCCGTATACAGACGGGCCGTCGTCGTACTGACCGCGGTCGCGGCCATGCTGATCTACGGCGGGCAGACGCCTGCGTTCAGCGCATCGATCAACGCGATCACCGGCGTCACCACCACCTGGCCCGGTTCGCCCTCGGCTCCGCTCCAGAACGGGACGCCGGTCACCAGCCAGATCACCTGGTGTGTTCCGAACGGCAGCCACGCGGGTGACACGTTCTCGATCGCCATGCCGCCGGAGCTGGTGAACTTCCCCTCCGGTACGCAGAACGTACTGGACAGCACCGGCGCGGTCATCGGTACCGCGACGATCTCCGGCAACCCCGCCGTCATCACGTACACCATGGGTTCGTACGTGGAGACGCACACGGACGTCTGCGGGACGACCACGGCCAGCGCGCAGTTGTCGACCGGTGAGACCGGCTCGCAGAACCTGGTCTACACGACGAACGCCGGGGTGAGCTTCACCACCCCCGTCACCATCATCCCCAATCCGCCCCGGGACCCCACCCAGCCACAGAAGTACGGGATCATCTACAACGGCACGGCCTTCCCGGCCACCAACATCGTCTGGGTGATTCACACCCCGGCGAGCACCACGGCCACCACCGCGCTCATCACGGACACGGCCCAGGCGGGCCAGGCCTTCAACTGCGCCGCCTTCGTCCCGGGGCTGACGCTCCCCTACTCGACGAACCCCGCCTCCACGATCAGCCAGCAGAATCTCAACACCACCACCAACCAGTTGGGCGGTGACGTCACCTACACCGGCACCGCGACCCTGAACTCGTGCACGGCGGCCGGCCTCTCGGTCACCGTCACCGTCCCGGCGAACACGAGTGTCGGCATCCTCATCCCGGTGACGGTCACCGACAACGCCCTCCAGCAGTTCTCGAACACCGTCGTGATCACCATGGGGAACGGCAGCCCGACGAGCACCGGCACCGCGCTCGACAACCCGAGCTGGAACAACACCGGGAACGGGAACAGCATCTCGGTCATCAAGTTCTCGACCGCGGACGGCCCGACGGCGGGCGACTACGACACCGCCCCCGGCAAGCCGGTCGACCCCAACACCCCGATTCCCGTCACGATCACCATCACCAACATCGGTTCGACCAGCCTCAACAACGTCACGGTGACCGACACGACCAGCTCCGGGCCGGCGCTGACCGGCCTGACCTGTGACTTCTCCGCCCTGGGCGGTCCGGCCACCGGCACAACCTGGGCCGGGCCCTTCCTGGCCGGCACGACGTTCAACTGCACGGGGACCGTGCCGGGCATGCCGCCCGGCACGCAGGAGACCGACACCGCGACGGTCACCGCCACCGACACCTCGGGCGCCCAGGTCACGGGCTCCGACAACTTCAACGCATCGACGCCCCCGGCCGCTCCGGCGCTGACGATCGCCAAGTCGGTGACGCCCACGACGGTGTCCGCCGCCGGCCAGACCGTCACCTACTCCTTCCTGGTGACCAACACCGGGAACGTCGCCCTCACCGGCGTCGAGGTCACCGAAACGGCCTTCTCCGGCACCGGCACCGCCCCGACGGCCACCTGCCCGCAGACCACCCTCGCCCCCGGCGCCTCCACCACCTGCACCGCCACCTACACCGTCACCCAGGCCGACGTCGACGCCGGCGCCATCACCAACACCGCCATCGCCACCGGCACTCCGCCCAGCGGCGCCCCCGTCACCTCCCCGCCCTCGAACGCCGAGGTCACGGCGGTGCGGACGCCGATGCTGACGATCGCCAAGTCGGTGACGCCCACGACGGTGTCCGCCGCCGGCCAGACCGTCACCTACTCCTTCCTGGTGACCAACACCGGGAACGTCGCCCTCACCGGCGTCGAGGTCACCGAAACGGCCTTCTCCGGCACCGGCACCGCCCCGACGGCCACCTGCCCGCAGACCACCCTCGCCCCCGGCGCCTCCACCACCTGCACCGCCACCTACACCGTCACCCGGGCGGACATCTCCGCCGGCACCATCCTCAACACCGCCATCGCCACCGGCACTCCGCCCAGCGGCGCCCCCGTCACCTCCCCGCCCTCCAACGCCGAGGTCACGGCGAAGGTGCCGCCCGTCGGGTCGCTCCCGAGCACCGGCGCCACCACGCTGCTGTACGGGACCGCGGCGGCTCTGCTGCTCGCCCTCGGCGTGCTGGCCGTGTCCGCCCGAGGACGGCGCCGCCCGTCGCTCCACTCCGACGAGAGGTAGCAATCACCCCCTGACGGACAGTCGGGACAGCACCGGGGCGGCCCGGGGGCTTCACGCCTCCGGGCCGCCCCTCCGCGTGCGCCGGGGGGGGTGCCCGGACGACGCGCGGCTGCCCCGGGCCGAGGCCCGGGGCAGCCATGGGGAGGTGGGAGAAGGTCAGCCGCCGCTGATGCCGGTCTCGGTGAAGTTGCCGCCGACGCCGTTGGCGCCGATCGCCAGGGCGGCGCTGAGGAAGGAGGCACCGCCGGGGCCGAAGTCGACATCGGTGATCTGGATGGCGCTACCGTTCGGGCCGACGGCGAATGCCCCCTTGTCGAAGTTCGCCACGGGGATGTGGTCGGCCTCGTGAGCCGAGGCGATGGTCGCCCCACCGATGACGAGCGGGAGGGAGAGAGCGGAGACGGCCAGGACGCGGTGCACAGTGCGCATGAGGAAAAGCCCTTCCAGGCATTGAAGTTGATGAGCAGTCAGATCGCCGCGAACTGGCGACCCTTCACTATCTACGCACGCGCGCATACGGGCTGCCACCGGAGACCGCCGTCCGGGGCACCCGATTGGCGCCAATCCGGGCCAGACTCCCCCGTTCGGCCCCGCGACCCGGTCCGGCGGCGGGGTCGCGGGGCCGGAAGAACCCCGCACCACCACCCGAACGGCGGCGTCCGCCGCATCCGGGGCCGGGCAGGGACCGGCGCGACGGCGGGCGGGCGGCCGTGGTGCTCGGGCGAGGGGTCAGGCCGTGGTGCGGATGCCGTCCAGGGCGATGGACAGGACGCGGTCGCGCTGCTTCTCGTCGGCGAAGGAGACCGAGCCGACGCCGGAGACGAGGCGCAGCAGATCGTCGATGCTCATGTCGGCGCGCACCTCGCCGGCCGCCTGGGCCCGGTGGAGCAGCGGTGCGCTCGCGTCGTACATCAACCTGCGGCAGGCCACGAAGACCTCCGTCTCCTCGCCCGCCAGGGCCTCGCGGATCGCGCGCTTGGTCAGGGCGTGGGCGACGAAGCGGCGCAGCCAGTCGGAGAGCGCCTCCCATGGCGGCTCGGCGGACAATTCCTCGGCGGCCAGGCTGAGTTCGCCGACCTCGTCGGCGTAGACCGTTTCGAAGAGGTGCCGGCGGGTGGGGAAGTTGCGGTAGAGGGTGCCGATGCCGACGCCGGCCCGGCGGGCGATGTCCTCCAGGGACGCCTCGGCCCCGTGTTCGGCGAAGGCCTCGCGGGCGGCGGCGAGCAGCGCGTCGAAGTTGCGCGCGGCGTCGGTGCGGCGCGGACGCCGGGCCGCGAGGAACTCGCTGACGACCTGTTCCGTCACGGGGGTCTCTTTTCGGACAACGGGTTGAAGCGGAGGTTCACCTCCACTAATGTGGAGGCATGCCTCAACTTTACCAGTGAGGCCCGGGCTTCGCCCTGCCGCCACGTGCGGCCACCGCCGTCGGCCACCACACGCCGCCCCTGCCCGACTCTCCGGCATCCCCTCCCCTCCGGCGTCCCGCCTCCCGCGTCCCACGTCCCGAGAAGGTTCGATGAACCGCCAGTCCAACCGCCGTACCTTCGGCGTTCTCGCCACCGGCGCGGGTGTGTTCGCCCTGCTCCAGTCGCTGATCGCGCCCGCCCTGCCGACCGTTCAGCAGGCGATGCACACCTCGCAGGCCACGGCCACCTGGGTGATGACCGCCTATCTGCTCTCCGCCTCGATCTTCACGCCCATCCTCGGCCGGATCGGCGATCTCGTCGGCCGGAAGCGCACCCTCGTCGCGGCACTCGTCGCGCTCCTGGTCGGCTGCCTCGTCGCCGCCCTCGCCCCCAACATCACCGTGCTGATCGTGGCCCGGGTCGTCCAGGGCATCGCCGGGGCACTGTTCCCGCTCTCCTTCGGCATCATCCGCGACGAGTTCCCCGCCGCGCGGGTGCCCACGGCCATCAGCAACCTCTCCGCCGTCATCGCGGTGGGCAGCGGTCTCGGCATGGTGCTGGCCGGACCGATCGTCGGCGCGCTGGACTACCGCTGGCTGTTCTGGTTCCCCGTGATCATCGTCGCGATCACCACCGTCATCGCCCACCGCTTCGTCCCCGAGTCGCCGCACCAGGCCGAGGGCAGCGTCAACTGGCTCGGCGCCGTGTTGCTCTCGGGCTGGCTGGTGGCGCTGCTGCTGCCCGTCAGCCAGTCCTCGAAGTGGGGCTGGGGCTCCCCCGCCGTGATCGTCCTGCTCCTGGCGGCCGTCGTCCTCTTCGCCCTCTGGGCCCTGGTCGAGGCCCGCTCCCGCCACCCGCTGATCGACCTGCGCGTCATGCGCCTGCCGGCGGTCTGGACGACCAACACCGCCGCGCTGCTCTTCGGTGGCGGGATGTACGCGGTCTGGGCGTTCCTGCCCGGCTTCACCCAGACCCCCTCGTCGGCTGGCTACGGCTTCGCGTCGAGCGTCACCGGCGCCGGGCTCCTGATGCTGCCGATGCTGGTCACCATGTTCGCCGCCGGCGTCCTCAGCGGCCGGCTGGCCGGCCGCTTCCCCGCCAAGGCGCAGCTCACCGTGGGCGCCGTGCTGGGCGCGGCGGCCTGCGGGATGCTCGCCGCCTGGCACGGCCGGCCGTGGCAGATCGCCCTGGCGGCAGGCGTGTTCGGGATCGGCATCGGTCTGGCCTACGCCTCGATGAGCATCCTCATCGTCCAGAGCGTGCCCGCGGCGCAGACCGGCGCGGCCACCGGGATGAACGCCAATATCCGCACCATCGGCGGCTCGGTCGGCACGGCCCTGATGACCGGTCTGGTCACCGGCCGGCTCCAGCCCTCCGGTCACCCCTACGCCTCGGGCTACACCAACGGTTTCGCCCTGCTCGCGCTCTTCTGTCTGGCGGCCGCCCTGGCCGCCTTCCTCGTGCCGGCCCACCGTGCCGTCCCGGTCGTGGTCGCCGGCTCGGCCCCGAAGCCGGAGAGTGTGCGGAACTGACCGCGCCGCTCCCGCCCGGGGCGGGAGCGGCAGGACAGGGGCAGGCGCTAACCGACCACCGGCAGCTCCACGAAGGAGGGCCGCACGGCGCCGTGGCCGATCGTGTAGGCGGCCCGGCCGTCGGCCGGCCGCAGCTCGAAGGAGTCGGGGTTGGCGGCCGCGACGGTGAGCCGGATCCGGTCGCCGGCCCGGAAGAGGACGGAGGTCGGCTGCGGGTCCAGGGTCACCTGCCGGGGCCTGCCCTGCGGGAACGGCGCCGCGTCGGTGCTCGTGTAGCCGCGGGCGGTGCGCAGCCGGCGCCAGTCCGGGTTCTCCCGGCGGGAGGTGGTCGCCCGGTCGGCGAGGGCGAGTTGGCCTTCGGTGAGGTAGGTGACGCGGCCGTCCGGTGCGACGTGCTCCAGGTAGACGTGCAGTGCGCCGTCGCTCGCGCCGCTGATGCCGGTCACGTCGAGGGTCACTCGCCCGAGGCCGGTCACCCGGGTGTCCTGGCGGACCGGCGGGCTGTCGTAGCTGAGCAGTTCACGGTCGACGGCGGCGCGGTCGGGGTAACTGACCGGGGCGCCGCTGAGGTTGGTGTTCCAGCGGTCCGACGGGCCGGTGCCCGCGGTCGGGCTGAGGCGCAGCAGGTCGGCGTCCGGTCCGGCGGCGGTGGCCGTCGGGCGCTGCCGGGTGAGCGCGTTCCCGTCGGCCAGGTAGAGCCGCTCGGTCCGGGTGCCGGCCACCGGCCAGCGGGTGGTGGCGCGCCAGGTGCCCTCGTTCAGGGTGTAGTAGTGCAGCACCCGGTCACCGCCCGAGCTGCGGGGTGAACGGTGTGCCGCCCCCCGGTCAGTGGCGCGAAGCCGGTGAGCGGATTCCTCAACGACCTTGCGTCCCAGTGTGAATGACGCCACCTCAGCGCCTCGGCCCGCCATCAACCCGAGTGGCCGGACGCCGGGCGCCGGCCGTCCTGGGCCGCTCATGACAGGCGGATCAGGCCAATTGACGGCCGGTTATCGGCGCGAGGGTGCCCCCTCGGCCGGAAACCTGTGGACCGCCCGGCGGAGCCTGCCATGATGCCCGAAGAACGATGTGACATGTCACAGTGCTCTCGGTGTCCGCCGGGCGCACGAACGAGGGAGGAACCCATGAAGCGTCTCGCCGCCGTACTGGCCGGCACCGCCGGCCTGGCAGCCCTGATCGGCACTCAGACCGCCGTCGCCGCACCCGTCTCCGGGCCGGAGTTCACCGGCGTCATCACCTGCGGGAGCCCGGGCGCGCCCGGCTTCCTGCTGACCAAGGCCTGCATCGAGGTCACCGGCAACCAGGTGAACCTCTACGGGCACGCCGCCCCGACCAGCCCCGGCTGGCAGGACCAGCAGGTCAGGTTCAAGCTCAGCGGCGCCGTGATCGGCAGCCCCCCGTTCGGCGGCGTCAACCCGACCACCCTGGTGACCGCCGGCGGCAACTACGTCAGCGGCATCACCACCACCGCGCCCTGCGGAGCTACGGTGACCGTCGAGTTCAGCGTGGACCAGTGGGGCTGGCCGCCGTCGACGGCGACCGCCTCGACCGTCGTGAGCTGCTGAGCCGGGCCCGACACCACACCGGGTAGGGGCGGGCGACCGCCCGCCCCTACCCCCGTGCCCCGCACAAGGAGCGGGTCGGCGACGACCTGACGGAGCGCGAGACCGAGGTACTGACGCTGATCGCGTAGGGCCTGTCGAACGCGGAGATCGCCACCCGGCTGGTCGTCGCGGAGCAGACCGTGAAGTCCCGTGCGAGCCGCATCCTGGTCGAGCTCCAGCTGCGCGACCGGACCCAGGCGGCGGTCTTCGCCTACGGGACGGGGCTGGTGCGCCCGACCGGCTACTGAAGAAGCCGCACTCCTCCCGGCCCGGCCGGGGGGCGTACCGCCACCGCCCGGGGCTTGTCCGCGAACACCCACCGGTTGCTCGCCAACGCGTCGTTCGGCTCGGGGAGTGGGCCGCGCCCGTGGTGCTGGGTGAAGTCGAACGGGGTGTGCAGCGAGGTGGCCCAGCCCCGGCGCGCCAGCGCGCCGGCCGAGTCGGGCCGCGGCTCCCCGTCGAACAGGTCGAGCAGGTCGACGCCGATCTGCTGCTTCGTCGAGCGGTAGACCGGGTTGTCGCGGACCTCCGGCGACTCGCCGCCGAGCTTGACCTCGAACGCCAGCGTGCTGCCGGCGGCGCTCAACCCGTCCACCGCGTCGATGAGGTACCGCTCGGCGGCGTTGGGCAGATAGAGCAGCAGCCCCTCGGCCAGCCAGGCGCTCGGGGCGGTCGGGTCGAAGCCCGCGCCGGTCAACGCCCCGGCCCAGTCGGTGCACAGATCCGCCGCGATCGGCACCCGCACCGTCTTCGGGGCGGCGCGGAGCCCGTCGAGCACCTGGTGCTTGAACGCCAGGACGTCCTCGGTGTCGACCTCGAAGACCGTGCAGCCGGGGGGCCAGTCGAGGCGGAAGGCCCGGCTGTCCAGCCCCGCCCCGAGCAGGACCACCTGGCGGGCGCCGGCCCGCACCGAGCGGAGGAGGGCGTCGTCGAGGACTCTCGTCCGCAGGCCGAAGTAGCGCCCCAGCCGCCCCCAGAGCGGGTTCGCGTCCCCGCCGGGAACGTGCTCCAGGCGGACCGGCCAGTCGGCGGAGGCCCGTGCGGAGCGCACGAAGTGCTCGGCGTAGACATCCCTCGCCAGGGCGTTGTGACGGTGACTCTCGATCGCCCGGGCCGCGGCGACCATCAGGGCGGTCAGGCCGACGCCCCCTTCCACCCCGGCGGTCAGGGCCGGTCCGGAAGGCCGTGCCACCCCGGAGGACGGCGCCACGGGGGTGCGAATCGCTGTGCCGATCATGACTGTCCTCCCCTCAGGTGAGCCGGGACCACGAGGCCGGCTGTTCATGGGTGGTGCACCGGGCGCCGTAGACGAGACTCATGAACCGCAGGACCTCGTCGTCCGGCAGGTGCAGGCTGGTGGTGCAGTCCGTCAGCACCGTCACGTGAAAACCCTTCTGGAACGCCGTCCGGGCCGTGGAGTCCACGCAGACGTCGGTGTACAGGCCGGCGAACACGAGATGCCCGGTGCCGCGCCGGACGAGGTGCTGCTCGAATCCGTCGCTGAGGAAGGCGTCGAAGCACGCCCGCTTGGTGAAGACCCGTTCGCCGGGCGCCGGTGACACCTTGTGGAACTCGGCGCCCCACGAACCGTCGAGGCACTTCGGCTTCTTGCCCAGGGCGGCGTCCCGCTGCCGCCAGCTCGGCCCCTGGTGCGCGACGTCCCCGACGAACCGCACGAAGACGACCTCCGTGCCGTGCTCCCGTGCCAGGTCGACGGCTCGCGCGGCGTTCGTCGTCACGGCGTCCAGCGTCGCGGGGTCGCCGCGGTAGCGGGCGAGGGCGGTCGGGCCCGCGCAGAAGTCGTTCTGGACATCGACGACGACCAGCGTCGTGCCCTCCCGAGAGGTCATGACCCGGAGACCCGGGTGGCACCGGCGGCCGGCGGCCCGTCGGGCCCGTCCGGCTCCAGCGCGTCGAGCAGCGCCTCCACCACCTCGGTGGTGGAGTTCCGTCCGCCGGCGTCCGGGGTGAGAACACCCCGCTTCACGACGGACTCGAGCGCCTGCTCCACCGCCCGCACCGCGCCGGTACAGCCCGCGTGCCGCTCCGCGATCGCCGCCGCGGCCCGCACGGTCGCCACCGGATTGACCGTGTCCCGCCCCTCCAGGGCGTCGGCGGAGCCGTGCACGGTCTGGTACTCGACCAGTCCGGCCAGGTCGGGGTGGAGGTAGACGTTCTCCGTGCAGCAGTTCTCCTGCCGCTCGGAGCCGAAGCGGTCCAGCAGGACCACGTGCATGATGTCGGCCCACTCGTTGCCCGCGACGATCACGGTGCGCGCCGACGGCCCGTGCTCGATCAGATTGCGGTTCACCGTGTCCGGCTGGAACAGCCGGATGTCCACGCCGTGCCGCCCGGCGCTCTCGGCCACCCAGGTGTCGAGAGCGCCGTCCAGCAGATGGAACTTGTAGGCCATGACGACCTGGCCGACCTCGCCGTCGGGCCACTCCTGCCGCGCGCGCCGCAGGGCGTAGGAGATGACCTTCTCGGTGATCTCCCGGCTGAACGTCATGGTGCGGGTGACCAGGCCCGGGGAGTGCTGGTTCTCACCGGTGTAGAAGCCCTGGGCCTCGTCCCGGACCAGCAGCAGTGATCCGCCGCCGGTGGCTATGAGATCGACCTTGACCGCCTGCAGCCGCTGCCGGACCAGGTACAGGGACTGGGCGTTGATCGCCGTACGGAAGATCACCGGGACACCGCTGTCCGCCTGGGCCCGGCAGAACCCCTCGTAGTGCTCGGCGTCCTCCCGGGTGAGCTCACGGACCCGATCGCTCCCGCCCTCGGCCCGCAACGAGGCGTACGAGTGATACGTTCGCGGCGAACGGACGACCTCGATGTCGACCGCGTGCAGCTGGGCGAGCCTGGCCAGGACCCGTTCGAAAACGGCCGCGACTTCCGCCCCGGTGCCGCGGCCGACCGCAAGTCCGATAACCGACTTCATTGCTCTCCTTCGTCCTCGGATTCCTTCATCAGCGCGCCACGCGCCCCACCAGATGGTCACCCGGAATTCCGGCCTTGTCCGGACGGTAATAGTCCTTGATGCCGTCGGCCCACGTCGCCGCCTCGATCCGGTCCGAATCCGTGGGAGCGAAAGCGTCGAAAAGGGCGTCGATGTTCGCGCGTTCGAAGCCGATGGCCACCATCAGCGCCACAAAGGCTGGGCGCTCGATGAGCCCGTCGCCGTCCGGATCCCCCAGCGCGGCGAGCGACTCCGCGAACTCGCTGATCGTGGCGTCGAAACGCTGCGGCGCGAGCACGCAGGCGGCGTACTCGTCGAAGGTGATCCGGCCGTCGCGGTTGGAGTCCAGCTCGGTGGCCAAAGTCGTCCAGTACCGCCGGAAGGCGGCCAGCATCGCGTCTCTCGCCGCACCGTCTGAATCGGGTGCCGCCTCGACCACACGACCTGCCATAAGAGCGAAATCATCTGCCTCGAGAAGGCCGTTTCCGTTGGCGTCGAGCAGGGAGAAGACGAGCTTGACGCGACTGACCGCCTCTGTGCGCACAGATCCGCCGCCTTTCTTTTGGCCGACCCGTTGCGGGGCAGCGCGGATGGAATGGTGAAATATCTGTCTCACTATCCAGCCGGCCACCGGTCTACCCCGGAGGAATCCGGTTCAATTCACTCGATCGAGGGAATTGGGCGCGCCGGTCCCGGGCATCCACCAAAGTTGTGCGTCGGTCGGCACAGTGCAGCCGTCGATCCGGCTGCGCCGCCGGATGCCCGACGAGCACGGGCGGCCCGGCCGCCGGATCGTCGAGGCGCCGAACGCCGAACACGTCCACGGCCCCCGCCTGCGCGGGGGCCGTGGACGTGTGACCGTGGACGACTGGCGGCACCGGTGTGCCGACCCGGTCGGGCGCCTGGTCGCCGGCCACCTCGGCCCGGAGGAGACCCGCCCCCCGGTCCGGGGCGGCCCCGGGTTCCACGACAGCGTCGTGGCCGTCGTCGAGGAGGTCCTGGCCCGGGGCCGGCGGGTCGGGCCGGGTCGGGCGGCGCGGGTCAGGCGGCGTGCGGCACCCGCCGGGGCTCGCCGAGGGTGAGCATGAGGCGGTTGGCCCAGGCGAAGAAGGCGGTCGCCTGGACCAGGTCCACGATCTCCAGTTCGGAGAGGCCGAGGGCCCTCAGCCGGGCCAGATCGCCGGCGTCGGCCGTCGGCGCGGTGGTGCTGAGGCGCGCCGCGAAGGCGACCAGCGCGTCCCAGCGCGCTCCGAAGCCGGCCCGGGGGCCGTGGTCGAGCAGGCGCTGGACGTCGGCGCGGCGGTCGGCCAGCCGGGCGGCCAGCCGGCTGTGCACGGAGGCGCAGAACACGCAGCCGTTGACCCGCGAGGCCACCGTCGCGGCCAGTTCCCGCTCGGCGCGCGGCAGGCCTCCCGCACCGCGGAAGATGCCCCGGTCGGTGCCGGTGCGGTGCCGCAGGATGTGCGGATCGCGGGCCAGCAGACGGAAGTAGGGCCAGCTCGCGTCGGGCGAGGCGGCCAGGCCGGCGGACTGCTCCTCGGTGGCCCAGTCCGGGTCGAGCGGGGGCAGCCAGGGGTCCCATTCCAGCGTGTCGAGGGTGAACGGGATCTCGCCCTCGGGCAGTTCGGCACCGTCCGGGACCGGGCCCGCCGGTCCGTCCTGGCCCGGCCCGGGGTGCTGGGCGAGCAGGTCCAGGCCGTGCACCAGGCGGGCCTGGTAGGAGACGTAGGCGGCGACCTGGGAGAGGGTCACGGCCTCGTCGGCGCTCAGGCCCGCGTCGGCCAGCCGGCGGTGGTGGTCGGCGGTCGCGGCGAGCGGCGCACGGGCGAGCAGGGTGGCGTGGTCCAGCAGCGCGGCGGAGCGGTCGCCGGGGGCACCCCGGTCGGCCCGGCCGGCTCCGGTCGCGGCGGCGTCGACGAACGCCTCGGGGGCACCGGTCGCGACCAGTGCGGCCCGGTAGTGCCCGGCCAGCCGGCGGGTGGCCGGACCGCCGTCGTGCAGGGTGGCCACCCGCAGGGCGGCCTGGAGCCGTTCGACGGTGGTCAGCGTGGTCTGCGCGAGCCGCGGGTCGAACAGTGCGGTGTAACTGTCCTGGGTCCCGCTGACCACGTCGGGGCGCCGGGCCCGGGCGGCGGCCAGCGGGCCGTCCGCGGGATGGGGGACGAGAGCGGCGATCAGGTCGGCGCCTCGCTCGTCGGCTTCGTCGGCTTCGTCGGTACCGGCGTTCGTGGTGCCGCCGGGGGCGGTGGAGGTCATCGGCGCTCCAGTGGG
The DNA here is from genome assembly GCF_044753005.1 of Kitasatospora sp. NPDC088548. Taxonomy (NCBI): domain Bacteria; kingdom Bacillati; phylum Actinomycetota; class Actinomycetes; order Kitasatosporales; family Streptomycetaceae; genus Kitasatospora; species Kitasatospora sp. NPDC088548. The sequence goes on from NZ_JBIVMI010000002.1 coordinate 328,452, forward strand.
TGCGGTGGGGGACGTTCGGTGGGTCCGCGGTCCGGCTCGGCGAAGGATCCGCCGGAGCCGCCCGTCGGTGGCCGTCACCGGTGACGGCCGTCGTGGCCGCCCGTGGACGGCGGCCCGCAGGTCAGGCCGCGCCGGTCCGGACGGCCGGCCGCCTCGGCTCGGCCCGCCGCCAGCCCAGGTGCGGGGCGACCCGGGTGGCGATCAGTTCCAGGGCCGCGATGGTCTGGTCGTGGCCGAGCCGGCCGGGGTGGGTCTGCACGATCAGCTCGCTCGCGTGCGGGACGACCTCGTCGCGCCGCAGCGAGGCGACCACCTCGTCCGGGTGGCCCGCGTGCACATGGGCGCGGGCGAGGTAGCCGTCCAGCGAGGTCACCGGCGGGAAGAGACCGGCGCCGACGCTCTGGTCGACGTTGTCGATCACGCCCTCCCGCAGCTGGGCGACGGCGGTCCGCCGGTCGACGGCCGGATAGACCGTCCGGGAGACCCCGATCCGGGGCGGGCCGGAGCCGCGCCAGCCGTCGAGATAGCTCTGGACCAACGGCAACTGGGCCTGACCGGTGGGGAGTTCCGTCCGGAAGGCGGCCTTGGCCAGCAGCAGGCCGTCGTGTTCGGCGGAGATCCGGGCCGCGCTTTCCGCACCGGTGGTGGACTGCCAGAGCCGGTCGAGGAGTTCCGGGCGCTCGGGCTCCAGCCGGCCCCCGCCGGGCAGCGGCCGGCCGGCCAGGGTGGCCCGGAGCAGGGACACCGCCTCGGCGTACTGCTCGCGGCGCCGCTCCGGGTCCACCCCGAAGGCGGTGAAGGTCCGCGGGTCGCCTCCGGTGCCGAGACCCAGGTGCAGGCGCCCGTCGCTGAGGGCGTCGAGAACGGCCGCGTCCTCGGCGACCCGGACGGGGTTCTCCGCGGCGATCAGCAGGACGGCGGTGCCGAGCCGGATGGTGCGGGTGTGCTGGGCGATGGCGCCGAGCAGCACCAGCGGGGCGGGCAGGCGGCCGGCCGAGGAGGCGAAGTGGTGCTGCGCGACCCAGCCGCTGTCGTATCCCAACTCCTCTGCGACAACGAAGAGTTCTGTGGTTCGGCGGTACAGTTCGGAGGCCGTGGCCGGGCCGCCGTCGTCGGAGTTGACGTGGGTCAGGAAACCCAGTCGCAGGCTCATCGCGTTCGTTCTCCCGGAGGTTCGGCGGCAGACGGTGGCCGCGGGGACGGCACGGGCGCGCAGAAAGGGCGCACCGCGCTGGTGACTCTCGGGGCAGGGGGCGGCCGGCGCCGTCGCGCTCGGGGCGGCGCGACGGCCGGGCGGCCCGGGCGCAGGGGCCCGGACGGTCAGTGACAGCCTGCGGAGGCCACGCGCATCAGGTCCACGTGGCGCCGCGCGGTCAGGCGCGTCGGCGTCTTCATGCCTGAACCTTGGAACACAAAGCGATGCATTGTCAATTGCCAGCTGCCATTGTCGCGTTGGGATACTCCACCGGCCGGGCGGCGGGCCGGAGAGCGGTTTGACCCGACCCCGCCATAATCCCGTCCGGCCCTCCGGCCGGCGTCGCCGACGGGGCCGCACAGAGCCGGTCCCACCGGCCCGGCTTGCCCCGATCTCCCCAACGTCACAACTAATTGGCCTTTTGGGGCAGACGATTGACAGCCTTTCAGATTCACTCCTAGATTCGTCCCGTGCATCCCGACCAGAGCATTCGCGGCCACGTCGACTTCTGTCGCGTCGCCAGTGCCCTGTGTCCCGCGCGCGGCTGACCCTCTCGTCTCGGCGCGCCTCCCTCTCCCCCTCCGCCGCTCCCCCGCGGATCCCGCCCGTACGCACCGCCGCACCGCCACGGCCGTGCCACGACCGCATGCGCACCGCCGCCCCGTCGCGACCGTGCGGGGCCGTCCCCCGAACCGGATCCACGCCTCTCCGGACCCCCGATCACCGAACTGCCCGATCACCTCCGATCACCGAACTCCTCCATCGCGCAAGGACGGACATGACCGCGACCACGCGCCCGAACGCCCCCGAACCCCTCCTGGAGACCGCCCCGGACCCACAACCCGGCCTGCGCGAGTACCTCACCGTCAAGCGCGCCGCCCTGCTGGCGAAACGCGACGGGGCCGCCGACGCCACCGCGCCCGCGCCCACCCTGCGGGTCCGCACCACGGCCGAGCACCGCAGCGGCGTCCGCCGGATCCGCATCCGCGAGCACACCGTCATCAGCGACTCCCCGCTGGACTTCGCCGGCTACGACCTCGGGCCCACCTCGCCCGAGCTCCAGCTGGGCGTGCTGTCCAGCTGCCTCACCCACATCTACCTCATCCAGGCCTCCGACCTGCGGATCCCGCTGGACGCCCTGACCGTCGAGGTGGCGGCGGAGCACGACGGCCGCGCGGGCACACCCGGCTTCGAGGACGTCCCGATCTACCCGCACAACATCCGCTACACCGTGCGCGTCACCTCACCGGCCGCCCGTGCCCGGATCGAGGAGCTGCACGCCTCCGTCGAACGCAACTGCCCGATCTACAACCTGCTGCGCGAACCGCAGAAGGTCACCGGCGAGGTCGTGCACACGCTCTCCGGCGATGCCGCGCGCCCGGACGGAGGAGCGTAATGGCCACCAACGCGAACGCCGCGACCAGGGAACGCCCCGGCCTCGAACGGACCGGCCTGGAACGGCCCGGGCTGGAACGGCTCGGGCTGCTGGTCCACGTCGCCGGGCAGGGCGACCCCCGCACGGTGCTCGACCAGCACCTGCGGCTGGCCGTCGTCGCCGAGGAGCTCGGCTACGACTCCTTCTGGATCGCCCAGCACCACCTCGGCGCGGAGAGCGGGGTGGTCCCGTCCCCGTTCGTCTTCCTGGCGGCCGTGGCCGCGCGCACCCACCGGATCCGCCTCGGCACGGCCGTCGTCACCCTTCCGCTGGAGGACCCGGTCCGGGTCGCCGAGGACGCCGCCCAGGCCGACCTGCTCAGCGGCGGGCGGATCGAGCTGGGCATCGGCAGTGGCGCCCACCGGCCGTCCTTCGAGGCCTTCGGGCGGGACTTCGAGCAGCGCCGGGCCGACCAGGAGCGAGCCGCCCGGGTGCTGGAGGACACGCTGCGCGGCGGCCCGCTGCCCGGCGGCGCCCCGCTGCACCCGCCCGCCCCCGGCCTGGCCGACCGGATCTGGCAGGCCGCCGTCTCCGGGACCGAACGCGCCCGCCTGGCCGCCGCGGCCGGCCACGGGCTGCTGCTCTCCCGCACCACCACCGACCCGTCCTCGCCCGTCGGCGAGGCGCAAGTGCCCACGGCCGAGGCGTACTTCAAGGAGTTCGACACCAGCCGCGGCACCCGGCCGAGGCTCGGCGTCTCCCGCACCGTCTACCCGGTGGCGGACCGCGCCACCGCCGTCCGGGACCTCGCCCCCGGCGCCCGGTCCTGGCTGGCCCAGGCGGCGACGGAGTGGGCCGGCAGGGACCTGGCCGCCACCGAGTCGGACGACGACGCGCTGCTGCGCCGCCACGACATCCACGCCGGCCCGGTGGAGGCCGTCACGGCCGGCCTGGCCGCCGACCCCGCGCTCGCCCTCGCCACCGACCTGATCGTGCAGTTCCAGCCGGGGCTGCCGTCCTTCGGCAGCGCCGTCGGCGCGCTGGAGGCCATCGCCACCCGGGTCGCCCCCGCGCTGGGCCTGCGGCCCCGGCCCTGACCGCGCCCGGCCGTCCGCCGGTGCCACCCGACGCCCCGCACCACCCCTCACCCGGAGGATCCCCTTGCGCGCCCATCGCACCACCCCCCGTCCGCAGCGGCAGCCGCGGCGGCCGGCCGCCGTCCTGACCGCCCTGCTCCTGGCCGTCCTGCTCACCGCCTGCGCCAGTGGCGGCTCCGCGGGCGGCGGCACCGCCGAGGCCGCCCAGGTGACCCTGACCATCGGATCGCCGTGCAAGGCCTGCCTGAAGCGGCTCCTGATCGCGTCCGGGGAGGACCGGGGCGCCCCGTACCGCATCAACTGGGCCGACTTCGACTCGACGCCCACCCTGGTCGAGGCCCTCAAGGCCGGCAAGGTGGACGTCGCCCAGGGCGGCGAGACGGGCGTGCTGTTCGCCATCGGCAACGGCGCCGACATCAGGCTGCTCGGCGCGGTCGCCCAGCACCGCAGCGGCGGCACCGTCGTCCTGGTGAAGAAGGACTCGCCGGTCACCGATCTGGCCGGCCTCCGGGGCAAGAAGGTCGCCGTCCCCTTCTACACCGCGCAGCACTACCAGTTCGCCAGGTCGCTGGAGGCGGCCGGCCTGAAGTGGTCCGACGTGAACGCGGTCAACCTCACCACGACCGACGGCCTGGCCGCCTTCAACTCCGGTGACGTGGCGGCCTTCGTCATCTGGGACCCGAACGCCGCCGTGGCCCAGCTCCACAACGACGCCCGGATCATCCACGAACTCGGCCAGGACCTCCAGACCTACAGCGCCCTGTACGCCTCGGCCCGCGCCACCTCCGACCCCGCCAAGCGGGCCGCGCTGGAGGACCTGGCCCGCCGTTCGGTGCGCGCCTTCGCCTGGGTCAACAGCCACCGCGGGCAGTGGGCCGACGAGTTGTCCAGGCTCGCCCAGATCCCGGCGGACTCGGCGAAGCTGGCCGCCGACCGGTCCGAGGCGCAGCTCCAGCCGGCCGACGCCGGTATCCAGGCGGGCTGGCAGGACGAGATCGAGTACTTCCGCGGCCAGAACCAGATCAAGCAGAGCTACCGGATCGCCGACCGGATCGAGCCCGGCTTCGACGCCGTCATCACCGACGAACTGGCCAGGGTCGCCGCGGCCGCCGGCGCCTCACCCGGGCCGGCCACGCCCTCCGGGAGCCACTCGTGACCGAGACCTCCGCTCCCGTCCTGCGCCCCGCCGCGGCACGGGCCCGGCGCCGGGTGCCGGCCCCGCCGCGCTGGCTGCGCAAGGCGTCCGGCCCCGTGCTGCTCCTGGCGCTCTGGCAACTCGCTTCGGCCGCCGGCGTGCTGGCCCCGGACGTGCTGCCCTCGCCGTGGGCGATGGCCGGGACCTTCGGCGACCTGATCGGTGACGGCTCGCTCGGCGAGGCGATGGTCTCCTCGCTGCGCAGGGTCGCCCTCGGTCTGGCCATCGGCGGCGCCCTGGGGCTGCTGCTGGCGCTGGCGGCGGGCCTGTCCCGGCTCGGCGAGGACCTGGTCGACGCCCCCATGCAGATGCTCCGCACCCTGCCCTGGGCCGGGATGATCCCGCTGTTCATCATCTGGTTCGGCATCGACGAGCAGCCCAAGATCGCCCTGGTGGCGTTCGCGGTGGCCTTCCCGCTCTATCTCAACGTCTACGCGGGCATCCGCAACGTGGACACCACGCTCGTCGAGGCCGCCCGCACGCTGGGCCTGGGCCGGCCGGCCATGGTCCGCCACGTCATCCTGCCGGGCGCCGCGGCCGGCACCCTGGTCGGCCTGCGCTACGCGCTCGGCTCCGCCTGGCTCGCCCTCGTCTTCGCCGAGCAGGTCAACGCGCAGAGCGGCATCGGCTATCTGATCACGCACGCCCGCGAGGTCTACCGGACGGACATCGTCGTGGTCGCCCTCGTCGTCTACGCGTTTCTCGGCCTCGGCGCCGATGTCCTCGTCCGCCTCCTGGAAAGGACCCTGCTGTCATGGCGACCGGCCTTCAGCGGCACCTGACGACCGCACCGCCGGCCGTCGGCCCCGACGCCCGGACCGCCGCTCCCCCGGCGGCCCGGGTGCGCGGTCTGGTCCGGCGGTTCGGCGAACGCGCCGTCATCGACCATCTGGACCTCGAACTGGCGCACGGCGAGTTCGTGGCCCTGCTCGGCGCCAGCGGCTGCGGCAAGAGCACCCTGCTGCGGGTGCTGGCCGGTCTCGACCCCGAGGTCGAGGGGGAGGCCGAGGTCGCCGAGCGGCGGGCCGTGGCCTTCCAGGCACCCCGGCTGATGCCCTGGAAACGGGTCTGGCGCAATGTGGTGCTGGGTCTGCCGGGCCGCGCCGACCGCGCCGTCGCCGACCGGGCCCTGGCCGAGGTCGGTCTCGGCCACCGCGCCGATGCCTGGCCCAAGGACCTCTCCGGCGGCGAGGCCCAGCGTGTCTCGCTCGCCCGTGCCCTGGTCCGCCGCCCCGATCTGCTGCTGCTCGACGAGCCGTTCGGCGCCCTGGACGCGCTGACCAGGCTGAAGGCCCAGCATCTGGTGATCGACCTCTGGCGGCTCCACCGGCCCGCCGTCCTCTTCGTGACCCACGACGTGGACGAGGCGCTGCTGCTCGCCGACCGGGCGCTGCTGATGGCCGACGGTGGCATCGCGGACGAGGTCCGGGTCGGGCTCCCCCGCCCGCGCGAGGTCACCGATCCGGAGTTCGGGCGGCTGCGGTCGCGGCTGCTCGGCGGGCTCGGCGTGGCCGTTCCGGGGGCCGCGGACGCCGGTCCGCCGGCTCCCTGAGCACCGTCCGGACCACAGCACAGCACACGGGGCCCGTCCGCTGCGGCGGGCGGGCCCCGTGTGCTGTGCTGTGGGCCCGGCGGGCCCTGGCCGGAACGCCGACGCGGTCGGCCAGGTCCCCCGGCTCAGGGCGTCCGGGGCGTGCGGTGGGCGTGGCGGCACGTCACAGGACGTCCTCCAGGCGCCGGCGCAGCGCGTCGGCGGCCCGCGGCCCGTAGGCCCGTTCGGTGCGGGCGGCGAGGTCGGCGGCGGACAGCTTGTACTCCTGGCTGCCGGCCGACTCCAGGACGGTGGTGGCGAGCGCACAGCCCAGCTGGGCGGACGCCTCCCTGGACCACTGCCAGGACAGGCCGGTGAGGAAGCCGCTGCGGAAGGCGTCGCCCGCGCCGGTCGGGTCGACGACGGCGGTGGTCTCCACGGCGGGGACGGTGAGGTCGGGCCGGCCGTCCTGGGAGAGGGTCACCCCGCCGGGGCCGAGGGTGGTGACCCAGGTGCCGACCTGCGCGAGGATCTCCGCGCGGGCCAGGCCGGTCCGGTGCTGGAGCAGGGCGGCCTCGTACTCGTTGGTGAAGAGCAGGGTCGCGCCGAGGACGAGCCGGCGGGCCTCCGGCCCGGTGAGGCGGGCCAGTTGCTGGGAGGGGTCGGCCGCGAAGGGGATGTCCAGCGCGCGGCACGCGTCGGTGTGGCGCAGCATCGCGGCGGGGTCGTCGGGCGCGACGAGGACCAGGTCGAGGCCGCCGGGGCGGGCCGCGAGCGGCGCGAGGTCGATCCGGCGGGCCTCGGACATGGCGCCGGGGTAGAAGGTGGCGATCTGGTTCTGGTCGGCGTCGGTGGTGCAGACGAAGCGGGCGGTGTGGAGCGTCTCGCTGACGTGGACGGCGCCGGTGTCGACGCCGTGGGCGTCCAGCCGGGCGCGGTAGTCGGCGAAGTCGGTGCCGGCGGCGCCGACCAGCAGCGGGGCCAGGCCGAGGCGGCCGAGCCCGAACGCGATGTTGGCCGCCGCCCCGCCGTGGTGGACCTTGAGGTCGTCGGCGAGGAAGGACAGTGAGACGTGGGCGAGTTGGTCCGGCAGCAGCTGGTCGGCGAACCGTCCGGCGAAGGTCATCAGGTGGTCGGTGGCGATGGAGCCGGTGACGGCTATCCGCATCTGGGGTCTCCTCGGGGCCGGGGCGGCCGGGGCGGTCCTCGGCCGGTGCCGGGGGCGGACCGACCGAACAGTACGTACTCTTTCGTATCGTCGGACGGTCGGCAATCATCGGGGAACGGTCCGGGGAGACTTCGGGAGGTTCGCGCGGCACCCGGCGGGCGGGCACGCCAACCGGACGGCGGGCGGTGCCCGGCGCCGGGGAGGCCGGGTCCACCGCCCGCCGTCCGGAGATCGGCGGGCCCCGAGATCAGTGGGCGGCGAGCGCCTCCTCGGTCGGGGTGGTGGGCGCGGCGGGCGGCTGGGCCCGGCCGCCGCGCAGGGTGAGGGTGATCAGCAGGCCGAGGAGCATCCCGGCCGCGGTGAGCAGGACGACCAGGAACTCGCCGTCTGCGGTGGCGGAGAGCAGGTCGTGGCCGGTCTTGCCGCCGGTGCCGGCGTCGGCGATGGCGGTGAAGACGGCCAGGCCGATGGCGTTGCCGAGGTTGAGCGCGGTGGAGGCGGCGCCGTTGGCGACGCCCTGCTCGTGGTCGGGGGTGCCGGTCGCGGCGGCGATCCACATCGCGGTCCAGACGACACCCTGGCCGACGCCGGAGACGATCAGGCCCGGCAGCAGCGCCAGGTAGCCGGCGTCCGCGTCGAAGCCGAAGGCGAGGGCCGCGGTGCCGACGGCGCCGACCACGAAGCCGCCGATCAGCGTGGGCCGCAGGCCGTTGCGGGTGGTGAGGCGTTCACCGAGCTGGGTGCCGGTGGCGATCGCCAGGGACGGGACGAGGAAGGCGAGGCCGGTCTCCAGGGCGCTGTAGCCGTGGACGGTCTGCAGCAGCACGGTGAGGAAGTAGGGCAGCACGCCGAAGGTGGCCATGTAGATGAAGGTGATGGCCGCTCCCCCGGTCAGGTTGCGGTTGCGGAAGACGCGGAAGGGCAGCAGCGGGTCGGCGCTGCGGGTCTCGATCAGCGCGAAGAGCCCGAGCAGGGCCACCGCGAGGACGAACGCGCCGACCACCCAGCCGCTGAGCCAGCCGAGTTCGGGGCCCTGGACGAGGGCGAAGACGAGCAGCGTGGAGCCGCCGGTGACGCTCAGGGCGCCGGGCAGGTCGAAGCGGCGGCGTTCGGTGCGGGGCGCGTCGCGCGGGATGACGAACAGCGCGGCGAGGGCGACCAGGCCGGCCAGCGGGACGTTGACGTAGAAGACGGCCGGCCAGCCGAAGTTCTCGGTGAGGACGCCGCCGAGCAGTGCGCCGAGGGTCAGACCGCTGGCGCCCGCGCCGCCCCAGACGGCGAGGGCGCGGTTCCGCTTGGGGCCCTCGTCGAACAGGGTGTTGATCAGGGAGAGCGTGGCCGGCAGCAGCAGCGCGCCGCCGATGCCCTGGATCGCCCGGGCCGTGATGATCACGCCGGGGTTGCCGGCCAGGCCACCGGCCAGCGAGGAGACCGCGTAGACGGTGAGGGCCAGCACGAACATCCGGCGGCGCCCGAGCAGGTCGGCGGCGCGCCCGCCGAAGAGCAGGAAGCCGCCGGCGAAGACGACGTAGGCGCTGACCACGAGCTGCTGGGTCTGGCCGGGGAACCCGAGGTCGGAACCGATCTCGGGCAGGGCGACGAACACGATGTTGAGATCCAGCGCGTAGATCAGCTGGGCCAGTGCCAGCAGCGCCAGGGTCCAGCCCAGGTGCCGGGCGCCCCCCTGGGCGGGGCCCGTGGGCGCGGACGAAGTGGACATGGGAGTGCACCCTTCTCGGATCCGGTCTCGGGCGGCCCGGGGCCGGGGGGAATCTCGGGCAGGAATGCCCGTCCTGAGTACGACTGTTTGTATCTTTGCGTACTCTAGGACTGTTCGGCAACCTCGTTCCGGCCCCCGGCCGGAGCGGGGGACGGAACGAGACGGGGAAAGGGCGTCCGGTGGGGGCTGAGCACTGTTGGACTGTCGCGGTACTGTGGCAGCATGAGTTTTCGCCACCCAGAACGCGACCAGATCCGGATCGAGAGTGTCCTGTCGGCCCTGGGCAGCCCGGTACGGCTGGCCGTCGTCCGGGTCCTCGACGCCGGCGGAGAGCACAACTGCGGCAGCGTCCTGAACGTCCTCGGCGTGACGGCCAAGTCGACGATGACGCACCACTGGCGCGTCCTGCGCGACAGCGGCGTCATCCGGCAGGAGCCGTCCGGGCGGGAGAACCTGCTCTCGCTGCGCCGCACCGACCTGGACGCCCGCTACCCCGGGCTGCTCGACGCCATCCTGGCCGGCGCCCTGGACGACGAAGCCGTCCAGGCGGCCCGCCACCGGCCCGACTCCGCCGGCTGAACCCACGCACCGGATCCCCGCACGGCCCCCGCGGCCGGGTGGCCGGCGCGTCACGACCTGCCACTGCCACCCCTGCGAGGACACCCATGCAGTTCGGGATCTACAGCGTCGGCGACTGCACGCCCGACCCGACCACCGGCCGCGCCGCCACCGAGCACGAGCGCATCAAGGCGATGGTGGCCATCGCCGCCAAGGCGGAGGAGGTGGGGCTCGACGTCTTCGCGACCGGCGAGCACCACAACCCGCCGCACGTGCCGACCTCTCCCACCACCCTGCTCGCCTACATCGCCGCGCGCACCGAGCGGATCATCCTCTCCACCGCCGTCACCCTGATCACCACCAACGACCCGGTGAAGATCGCCGAGGACTACGCGATGCTCCAGCACCTCGCGGACGGCCGCGTCGACCTGGTGCTCGGGCGCGGCAACACCGCGCCCGTCTACCCCTGGTTCGGCCGGGACATCCGCCTGGGCATCCCGCTCACGATCGAGAACTACGCGCTCCTGCACCGCCTGTGGCGCGAGGAGGTGGTGGACTGGGAGGGCCGCTTCCGCACCCCGCTGCAGTCCTTCACCGCCACCCCGCGCCCGCTGGACGGCGTCCCGCCGTTCGTCTGGCACGGCTCCATCCGCAGCCCCGAGATCGCCATCCAGGCCGGCTACTACGGCGACGGCTTCTTCGCCAGCAACATCCTCTGGCCCAAGGAGCACTTCCAGGAGCTGATCGCGCTCTACCGCGAGCACTACGCCCGCAACGGCCACGGCACGCCCGAACAGGCCGTGGTCGGCCTCGGCGGCCAGGCCTTCATGCGCAAGAACTCCCAGGACGCGGTACGGGAGTTCCGGCCGTACTTCGACAACGCCCCGGTGTACGGGCACGGCCCGTCGCTGGAGGAGTTCATGGACATCACCCCGCTGTCGGTCGGCAGCCCGCAGCAGGTGATCGAGAAGACCCTGCGCTTCCGCGAGTACTTCGGCGACTACCAGCGGCAGATGTTCAACATGGACCACGCCGGACTGCCGCTGAAGACCGTGCTGGAGCAGCTCGACCTGCTCGGCGAGGAGGTCGTCCCGGTGCTGCGCAAGGAGTTCGCGGACGGGCGGCCGGCGCAGGTGTCACCGCCGCCGGTCCACCCGGCCGTCGGCAGCGGCGCCGCGCTGCTGCGCTGAGCACAGCCGGACAGCACCGAAACGCCCGGCCGGGGAGAACCGGCCGGGCGTTTCGGGGTGCGGTGCCCGCGACCGGGTGCGAGCGGTCGCTGCGGCCACCGGGGTGGCTCAGGGCTTGCGGGCGACCCAGACGCCGTTGGCGCCCTGGCCCTCGAACGGGACGACGCCCTCGGGCTTGAGCCCGAACTCGGCCGCCCACTCCCCGTACTCCGCCGCCGTGTAGTTCCGGCCCCAGGTCTCGACCAGCATGTTCAGGCTCATCAGCGCCGCCGGCGCGGGCCCGCGCTTGTCGTCGTCCACGAAGGACTCGGTCACCAGCAGCACACCGCCGGAGGGCAGCGCCTCGGCGCAGGCCCGCAGGATCTTGCGCGCGTCCTCGATGCCCCAGTCGTGCAGGATGTTGGAGAGCAGGATCGCGTCGTAGCCGCCGGGCACCCCGCCGACCTCGAAGAAGTCACCGCTGGCGAAGTCGATCCGGTCGGCCAGGCCGGCCGCCTCCACCCGGGGCCTGGTGAGCTCGCAGACGAACGGCAGGTCGAACACGGTGGTCTTCAGGTGCGGGTGACGACGGCACAGCTCGATGTCGTACGCCGCGCCGCCGCCGCCGACGTCCAGCAGCCGCTTGATCCCGCTGAAGTCGATCGACTCCGCGAGCCGGCCGGCCGTGTAGGCGGACAGCGAGTGCATCGCGTCCCAGAAGTGCTCCTTGACCACCGGGTCGTCCGGCTGGAACAGCGACTTCTGGTTCTCCACGTCCCAGGTGGTCGGGTGGTTGCCGCGCAGCGAGTCCAGCATCTTGATGTAGGCCGGGTACTCGTGCTTGTCGACCAGCGTCACCCAGCCGCCGAAGTACCGCGGCTTGCCCTTGACCAGGAACTCCTCGGAGACCGCCGAGTTGCGGTAGAACCCCTCGTCGTCGAGGACCAGCAGGTCGAGCGAGACCAGCGCCGTGAGCAGCAGCTCGGCCGGGCGCTCGTGGATCCCGTGCCGCCGCGCGAACGCGTCCAGGGTGACGCCCTTGCCGCCGGCCAGCTCGGTGAAGACCTCGAGCTCGGTCGCCAGCGCCAGCCCCTTGAACGCGTACACGCCCAGGGTCAGGTCCATCAACGGGGTTGGGGATAGGGGCGAAGACATTGATTCTCCTCCGGTTGTGTTCCCGGCGCCCAGAGCAGGCTCCGTACGACAATACGTATTATTTAGGATGGCAGGCCGGTTGTGGGGTGCTCGGGGCCGGATCGATGAGACTTTGGGAAGTCCGCCGTCCGATCGCGTCCATGACCCGGGCGCCGCGCAGGATCTCGGCGCAGGTCGGCGCCGCCCAGCGCCGTTCACCGCGCAGGCCGGCCAGGAACCCCTCCAGGGCCGCACCGGCCCGCGGCGGCGGATACTCCTCCACCCGCTCACCCGCGCCGGTGAGGGTCAGCCGGCCACCGTCCACCCGGGCCGTCCCGCGCTCCCCCTCCACCCGCACCGACACACCCCCGGGGCGGGAGGCCCACCCGGCGCGCACCGAGACCGGCACCCCGCCCCAGGAGAGCAGCGCCGCCCCGCCGACGTCCGCGGCCAGGCCCGGCCGGTGCCGGAGCACCGCCCCGCGCACTCGCAGGCCGGCCCCGGGCGCCAGCCAGCCGAGCAGGTCCACCAGATGGACGGCCAGGTCGGCGAAGGCGCCGGCCGGGCCGTGCGCCGCGTCCAGCATCCAGCCGGCCGGGCCGTCGAACAGGCCGTCCGGCAGCCCCGGATGGCTGAACCCGGCTTCCACCGAGGCCAGTTCGCCGAACGCCCGGGCGGCCAGCAGAGCCCGCAGCCGTCCGAACGCCGGGGCGCAGCGCAGGAACATCGCGGTGGTCGCCGGACGGCCGCCGGACGCCAGCACCGCGAGCAGTTCGGCGGTCTGCGCGGCCGAGCCGGCGAGCGGCTTCTCCACCAGCACCGGCAGCCCGGCGGCGGCCACCCGGCGCAGCAGGGGGCCGTGTTCGGCCGTGGTCGAGGCGACCAGTGCGGCATCGGCCCCGGCCAGCGCCTCGTCGGCGGTCGCCGGCCGTACACCGGCCAGCCGGGGCGGCCAGGGGCCCGATCCCCGGTGGACGGCGGCCAGTTCGGTGTGCCGGTCCGCGGCCACCACGTCGAGGTGGTCGGCGAGGTGGACGTGGGCGGTACCGAGGACGGCCAGCCGGACGCGCTTCACCGGCGTCGCCCGGCCGGGCGCGGCAGGCCGACCAGGCAGAGCGGGCAGACCGCGGCGACCGGGCCGGTCACCGGGCCCGGGCCAGCCGGGCGGCCGGTTCGGGCCGGGTGAACGCCCGGTCGCTGTAGACCAGGGGCGGGCCGCTGCCGGCGTGCGTCCGCTCCACCCGGCCGACCAGGATGCTGTGGTCGCCGCCGTCCAGGATCCGGTGGGTGGCGCAGGCGACCCGGGCCGACGCCGAGGCCAGCCCGGGGAGCCCCAGTTCGCAGGGCACCATGTCGCCGGCCGCGAAGCGGTCGATGCCCGAGGTGGCGAACCGCCGGGCCACCTCGGCCTGGTCGTGCGCCAGGACGTTGACCAGGAAGTGCTCGGCCGCCAGGAAGGCGGCGTGGGTACTGGCGGCCTTGTCCAGGCAGATCAGGACGAGCTGCGGGTCGAGGGAGAGCGAGGTGAAGGAGCTCGCGGTGAAACCCCAGTGGCGGCCGGCCGCGTCCACCGTCGTGGCGACGGTGACGGGCGAGGGGACACGGGACATCGCCAGGGTGAAGTCGGCCTGGTTGACGGGCATCGGGGCCTCCGTTCTCGGTCGGTTCAGGAGCGGGCCCGCGCGCGGGCCGTCGGGCGGCGGACGCCGGCCCGGTCACGTGGTCGTGCGGCCGGGAGCGGACGTCGGGCCCCAGGTCATCGTGCTCGCGGGCGAGTCGGGGGACGGCGCGCGGACGGTCGGCGCGGTCGCCGGTGTCGTGGCGGCGGCCGGGCCGCCGGCCGGCCCGGCCGTCCCGTCGAGGGCGCTCAGGAAGGACTGCGCCCAGTGGCCGACGTCATGGCCGAGCACCTGCCGGCGCAACTGCGCCATCCGCCGGGCCCCCTCCTCCGCCGGGACGTCGAGGGCCAGGGCCAGACCCGACTTCACCTCGTCCAGGTGGTGCGGGTTGACCTGGAACGCCGCCTCCAGCTCGGCTGCGGCACCGGCGAACTCGCTGAGCACCAGGGCGCCGCCGAGGTCGTACCGGCAGGCCACGTACTCCTTGCAGACCAGGTTCATGCCGTCCCGCAGCGGCGTGACCAGCATGACGTCGGCCGCGCAGTAGAAGGCGACGAGTTCCTCCGGCCCGACCGAGGTGTGCAGATAGTGCACGGCCGGGTAGCCGACCCGCCCGAACTCCCCGTTGATCCGCCCCACCGTGCGCTCGATGTCCTCCCGCATCCGGACGTAGTGGTCGACGCGTTCCCGGCTGGGGGTGGCGATCTGAACCATCGTCACCTCCTCCGGCCTGATCCGGCCCGCCGCCAGCATCTCGTGCACGGCCCGGAGCCGGACATCGATGCCCTTGGTGTAGTCGAGCCGGTCCACGCCGAGCACGATCCGGCGCGGGTTGCCGAGTTCGGCGCGGATCTGCCGGGCCCGGCGCCGGACCCCGGGGCTCCGTGCCAGCCGGCCCAGGGCCGCCGCGTCCACCGAGACCGGGAAGGCGCCCACCGTGACGCCGCGCCCGTGGACCCGCAGCCGCCCGGGCCCGTCCGCCGGGTCGCGGGTTTCGCGGTCCGGCCGCAGACCGGCCAGCCGCTCGGCCAGCCAATGGAAGTTCCTTGCACCGCCCGGGCGTTGGAATCCGATCAGGTCGGCGCCGAGCAGGCCCCGGACGATCTCGGTGCGCCAGGGGAGCTGCATGAACAGCTCCACCGGCGGGAATGGGATGTGCAGGAAGAACCCGATCCGGACGTCCGGCCGCAGCTCCCGCAGCATCGCGGGCACCAGCTGGAGCTGGTAGTCCTGGACCCAGACGGTGGCCCCGGGGGCGGCGACCTCGGCGGCGGCCTTCGCGAAGATCCGGTTGACCCGGACATAGGCGTCCCACCAGTGGCGGTGGTACTCCGGGGGCATCACCACGTCGTGGTAGAGCGGCCAGAGCGTCGCGTTGGAGAAGCCCTCGTAGAAGTCGCGGACGTCCTCGGCGGTCAGCTCGACGGGGTGCAGTCGCAGGCCGTCGTCCTGCGGGGGCGGCGCCGCGCTCGCACCGCTCGCGCCGGGCCAGCCCACCCAGGCCCCCTGGTGCGCGCGCAGGAACGGTTCGAGGGCGTTGACCAGCCCGCCCGGGCTGTGCCGCCACCGCTCGGTGCCGTCCGCGTCGCGCTCCAGACTCACCGGCAACCGGTTGGCCACCACCACGAGTCCGGCCCCGCCGGGCGGCGCCGCGCTCCTCTGCTCGTGCATCCGACGTACCTCTCTCGGGGAATCGCGGCGGTGGACGGGGCGGGGGTGGCTGTCTCGGAGAAGTCCTAGCGGAAGTCGACGATCGTCTTCAGATCGGTCGTGCTCCGGTAGTTCTCGAAGATGTCCACCAGACCGTCGTAGTCGCTGAACTTGTGCACGGTGGAGAGCAGGGCCTTGCCGTTCACCACGCCCGACAGCAGCATCTGCATGGCCGAGGCGATCACATTGGCGCTCTTGTGCATCGGGAAGCTGGTCACGTCGAAGGGCGCGGACCGGATGGTGATGCCCTTGGCGAGCATCAGCCAGGTGTCGAACTTCTGCATCTCCTGCGAGGCCCCGTACAGCACGTACTGGCCGCCAGCCCGGAGCTTGCGCATCGCCACCCGGCGTGGGTCCTTGGTCTCGTCGGAGACCTTGACCGTGGGCAGCGCGTCGAAGACGTAGTCGAAGGCGCCGTCCTCGACGCTCTCGATCAACTCGTCCGGCAGGTAGGAGCGCTGGGAGAACTGCTGCTCGGCGAACTCGTTGCGGGCCGGGTTGGCGTCCACCGAGACGACCGAGTTGGGGGCCAGCAGCCGGCGGATGATGCTCCCCGCGATCACACCGATCGGGCCGGTGCCCAGGATCAGGACCCGGTCACCGACCTGCGGCGGGTTGGAGAGCACCGAGCGCAGCGCGCCCGTGACCGGCTCGATGAACGACGC
The DNA here is from genome assembly GCF_044753005.1 of Kitasatospora sp. NPDC088548. Lineage (NCBI taxonomy): Bacteria > Bacillati > Actinomycetota > Actinomycetes > Kitasatosporales > Streptomycetaceae > Kitasatospora > Kitasatospora sp. NPDC088548. The sequence continues at coordinate 344,588 of NZ_JBIVMI010000002.1, forward strand.
CTCCAGGTCGCTCAGTTCCTGCGGGATCTTCACCGCCGCGGCCCGGTGGTCGTCGTGGAAGTTGCGGTCGGCGGCGAAGACGTCCTCCTTCACCTGCCCGGAGAAGATCGGCCGCACGGTGCGGTACTCGGCGAACCCGCCGAAGTCGGTCTGGCCCCAGTAGACGACGCGGTCGCCGACGGCGATGTCGGCGCCGTGCTGGTCGAATTCGGGGCCGATGTCGATGACCTCGCCCAGGTACTCGTGACCGAGGATCACCGGGTACTCGGAGGGGAAGAGATGGCCCTCGAAGAAGGAGATGTCGGTGGAGCAGATCGACACGCAGCGGGTCTTCATGAGCAGCCCGTCGGCGGGCGTCTTCGGGATGGGCAGTTCGGCCAGTACCGGTTTGCGCGGGGCCAGAAGCTGTACGGCCTTCATCGTCTCCATGCCTGTTTCCTCATCTCAGTTGTCCGAAGGCGGAGGGTGGGAGCGGTGACACGGGCAGCGGTGACACGGGCGGTGCGGTGGCGCGGCGGAACGGCGAAGCGGCGGTGCGGTGACACGGGCAGGACGGTGGCGCGGTGCTACCGCCGCATCTGGAGACCGCCGCCGAGCAGGTACTGGCCGGCCATCTCGAAGTGGGTCGGCGAGAGCGTGATGTGCTTGACGGCCGAGTGGACGTCGCGGAAGCAGCGTTCGAGCCGGCTGGTCTCGTAGACCGAGGTGGCCCCGGCGAGGTCGTACGCGGCGTCCACGGCCGCGACCGCCTGCTCGGCGACGGTGGCGGCGGTGAGCCGGGCCACGGCGCTCAGCGGGTCGCCGCCGGTCGGGCCGAACTCCTGGACCCGGCGGGCGGTGTCGAGCAGCAGGACCCGCGCCGCGTACACCTGGAACTCCGCCCGGGCCAGCTTCTCCTGGACGACGTGGCTCTGCGCGAGGGTGCTGCTGCCGGCCGTCCTGGTCTTGCCCGCGGCGAGCTCCTTGAAGGAGTCGACGGCGTTCTGCGCGATCCCCAGGGCCGTCGAGGCCGAGGTGAACGGGCCGAAGTCGTAGTAGCTGATGTCGTAGGCCCGGGACGCCCTCGGCGCCGGCGGGCGGTACATCTCCGCGCCCGCGACGGTGTACTCCACCGGCACGCGCACGTTCTCCACCCGGTAGTGGTTGCTGCCGGTCGCGCGCAGGCCGACCGTGTGCCAGGTGTCGCGGATCTCGACGTCCGAGGCGCGGACGAAGAGCTGGCGCAGCTCCGGGCCGGCCTCGGTGCGGCGCACCTCCCCGCCCTCGGTCACCCAGGCCGCGCAGACCAGCCAGTCGGCGTGGGCGGACCCGCTGGCGAACGCCCATTCGCCGTTGAGGGTGAAGCCGCCGTCGGTGGCCTCGGCGAATCCGGACGGGTTGACGCCGCCGACCACCAAACCGGTGTGCTCCTCGAACAGGCGGCGCGCGGTGGGCTCGGGGAGGTAGTCCGAGAGCCGGCCGATGGCACCCTGGACGCCCATCTGCCAGGCGACGGACGGGTCCAGCTGCGCCAGGGCCTGGATCACCGCCGAACCCGTCTCGATGCTCACCTGCCCGCCGCCGAGCTGCCGTGACACCCACATCCGCGGGATCCCGGCGTCGCGCAGCGCCTCGAAGACCGGGCGCGGGGTGACCCGCTCCCGGTCGCCGCGCTCGCGGTTCTCCTCGACCAGCGGGGCGATCTTCTCCACCCGCGCCAGCCATTCCCGGGTCTCGTCCGAATAACCGGCCCGGAGCAGTCGCCCCTCGGCCGGAGCTGAATTCGCGACAGTCATCCTCGATCCTTCGCTTGATTTCGGCGATTACCGGTATGCGACCCGGCACAACGCAGGCACAATGCAGGCACAGCGGACCGGCAGCGCCAAGGCGTACCGGTGTCACCGAACGGAACAGGGAATTGCGGCGGGGCGGCCCGCGATTTCCGCGGCCTTTCCGGAAAACGGCTCCGGGGATTCCCGCGCCGGTTCCATTCTCGGGCGCGCGGCCGCCTCCGGACAAGCGCGACCTCCGGAAGTCGCAGGGCTCCGCGGGCCCCGGCCGGCGCCCGCGGAGCCCGGCCGACGGTCAGGCGGAGCGGCGCTCCGGCCCGGCCGCCCGGTGCGCGGGCACCCGGGCGGTGAGCGGGGCCCGCGCGCCGGCGGGGCCGGTGTGCAGCCGGCTGTAGGCGGCGGCCGCCGAGGCCATCGTCATGTGGTGGTGCCAGCCCGGGTAGGAGCGGCCCTCGAAGTCCAGGACCCCGAAGTTCTCCGCCAGGTCGGCCATGGCGCGCTCGGCCGCCGGGACGGCCCGGGCGAGCGCCAGCACGTCCTCCACCCGGCGTTCGGTCAGGCTGGTGATCCAGTACCGGGCGGGGTGCTGCCCGCTCGGGGCGGGCCTGACCAGCACCCGGTAGGTGCGCCGGGGCGCGGCGCCGGAGGCCTCCGTCCGGGGCAGCCGGACCAGCCCCGAGTGGACGGTGAACGGTTCGGGCCGGCCGGACGGCAACTGACGGACCACCAGATGCGGCTGGCGGGTCTGGCTGCGCGCCATCAGCGCCCCGATCCCCACCGGCGGGGACGGTGTGCGGGCGGGGGGCCGCACCGGCTGCCCGGGGCCCACCTCGCAGACGAAGTCCATGCCCAGCTGGGCGAGTCCGGCGGCCACCGGTGCGATGTCGGGCTCGTGCCGCAGGTCCAGCACCCAGGGCACGGAGGCCAGCCGGGGGTGGGCGGCGACCGCGGTCGCGAAGTCCAGGACGTGGGTCCAGGAGGGCCGGGCCGCGACCCCGTCCGGGATCCGGGCCCGCCGGCGGCGCCGCTCGTCCTCGCACCAGGCCTCGCAGAGCAGCAGCCGCCAGTCCACCGAGACGCAGTGGGTGTCCGTGACCAGGAAGGAGCCGCTCGCCTGCTGGCAGTTGACGGTTCGTCCGGATGCCGCGTCGAAGCGCCGGTGGACCCCCACCGAGTGGTCGCCGCGCTTGGGGATGGTCAGTTCCGCCACGCTCCAGGCGCGCGGCACCGCGCTCTCGGCCACCGTCCGGGCCAGTGCCTGGCGCACCGGCCCCCAGTCCCACGGGCTGGCGTTGATGAACTGCTGCAGCCCGTGGACGGCGGCCGAGGTCGGCGCGACCGTCCGCGCCAGCTGCTGCAGCGTCTTCTTGCCGGGGACGCTGAGCAGCCCGCCCAGGTACGCCCGGGCCCAGCGACGCTGATCGGCACGGTGCAGCGAGTCGAAGACCTCCTCCATGAACGTCTGTAGGAGGGGTCTTCCGGCCGGCGCCACGTCCTGAATGTCGTCTGACCGCATGTGACGTTCACTCCCCCTTGTATGGTGCACCGATGATGCGTCTGCGCGATCGACCGCAGACAAAAATACCTTCTCGAACGTCAGTTTTGACGGAGCGGTCGACGACTTTGCAACCTCCCGCCCCGACCTGCGCACACGCCCGCGCACACGGCGCCCGCGACCGCGCACGGCCGCCGCACACCGCTCCGGCGACCGGCCGAAGATGGCTCAATCGTCCACCGCCCGCCGCACCGCCCTTGTTGCCGGACCCGCCCGCGGTAAAAGATTCACAGAAGACGGTTCCGGCGTTTCGCCGGCCACGTTCGCCGACAACGGCTGAGAGGCATCGTGATCAAGCAGGAACGGGCGTGGAGGACGCATGAGCTGCTCCTCGACGCCTCTGCCGACGAGTTCGTCCGGCACGGGTACGCCGGAGCGAACCTGCAACGCATAGCGGTCCGGACGGGAATGACCAAAGGCGCGCTGTACGCGCACTTCTCCTCGAAGGAGAAACTCGCCGCGGCGCTCACCGCCCCCTTCGACCATGCCTGGCGCGGCGTCCTCGACCAGGTCGAGGAATCCGACCGGCACCCGCTCGGGGTGCTGCGTCAGATCACCTTCGGCCTCGTCGGTCTGCTCCACACCTGTCTGCGCTTCCGGGCCGGGCTCCACCTGGTCGTCGAGGAGGCCCAGTCCCGCAGCCAGACCCCGGACGTGATCACGGACCTGTCCCTGGTGATGACCCGTCTGGTCCGGGATGCCCAGCGGCTCGGCGAACTGGAGGGCGGTCACGAACCCTCGGCGCTCAGCGGGTTCGTGATCGCCTCCGTCTTCGGCACCTACTACACCGCCACCTCCGCGTGCCGGCTGGACACCTTCCCCGCACAGGTCCAGGAGATCTGGCGGCTCGTCCTGCCGCCCGCGGCCTGACCGGCCGCGGGCGTCAGTCCGGCAGGACCCGCGCAGCGGGCAGCGCGGCCAGCAGGGCCGGGTCCGCGCCCACCACCACCGGGTGGCCGACCTCGGCCAGCATCGGCAGGTCGGAGACGTGGTCGCCGTAGCCGTAGCACTCCTGCGGCCCGAGGTGCGGGTAGGCGCCGATGAGGTGGCGCACGGCGGCCCCCTTGCCCACGCCGATGACCGGGTCGCCGACCACCCCGCCGGTGTAACGGCCTTCGCGGACCTCGGGATTGGTGCACACCAGGTGCCGTGCGCCGATGTCCGCGGCGACGGGCTCCAGGAGGGCCGGGAACCCGCCCGACACCAGCACCAGGAGGCCGCCCTCGGCCTGGTGCCGCCGCAGTTCGGCGCGGGTCCGCGCCCGGTAGAAGCCCTTCTCGGCGCTGGCCGCGACGAACCAGCGCCGCGCCGACTCGGCGACCGAGGCTTCGTGCTGACCCTCCCACGCCCGGTAGTAGGCCAGGTTTCCGCGCTCCCGCGGGGCGCCGGCCGCCGCCAGGGCCGTCAGGCAGCGGCGCGTCTGGTCGACGTGCCGCGCACCGGCGGCACCGTAGCGGCGGGTGAAGTAGTAGTCCAGGAAGTCGAACAGGCTCTTGCGGGTGAGCAGCGTCTCGTCGACGTCGCTGAACACCAGCCGGGTGGGCTCTGGGACGGCCATGCGGTTCCTCCGGTACGGAGCGGGGGGCACGGGCGGGAGAGTGGACGCGGAACGAGGGACGCGCGGTTCGACGGGGCGACGGCCGGCGCCGCGGGAGGAGAACGACGATGGAAGGTTTGGTGAAGGACGATTCACCGGGCCCGCACGGCCGGTGGTGCGGCCGTGCGGGCCGGACCACGCCACCGCCCGACCGCCGGTCCCGGCCGGACCGGCGCGCACTGATGGACACACTTCCCCTACCTGCAAGGAATTATGACGAGCAGTCAGTTGTCACTCCGGCCACCGGCCGCCGAACCGGACCGGCGGCCGGCCCCCACCCGGGAACGCCCCGAAGTGCGGCCGGCACCCCGGCTCACGGTAAAGGGATCTTCAAGGAAAGGATGATCCCGTTGCTCCCATTCCTTCCCGACGGTATTTCTAAGGGTGCCTGTCGGCGGTCACGAAAAAGGGAGGTCGGAGTCCATGGTTCGCCATCGCATCACCCGGACCGGCCCCGCCCCAGTCCGTCTCCGATGTCATGAGCACCGTGTTTCCCTGGAGCACGTCGATCGCCAGCCGCCCCCGGCCGGACGCCCTCGTCACCCCGCCCCGCACCGCGAGGAGAAGGGGCTCGTCCAGCTCCGCGAAGGCCAGGCAGCGTGTCGTCAGGGCGAGGAGGACCTGCGGGCCAAGGGCCCGCGGGCCGACGACGGGCGGTCCCGCCGCGGGGTCGTGGACCAGCAGGTGCCCCAACTGCCGGACGCCCTCCAGCAGGGCCATCAGCGGCACATGGTCGGTGGGGTGGTCGAAGAGGATGGCGTGGTCGAGGTCGACCAGCATCCGCCACTCGCGCGGCGACGGGCCCGGGACGAGCACACTGTCCTTGCCCCGCAGCCTGCCCACCCGCCACGGCCGGACCCTCCGGCGCGCCGCCTCCGGCGCGACGGTCCCCCCGGCAACCGGCCCGGCCGGGCCGGGACCGGCCTCGGAGCGGCGCCCGCGCAGCACCCGGTAGGTCCGCTCGTCGAGGGCGACGACCCGCAGACCGCCACGGCCGCACTCGCGGCCCGCGATGCTGAGCACCACCTCCAGCCGCATCCCGAACCGTCGCGGCGGCCGGTTGTCCACCCAGTGCCACCGCGCCAGGAGTTCGGCCCGCAGCGGCTCCGTGCCGACCCGCAGCGCCCCGGGGTCGGTGATCTCGAAGTCCATGTCGCTGCCCACGAACCGGTGGGTCAGCGGCACTCCGTAGTGCCAGTGCGCGAGACAGACCAGCGCCTGACGGATGGTCTCCGCGAAGAGCAGCGGATCACTCACCCCCTGCGGGTCCGGGTGGTAGAGCGCGTGGTCCCTCGGCCACTGCGCGCCGACCAGGAAGCGGTCGCCGCCGAGCGCGACCGCGTCCGTCACGAACACCTCGGCGACGGCCGCACGGTGGACGAGGTGCCGGGGTATCGTCCGGTCGAACGTCAGTCGGGCTCCTGGCAGGGTGGGGCCGGCCAGGACCGGGGCGGCCGTCACGGTCCCGGCCGCCGGGTCACCCGCCGCGTCACCGTTCTCCGGACCGCACGTCGCACATGGTATTGCCGCATGTTCTCCCCCCAGAGGTCGTGGGCGAGCCCTTACGGGCCCGGCCCGCCAGCGCTCTCAAATCTACCTTTACGAAGGTTTGTTTCAAGGGCCGGCCGTTCACTGTTACGTCGTGTGGCACCAGCGTCCGCCGCACCCCCGTCCACCGCGTCCGAGAGAGGCCGATCATGAGAGCGCCGCAGGGACAACGCCTCCCCGGGCCCACCACCACCCCGCCGCAGACGGCCCGGGGCAAGGAACTCAAACAGGAACGGGCCGTCCGCACCCAGGAGCGGATCCTGCACGCCGCCGCCCAGGCCTTCGCCGAGAACGGCTTCCCCGCCGTCACCATCCTCGACGTCGCCCAGCTGTCCGGGATGACGAAGGGCGCGGTGTACTTCCACTACGCCAACAAGGAAGCCCTCGCCCTCAGCATCGCCGACGAGTTCTACCGCCGCATCGCGGCCATCGCGGGCCGGGTGGAGCAGCTCGGCCTGCCGCCGATCGCCTCCGTCGCCGAACTGCTGCTGCGCACGGCGGCGGCCCTGCGCGACGACACCGTGATGCAGGCCGGCGCCCGGCTGCAGATCGAGCGGGCGGCGATCGAGGCCGAACTCCCGCTGCCCTACCAGGGTTACACCGCGCTGATCTGCTCCTGGCTGGAGCACGGGGCCGAGCGCGGCGAGCTCGCCCGCTCGACCACGCCCGCCGTCCTCGCCAAGGTGCTGGTCTCCGCCTTCTTCGGCGCCCAGCACATCTCCTGGGTGCTCGGCAACCGGGCCGACCTCACCGAGCGGACCATGGAGATCATCAGGACCGTCATCCCGTGCGCCGAGAGCGCGCTCCCCGAACCGCTCTCCGTCCTGGAGTCGTGACGCCCGGTCAGCGGGGCGGGGACGGAACACGCGGACCGGCCGCCCCCCTGCCGGGGTCCGTCAGGACACCCGACGGGCCCCGGCGGACGCGATCGCGTGGACGAGGCCCGGCTCGGGGTACCCGGCCCGCCGGAAGGCCGCCGCCACCGCGGCCGCCGTCTCGTCGGCGGCGCCCACGGCCACCAGGGCGATCACCGAGCCGCCGAAGCCGCCGCCGGTCATCCGGGCGCCGAGCGCCCCGGCGGACAGGGCGGCCTCGACCGCCAGGTCCGTCTCCGGGCAGGAGACCCGGTAGTCGTCGCGCAGCGAGGCGTGCCCGGCGGTGAGGACCGGCCCGAGCCCGGCCGGGTCACCGGCGTCGAGCAGGGCGACGGCCCGGCGCACCCGCTCGTTCTCGGTCACCACGTGCCGTACCAGCGGCCGCAGTTCGGCGGGCAGCCGGCCGAGCGCGGGATCGAGGCCGGACGGCGGAACGTCGCGCAGGGCGGGCAGGTCGAGCAGCGCCGCGGCCCGCTCGCAGCCGGCGCGCAGCGCCGCGTACGCACCGTCGGCGAGGTCGTGCCTGGTCCGGGTGTCGATGACCAGCAGCCGCAGGCCCGCGCTCGCCAGGTCGAACGGCACGTGCCGGATGGACAGGTCGCGGGCGTCCAGGTGGAGCGCGGTTCCCGCGCGGCCGCACATCGACGCCATCTGGTCCATCACGCCGCAGGGTACGCCGACGAACCGGTTCTCGGCCTGCTGTGCGACGACCGCGAGGTCCTGTGCGGCGAGGCCGAGGCCGTACAGGTCGTTGTAGGCGGAGGCGACCGCGCACTCCAGCGCGGCGGAGGAGGAGAGGCCCGCGCCGGTCGGCACGTCGCTGTCGAGGAGCAGGTCGGCGCCGCCGACCGGGTGGCCGGCCTGCCGCAGGGCCCAGACCACGGCGGCGGGATAGCCCGCCCAGCCCGCCACCGTGCCGGGGGCGAGGTCGGCGACGGCCAGCTCGGCGACCCGGGCGTCGCCCTGGGCGCTGTAGAGCCGCAGCCGGCCGTCGTCGCGTCGGCGGGCCCGGGCGCGGACGGTCTGCGGCAGGGCGATCGGCAGGACGAACCCGAGGTTGTAGTCGGTGTGTTCACCGATCAGGTTCACCCGGCCCGGTGCCGCCCACTCCCCGGTCGGGGCGTGGCCGAAGAGCTCGTGGAAGGTGGTCATGGTGTCTGCTCTCCCGGGTGGAGGGACGGGGTGGTGGCGCTGCTCGCGGGCCCGGTCACGAGGCGACCTCCCGCAGCCGCCGGGCGGCCGCCTCCGGGGCGATGTCGTTGACGAAGGCGTCCATGCCGGACTCGACCCCGGCCAGGTACTTGAGCTTGTCGGCGGCCCGCCGGATGGTGAACAGCTCCAGGTGCAGGGCGAGTTCGGCGCCGCCCTCGCGCGGCGCCTGGTGCCAGGCGGAGATGTAGGGCGTGCGCACGGGGGCCTCCGGGGTGCCGAAGAGCCGGTCGAAGCGGCGCAGCAGTTCGAGGTAGAGCCCGGGGAACTCGGCGCGTTCGTCCTCGGTGAGGCGGGTGAGGTCCGGGACGCGGCGGTGGGGGTAGAGGTGGACCTCGTAGGGCCAGCGGGCGGCGAACGGGACGAAGGCCGTCCAGTGCGTTCCGGTGAGCACCAGCCGTTCGGGGGTGGCGCGTTCGGCGGCGAGCAGGTCCTCGAAGAGGTTGCGGCCGGTGGCGGCGCGGTGGCGGCCGGCCTGTCCGGCCATCCGGGCGGTGCGGGGGGTGGTGAAGGGCAGCGCGTAGATCTGGCCGTGCGGGTGGGCGAGGGTGACGCCGATCTCGGTGCCGCGGTTCTCGAAGCAGTACACCTGCGCGACGCCGGGCCGGGCGGAGAGTTCGGCGGTGCGGTCGGTCCAGGCGTCCAGCACCAGCCGCGCGCCGGCCTCGTCGAGGTCGGCGAAGGAGGCTCCGTGGTCGGCGGTGAAGCAGACCACCTCGCACCGGCCGGAGCCGGGCCGGGCGGTGTGCAGCCCGCCCTCGGCGGGATCGGTGGCATCGGCGGACGGCGCGCCGGGCGCTCCGGCGAGCGAGGGGAAGCGGTTCTCGAAGACGGCGACCTGGTAGTCCCCGGCGGGGATCTCGCTGAGCCGCCCGTCCCGGGACGGGCAGAGCGGGCATTCGTCGGCCGGCGGCCGGTAGGTGCGGACCTGGCGGTGCGCGGCGATGGTGACCCAGTCGCCGGTGGCCGGGTCGAGGCGCACCTCGGGGCGGTCGGCCGCGGGTTCCAGCGGGCGCCGGTCGGTGGCCGGGCGGGGGGCGGCCCCGGTGTGGAAGTAGACGAGTTCCCGGCCGTCCGCCAGCCTGGTCACCGTCCTCTCCGTCCCCGCCGCCGACGGCGGCGCCGTCGGCTCGGTCACGGTCCTGGCCATGTCTTCCTCCCGAAGGCGTTCCGGCGGCCGGCCGGTGGGCCCGGCCAGGCAACATCATAATCAAACAACATCCAACAAAAAGCAACAGAATTGGTGGGCGCGCCCCGCCACGACCTGCCATCATGGCGTTGACCACCTTCATCGATCACTCTTCACCGATCACCGCGCCGCCAGGAGGCCGCCCGATGCGCGACAGTGCCCAACCGCTCGCCGGACAGCGGCGCGTCCAGATCCTCGACCTGGTCCGCGCGCAGGGCGGCGTCCGGGTCACCGAACTCGTCCGGGACCTCGGGGTCTCCGACATGACCGTCCGCCGGGATCTGGACGCGCTCGCCCGCCGGGGTCTGATCCACAAGGTCCACGGCGGCGCCGTGAAGGTGGACGCCCCGCTCAGCGGCGAGCCGGGGTTCGAGACGAAGGCGTCCTGGCAGCTGCCCGCCAAGGAGGCGATCGCGCGGGCCGCCGCCGGGCTGGTGCCGCCCGGCTCGGCGGTCGGCCTGGCGGCCGGCACCACCACCCACGCGGTGGCCCGCCACCTGCGCGCGGTCGAGGGCCTGACCGTCGTCACCAACTCGCTGCGGATCGCCGACGTGCTCGAACAGCCCGCGGAGGACGGCACCCCGCCCTCCGCCGCGGTCATCCGCACCGGCGGCGTCCGCACCCCGTCGGACGGCCTGGTCGGCCCGGTGGCGGACCAGGCCATCCGGTCCCTGCACGTCAATGTGCTCATCCTCGGCTGCCACGGCCTCTCGCCGGCCACGGGACTGACCACGCCGAACCTCGCCGAGGCGGAGACCAACCGCACCTTCCTCCAGTCGGCCCGCCGGGTCGTGGTCGCCGCCGACCACACCAAGTGGAACGCCGTCGGCCTCGCCTCGTTCGCCACGCTGGACCAGATCGACGTCCTGGTCACCGACGACGCCCTGCCCGACGAGGACCGCGAGGCCGCCGCCCGCCTCGTCGGCGAGCTGATCGTCGTCCCCGCGTCCTGACCTCGCCCGGCCCACCGGCCGCAGGGCCGGGCGGCACCGCCGGCTCGGCCGGCCGGTCACCGGGAGCTGTCGCGCACGACGAGCTCGGTCGGCAGCAACAGCCCGGCCTCCGGCTGCGGTTCGCCGCGGAGCTGGGCCAGCAGCAGCCGGACCAGCGCCGAGGCGATGGCCCGCAGCGGCAGCCGGACGGACGTCAGCGCGGGATGCAGGTGCCGGCAGATCGGGGTGTCGTAGAACCCGACCACCGCGACATCACGGCCGACGACCAGGCCTTCGGCCCGGATCGCCTCGTAGACGTCCAGCGCCAGCAGGTCGCTGCCGGCCGCGACCGCCGTCGGCCGGTCCGGCCCCCGCAGCAGCGCCCTGATCTCCCCGACGGCCGCCGGCGCCACCGGCTCGGAGACCTCCAGCCCCTGCCGGACCGCCTCCGCCCGGAAGCCCTCCCGCCGCGCCGCCATCCAGGGCAGGCCCGCCGGGGGCCCGGCGAAGCCGATCCGCCGGTGGCCGCGCTCCGCCAGGTGCCGGACGACCTCCGCCATCGCCGCCCCGTTGTCGATGTCGACCCAGTGCCGCGGACCGCCCTCGCCGATCCGGCCGAAGGCCGCGAACGGGATCCCCGCCGCGGCGACGTGGCCGACCCGCGGATCGTCGTGGAGCACGTCCGCCAGGACGAGCCCGTCCACCTGCCGGGCGGCGACCACCTCGTCGATCGTCGGCCGCGGGTCCGCCGTACCGGGCGGCGGCCGGAAGAGCAGCACCCGGTACCCCTCGGCCCCGGCCGCGTCGACCAGGGCCTCCAGAAAACCCGCCATCAGCGGATTGGGGTCGAACGGGTCGTCCGTCGGCGCGAGGTAGCCGAGGGTGCGCCGGGCGCCGGTGCGCAGCGACCGGGCCGACTGGTCCGGCCGGTAGCCGAGCCGCTCGATCGCCGCAGTCACCCGCTCCAGGGTGTCCGGGCGGACCCGGTGCGGCGCGTTGAGGGCGTTGGAGACGGTCTGCCGGGACACGCCGACCGCGCGGGCGACGTCCTCGATGGTGGTGGCGCCGCCCCGCGGCCGACGTGGTCCCTGGCTCATCTGCTCTCCGCTGGCTGGATCGGGCTCATCAGTGGTGACCGGTGGACGGCGGCCTCACCCTCGGCCCGGCTCCGCCCGGCGCAGGGTCAGCAGCCCCCCGCGCGGCACGGGGACGACCGCACCGCCGGCCAGGTCGATGGTGCCCTGCCGGACCTGCCGTCCGCGAGCGTCGTGGACGACGGCCTCCGCCAGTCCCCCGCCGCCGACCAGTCGGACCTCCGGGTCCGCGTCCGCGTTCGCGACCAGGAGGGTGCGCCACGGATCCGAGCCGATCCGGACGGGCCACGGGGCGTAGCGCGCGACCGCCACGGTGTCGCCGCCGACGGCGGTCACCAGGGGGTAGCCCAGGTCGGGCCGGGCCGGGCGCAGTTCGCCGAGTTGCAGCGTCCCCAGGTGCTCGCGGAAGACGCCGAGCCAGAAGGCGATCGCCTCCCGCTGCTCCGGGGTCTGGACCGCCAGGTCCACCGAGATCTGCGGCACGGAGAACAGCACGTTGATGAGGTGGCAGGCGATCTGCTCGGGGGGTTCGGCCGGGTGCCACATGAGCATGTCGGCGTGGACCGCGATCGGGCCGGCCACCAGCCGGGTGTCGATGGTGCGCTGCCGGTTCTCGGCCGGGCTGAGCGGGCAGTCGGTGGCCCGGATCATCGTGACGTAGGGCCAGAGGCCGGGGCTGACGTACGGCTGCCGGAACTCGATCATGGCCTGCGGCCGGACGGCGGTGATCCGCCGGCGGATCTCGGCGAGGAGCAGTTCGAGGCCTTCGGCGACCGTCCCGCAGTCCGCCTCCGGGCCGGCGGCTGGTGGGTTCTCGACGCCGAACCAGTCCACGAAGTCGATCTTCAGCCCGTCCATCCCCCACTCCTCCACGGCCCGGGCGAGCCGCTCGGTGAGGTGCTCGCGCACCACCGGGTAGCGCGGGTCGGCGACGATCGCGCCCATGTGGGCGGCGTCGGCGAGCGCGTACCGGCCGAGCCGCTCCCAGGCGGCACTGTCCCGGCCGATGAACGGCAGGGCGTACCAGAGCAGGTACCGCACCCCGAGGTCGTGGACGCGCCGGACGTGGGCGGCGGTGTCGGGCAGCGAGACCGGTTCCCAGTCGCCGCAGTGGCCGTAGCCCCGGGTGCGGTCGGCGGTCATCCAGCCGTCGTCGACGATGATGCTGTCCAGCCCGAGCTCCTTGCCGAGCGCGGCCTGGGTCTCCACCGCCTCGGGGCTGATGTCCTGGTGCAGCGAGTACCAGGTCGAGTAGGCGGGCAGCCGGGCGGCCTCGGGGACGGACGCCTCGCGGTCGGCCCACCACCAGCCGGCGATGGCGGCCAGGCAGCGGGCGAAGTGCCGGCGGGAGGTGTCGATCCGGACGGTCAGCCGCCCGGTCGCCTGCACCCAGAAGCGGAACTCGCCGGTCTCCTCCAGGACTCCGGCCCCGGCCAGGACGTCGGGGCGGTCGGCGGCGAAGGCGCAGATCGCGATGTCGCCGGTGCCGACCAGGGCGGCGACCGGGGCGCCGCGCGCCAGGGTCACCCGGCGGGGGGCGCTCCAGGCGGCCGGCAGCCAGCCGGTGCCCTTGGGGTCGGGGGTCCAGAAGGCGGTCGCGTCGACGCACGGGAGGCGCCACTCGATCCGTACCTCGCCCTCGCCGTCCGCGGTGACCTCGACGACCCCCTCGTCCGTCGTGCGCGCCGTCGCGGTGCCGGTGACCAGGAGGTCCAGGCCCTCGACGGTCAGCGGCCGGGGACGGCCGGACGCGGTGGGGGCGTGCGGCTCCCAGATCTCTTCCACGGTCTCCTCCACGGTTTCCTCCACGGTTTCCTCCACGGTCAGCCTTTCGTGGCGCCGGCCAGCAGGCCGGAGATGAACTGCCGCTGGAGGACCAGGAAGAGGACCATCATCGGCAGGGTGGACAGCGCGGTCCCGGCGAGGATCGCGCCGTAGTCGGTGTTGCTCTCGTTGCCGTGGAGCGTGGCGAGGGCCACCGGCAGGGTGTGCATCTCGGGGCTGCGCAGCGCGATCAGCGGCCAGACGAACTGGTTCCACGAGCCCAGGAAGAGGAAGATCGACAGGGCGGCCAGCACCGGGCGCATGACCGGGACGACCACGCTCCACAGCACCCGGAACTCCCCCGCGCCGTCGACCCGCGCGGCGTCCAGGAGTTCGTCCGGCATCCCGCTCAGCGCCTGCCGCATCAGGAAGATCGCGAACGGCACACAGAGGCCCGGCAGGACCATGGCCTGGTAGCTGTCGAGCAGGCCGAAGGACATCATCATCTTGAACAGCGGCACCAGCATCACCTGCTCCGGCACGACCAGGGTCGACAGCAGCAGGGCGAACAGCACGGTACGGCCCCGGAACCGGAACTTGGCGAAGGCGTAGCCGGCCAGCAGCGCGACGACCAGTGCCCCCGCCGTCTGCAGCCCGGCCACGAGCAGCGAGTTGCCGACCACGCGAAGCAGGCCGATCTTGGCCTGGAGGTGGTCGAGGTTGTCGCCGAGGCTGCCGCCGGGCAGCAGTCTGGGCGGCCAGTCGAAGATGTCGCCGTCCTTCTGGGTGGCGGACACCACCAGCCAGTAGAACGGGCCGACCGAGAGCCCGGCGACACCGGCCAGGACGAGGGTCAGGGGCCAACCGCGCGGCCGCGCGGACCTGGTGCTCATTCGCGCTCTCCCATCAGGCGCGTCTGGACTGCTCCGAGCACCGATACGAGCAGCGTGAGCGCGTAGGCGATGGCGGAGGCGTAGCCGAAGTCGAAGTAGCGGAAACCGTTGACGTACAGGTACATCGAGACGGTCAGGGTGGCGTTGTCCGGTCCGCCGTGGGTCAGCACGTAGGGCTCGTCGAAGAGTTGCAGCGTGCCGATGGTCGAGAGCACCACCGTGAAGAGCAGGACGGGGCGCAGGGCCGGTACGGTGATCGACCGGAAGCGGCGCAGCGGTCCGGCGCCGTCCATCATCGCGGCCTCGTAGAGCTCCTTGGGGATGCCCTGCAGGCCGGCCAGGTAGATGACGGCGTTGTAGCCGGTGTAGTGCCAGGTCAGGACGAGGACGACGGACATCCGCGACCAGAACGGGCTGCCGAGCCAGTCGACCGTGGGCAGGCCGACGGCGTCGAGGAGCCAGTTCACCGCGCCGTGGTCGGTGTTCAGCAGGAAGGCGAACATCACACCGGTGGCGACCAGCCCGGTGACGGCCGGCATGAAGACGCCGAGCCGCCAGACGGCGCGCCAGCGGACGACGGCCGAGTTGATGCCGACGGCCAGGCCGAGGGCCAGCAGGAGCATCAGCGGGACCTGCACGACGAGGATCTCGCCGGTGTTGCGCAAGGCCGTCCAGAACAGCGGATCGTTCAGCAGCCGGCGGTAGTTGGCGAGGCCCGCGTTGTGGGTGGCGGCGCCGGAGCCGGTGGTCAGCGAGAGCAGCAGGGAGGAGATGATCGGGTAGGCCTTGAACACCGTGAAGGTGATCAGGGCCGGGGCGAGCAGCAGGTAGGGCAGGGCCCGGCGGCGGAGCACGGCCGCCCGGCGGCGGGGCGCCGCCGCCACGGCCGGGGCCGGGGCGGCGGGTCGGGCGGTGGCGGTCATGCGATCGTGCGCCCGGTCTGCTGGGCGAGTTGCTTGGCGGCGTCCTTGAGGACGGCCGCCGGGTCGGCGCCCTTGAGGAAGACCTTCACCTGCGCGTCGCCGGCGAGCTTGAGCGCGCGGGCGTAGTCGCCGGAGTAGTTGGTGGCGTCCGCGCCCTCGGCGAGCAGGTCGGCGAAGGTCTTCAGGACGGGCTGGCCGCCGTAGAAGGCGCTGGGCGCGGCGTACATCGGGTCCGTGTGGGCCGCCGTCAGGGCGGGGAAGACGCCGCCGGCGGTGAACATGGCGTTCACCGAGGCGGGCCTGGTCAGGGCGTACTCGACGAACTTCCAGGCGGCGACGCGGCGGGGGCTGGTGGCCGAGACGGCGAGGTGGGTGGAGTTCACGATGGCGGCGCGCTTGCCGCCGGCGGTGACGGCCGCGGGCCGGGCGAGGCGCCAGTTGCCGCTCTGGTCCGGGAACTTGGTCTCCAGGTAGTGCGCGGCCCAGGCTGCCAGCGGGGCGGCGGCGACCTTTCCCGCCTTCACCAGGTTGGACCAGCCGTGGTCGCCGGAGGAGTCCGCGACCAGCCCGGCCTGGTCGAGGCTCCTGATGACGGTCAGGGCCCGGACCGCCTCGGGGGAGCCCATGGTGATGGCACCCTTGAGGTCGAAGTAGAACGCGCCCTGGAGCTGCATCAGCGCCTGCAGGAAGTTGGGGTCGGCGTCGGGGGTGCCCGGCTTGTTGAGGCCGATCAGGGCGACACCCGGGTTGGCCGCCTTGAAGGGGCCGGCGGCGGCGATCACGTCGTCCCAGGTCCGGAAGGACTCCGGGTCGAGGCCGGCCTTGTCGAACAGGTCCTTGCGGTAGAAGAAGCCGAACGGGTTGACCTCCCACGGCAGCGCGTAGGCGTGCCCGTCCTTGCCGCTGACCACCGGCCAGAGCCCCTGGGCGAACGCTTCCTTGTGCGCGTCGGCGCCGAGGGCCGAGAGGTCGGCCAGGCCGCCGGGGAACTTCTCCAGGTAGCCCGGCAGGTAGTCGCAGCCGATGTGGAGCACGTCGCCGAGGCCCTGGCCGCCGGCCGCCAGACCGACGGTGATCTTGTCCCAGATCGCCGGCTCGCCGATGTCCTGGACGTCGACCTTGATGCCCGGGTTGTCCTTCTCGAAGGCCGGGACGACGGCGCGCAACGCCTCGGCCGCCGAGGTCCAGGACCAGACGGTGACGGTGCCGGTGGCCGCGTCCCCGCCCGGGGCCGAGCCGGAGCCGGAGCAGGCGGAGAGCGCGGGGAGTGCCGTCAGGCCGAGCAGGCCGGCTCCGGAGGCGCGCAGCAGGGCGCGACGGGAAAGGTGTGACATTGCATTCCTCTCGAAAATGTGGTGGCGTCACCTGTGGGCACCCGGCCGGGATTTGGCCGACCGGGTGGCGGACGCTCCCGGCGGGCCGGGGTCCGGAGTGGTCAGGAGGCCCGCAGGGCGTGCAGCGCCCCGGCCAGCCGGGCGGCCGCCTCCGGCCCGCTGGAGGCGTGCGGCGACAGCCGGATCCAGCCGCCGCGCAGCGTGGTGGCGAGCCCGGCGCCGGTCAGTGCGTGATGGACCGCGGCCGGATCGGCTCCGGGCAGCCGGAACCGGGCGATCCCGCTGCCCGTACCGCCGGCCGTTTCGGCACCGGCCGACCGGGCAGCGTCGAGCAGGCCGTCGAGCGCCTCGCCGATCAGGGCGTTGATCCGCTCGACGCCGGTCTCCCGGACCAGCGCGAGTGCCGCGCCGAGCGCGGCGACGGCCGGGCCGTCCGGGTTGGTGAGCGTGTGCGCGACGGCGCCGGGCCGGGCCGGGCGCGGGTGGTCGTCGCGGTCGATCGGGTCGACCACGCCCGACCAGCCGCCGAGCCCGGGCCGGAGCAGGCCGGCCACCCGGTCGCGCACCAGGAGGAGCGCCGCCCCCCACCCCGCGCGCAGCCACTTCTGGCCGCCGGAGGCGAGGATGTCCGCGGCGTCGGCGGCGATCCCGACCGCGCCGAGGGCCTGGACGGCGTCGACGACCAGGACGCGCCGCGGGCCGATCAGCTCCTTGAGGGCGGCCAGCGGCGCCCGGTGGCCGGTCGCGGCGTCCACCGCGCAGACCGAGACCGCCCGCACCCGGTCGTCCAGGTGGGCCCGGACGGCGTCCGCCGTGACCGGCCCGTCGATCAGACGGACCGTCAGGCCTCCGCTCCCCTCGGCGCGCAGCCAGGGGTAGACCGCGCCGGGGAAGTCCGACCGGCCGACCAGCACCGTACCGGGGCCCCGCAGCGCGTGGGCCGCCGCGAACATGCCGTGCGAGGTCGAGCTGACGAAGGCGATCTCGTGCGCCGCGCAGCCGAGCAGGTCCGCGGCGGCCCGGGCCGCCTCCTCCCCCGCCGCGTCGAGACCGGCCAGCGCCTCCCAGCCCTGGCCGTGGATCGCGGTGGCGGCCCGGCCGAGGACGTCGCGCACCCGGGCCGACACCGGCCCGAAGCGCGCGAAGTCGAGGTAGCCGACGGGCTCGTCGAACTGCCGGAGGTACTCCGCCGCCCCAGCGATCGCGCCCATGTCGCGCTCCTTCGATTTGAACGTTCAAAAACACATAACAGACCAGATACAAACAGAATTAAACGAGCGGGTCACAGCAAACGCCGCACCCCGGACCGCGTCAAGGCCTCCGTGCGACGCCGCGCCACTTCGAAACCCTTCCGTGACCTTCCACGGCACCCCTCCCGCCGGGGGTCGACACGGCCGGGATCCGCTCGGACACGGATGAATAACGGGGCTGCACCCTCTTGTCGAGTGCCATGTCACATTACTATGTTATGCAGGGCGGCCACCCGGCCGCCGCCCTCACCCAGTGACCCGACCGGGTCGCCGGGAATCTCCTCGCTGCCCTCAACAGCGGTGATTCTCCTGGCACTCGACTCTCGACCCGGCCGGTCCTGACCGCATCTCACCCACCTCGGCCGCGCCAGGGCGTGAGGTCCACGACACGGACCCCACGCCCTCCCCCGCAGCCCCACCGAACCCCCGTACGGGGCCGCCGATCCGATCCGCTTCCGCGGCGGCCCCGTACGGGTCCGGCTCCACGCCGACATCGCTGTATCCCGATACCGGCACCACCCCAAGTCCCGGTATCAGGGGCGCCCGCCGCCTCCCTCCTCCCCCGGCGAGCACCCCCGCACCACCCCCCACACGTACCCCCATCGAGGAGATCCGGTGCCCTCAACCGCATCCGTGCGCAACACCCTGCTCTCAGCCGCCCTGGCCACCGCCCTCGCCGTGCCGCTGCTGCACAGCGCCCAGGCCGTCGCCGGCCCCCTTGGGGCAGCCACCACCCAGGCGGCCTCCGCCACCGCGCGGCCGACCGCCGGCGACCAGGTGGCGCACCAGGGCGCTCCGGGCGCCGCCGTCCGGTCCGGCCCGCAGGGCTTCCCCGGCACCGCTGCGCTCCAGCCGACCACCGGCGGCCCCCAGCCCGGCGAACCGGCCACCGCTCCGCCGGCCGCCGCCCGCGGCGTCGCCGCGCGGCAGGCCGCCTGCACCCCCGAGGAGTTCACGGCGCTCGGCCCGAGCGCGCTGGCCGACTTCCTCGCCGACCGCGGCCACACCTACGAGGCCTGCCTGCGGCCGCTGCTGCTCACCTGGAACCCCCAGCTCGCCAAGGTGATGACCCCCGCCCACGTGCAGGCCGTCGCCGACCGGATCAGCACCCTGGCGCCCTCCTTCGACAGCGCCAACAACCTGAACCAGCAGGAACTCTGGTACTACCTGCACAGCGTCGCCTACTTCGACTTCAGCCACTCCGAGATCGACGGCGGCGACGCCGTCACCGTGGCCGCCGTCGACCGCGCCATCGCCGCCTACACCGCCAACCCGCGGGTGTTCGAGCCGACCACCACCAACGGCAACACCCTGGGCGAGCTGTTCCAGGCCGGCTCCACCCCGCAGTTGCGGCAGGCCCGGATCCCGCTGATCAAGCAGGTCCTGCGGATGTTCGCGCCCGGCGGCAGGGCGATCGGCGACAGCGGCTGGAACTGGGCCGCCCTCGGCGCCCTCCAGATCAACTTCCAGGGCATCTCCAATGTCGCGGACGACCCGCAGGGCCTCTTCCGCGCCGCCGTCGCCGCCGACGCCGACTACCGCGAGACCTTCCGGGTCTTCGCCGGCTACGCCCACCTCAGGGGCACCGCCAGCGAGTGGGCCGCCGCCGACGCCATGCTGGAGTACGGGCGCTTCGCCCAGATCGGCGCCCTCAAGCCCGAGCTGACCAGCCGGATCGGCCCCGAACTGGAGCTCGCCGCCGCGACCTTCGGCCGGATGAGCAGGCCCTGGGCCAACCTCGTCGGCCCGGTCAACGACCTCGGTCTCTGCGCCCAGTACGGCGTCTGCCGCGCCGACATCGAGAAGCAGCTCTTCCCCAACACCTACACGTACGACAACGGCACCCTGATCGTACGCACCGCCCTCGACCGGGCCACCGCCGACCAGCTCTACTACGCCACCAAGCAGGTCAAGGCGCAGTTCTTCCGCGTCATCGGCACCGACCAGCCGCTCGCGGACGACACCCACCCGGCGCTCACCGTCCAGCTCTACGACACCAAGACCAACTACCAGTCCTTCCAGAGCCTGCTGTTCGGCATCGGCGACGTCAACAACGGCGGCATGTTCATGGAGGAGCAGTCCACCTTCTACACCTACCAGCGCACCACCGCCGAGTCGTACTTCAGCCTCGAAGAGCTGTTCCGGCACGAGTACACGCACTACCTCAACGCCCGCTGGGCGATCCCCGAGTCCGGCTACACCACCCGCTGGCCCGGCGACGCCACCTTCGCGATGAACGAGGGCACCGCCGAGTACTTCGCCGGCGCCACCCGCGACGACGGCGTCAAGGCCCGCAAGTACATGGTCCGCCAGGTCGGCTGGGACGACCAGGCCGGCACCCCCCGCCTGACCGTCGACCAGATCCTGCACGCCACCTGGGCGGGCGAGGGCTTCCGCGCCTACCCCTACGCCGCGACCTTCTTCAACCTCCTCGGCGAGCGGCACCCCGACCAGCTCGCCGAGATGTACCGCCTGCTGCGTGCCGACGACCGCACCGGCTACGACGCCTGGCGGGACCGCCTCGGCCGGGACGCCGCCCTCCAGCGCGACTACACCGCCTACCTCGACGCCGAGGTGCCGCTCGCCGACGAGCTGTTCGTCCCCGACACCACCTACACCCCCAACGGCCGGCTCGCCTCCGCCCTGGCCCCCGAGGTGCAGGCGGCGTTCGCCAAGGCGACCGAGAACGCCCCCGTCTGCAAGGACAACGGCGACTGGGACAACAAGATGCGCTTCACCTGCACCGGGCGCATCACCGCCAACCTCGGCAACCCTGCCGACAGCGGCCGGGTCCGCAAGGACATGGCCGACACCGTCGACCACTTCCTCCTCGGCCGCGGCGGCGCCGCGAGCAACAACATGGCCGACATGAACTGCTGGTTCGGCAAGGTCGACGTCTGGCCCGCCGGCCAGGCCGGCAGCGCCGACTACACCTGCGAGGGCCCGCTGCGCCGCTAGCCGCCGGGGCCTGTCGTCGAACCCACGCCGTCCGCCCTCCGGGCGGGCGGCGTGGCGGCGTTGCCCCAACACCACTACGCAGGCGGGAGTTTGACGACCGTCCCCAGGACCGTACCCGGTTGCGGTCAAAGGGCGGCCTGGGCGGGATCGCCCGGCCGTACGCCGACGAGACCCCCGGCGGGATACCCGCCTCCCCCGCGGGCAGGTGCGAACTGCCCGGCCCGGCCCTGGACATCGACGCCACCCTCGTCATATCCCCTGGGGCCGCCGAATAGTGACTGCCCGTCAGCGGATGCCGACGTAGAAGCGGGTCTGGTCGCTGCGGTGGAGGGCGTAGTAGGCCTCGAAGCGGGTCCGGTCGGGCAGCCAGGACACGGATTCGATGCCGAGCAGCGGTGTGGAGGTGGAGACCTCCAGGACGGCCGCGTCCTGCTCGTTGGGGAAGACGGCCTCGATCCAGCGGTCGGCCCCGTCGGGTTCGATGCCGTAGCGACGGCGCAGCACGTCGTAGAGCGACTGGTTCTCCAGGACGGCCTTCTCCAGGCCGGGGACCAGGCGGGCGGGCAGGGTGGTGTCGACCAGGAGCCAGGGCTGGCCGTCCACCCGCCGGAGCCGGCGCGTCCTCACCACCTGTTCGCCGATGGGGATGCGCAGCAGTGCGGCCTCGCGTTCGTCGGCCTCGGCCAGTTCCTGGTGGATGGTCTGGGTGGTGACGCGGCGTCCGGACTCGCGCAGGTCGTCGGCGGAGCCGGAGACGGAGCCGACGAACCGCAGCTCGGTCTTGCGCGGGGCGACGAATGCGCCGCGCCCTTTGACCTTGTAGATCAGCCGCTGCTGGACGAGTTCGCCCAGCGCCTCGCGGACCACGGTGCGGGAGACGCCGTAGAGGTCCGTCAGCTCCGCCTCGGAGGGCAGGGGTTGGTCGGGTGCCAGGCGGCCGGCCTCGATCTGGGCGCGTAGCGCCGTCATCAGCTGCATCCAGAGCGGCTCGCTGGAATCGCGGTTCAACCGCTGATGCGCCATGGTCTGACCATCCCCCTCGGTGGCGGTACGACTGTGTCCTCAAATCATGCCACGGCATCGATGCTGTCATGACAGGTAGGGAACAAGAGATCCCCCAGCGGGGAGATTTTCCGCCACTGCGGCCACAAGTGTGACCTACAACACATTAGCTCCCACCCTCTGGCCAACCTGTCATTACAGGCCTGTAATGACTACTCACTGCGTCGGAACCGGGCACTGACCCCCACCGCCGCCCCACCCCCACCCTCAGCGGTCCTGCTTCCCAGGAGGCACCATGCGCATCCCCTCGACCTCCCCGCGCCGTCGTGCCGCAGCCGCGGCCTCGCTCGCCACCGCCGTCGCGCTCCTGGCCACGGCCTGCGGCTCCGGCTCCGGCTCGGCCGGCGGCGACGCCGGAACATCCGCCAAGAGACCGGGCAAGCCGTTCATCGCCCTGAGCAACGGCTTCATCGGCAACGGCTGGCGGCAGACCATGGTCGCCTCGTTCGAGACCGCCGCCAAGCAGGCCCAGGCGGACGGGCTGATCGGCAAGTACCAGACCGTCAACGCGCCCGGCGACAACTCGGCGACGGAACAGATCGCCCAGATCAAGAGCCTGCTGCTGCAGAAGCCCGACGCGCTGCTGATCGACCCGGCCTCGCCCACCGCGCTGAAGCCCGTCATCCAGCAGGCCTGCACCGCCGGCGTCAAGGTGGTCGTCTTCGACTCCGCGATCGACGCCCCGTGCGCCCATGTGATCCAGAACAGCTTCACCGACTGGGCCACCGACGCGGCCAAGCCCCTCCTCGACGGCATCGGCGGCAAGGGCAACGTCATCGTCAGCCGCGGTGTGGTGGGCTCCCAGCCCGAGGCCGAGATGCACAAGGCCACCGAGGAGATCCTCGCCAAGTACCCGGACGTCAAGACCGCCGCGACCGTGAACGGCATGTGCGACGGCGCGACCGCGCAGAAGGCCGTGCTCGGCGTGCTCTCCAGCGTGCCCACGGTGGACGGCGTCATCGGCTGCGGCGACGGCTACGGCGTGGCCCAGGCCTTCACCACGGCCGGCAAGCCCGTCCCGGCGGTCACCTTCGAGACCAACGGCCGCGCGCTCAACTACTGGAAGGACACCAAGCTCGACAACGGCTCGGTCGCCGTCATGTCCGACCCGGGCCAGTCGGTGGCCGCCCTGTGGGCGGCACTGGACCTGCTGGACGGCAAGAACGTCCCGCAGCACATGACCCTGCCGATCGTCCTGGTGGAGCAGAAGGACCGCGACGCCTGGGCCGCCGTGCTCAAGCCCGACCAGTACGCGGCCTGGCCGTGGACCCGCGAGCTGTTCCAGAAGCAGGTGGAGGCCTCGAAGAGCGGCGGCGCCCCGGTGCAGCCCCCGGTCCCGACGACCGCCGGCTGACCGGACGACCACACCAGGAGCGAGGCATGCACGTCGACAAGCTGCCGGCGGGACCATCCGCCGTCCCGCCGGGGAAGAACCAGGACCCCCGCGCCGTGACCGTGGTCGCCGCACGCGGCGTCACCAAGAGCTACGGTCCCACCCGCGCGCTCAACGGGGTGGACCTCGCGGTCCACGCCGGCGAGGTGCTCGGCCTGGTCGGCCACAACGGCGCCGGCAAGAGCACCCTCATGCGGGTTCTCGCCGGTCTGGAGGGCTGCGACCAGGGCACGGTCACCGTCCTGGACCGACAGGTCCCCGGCGGAACCCGGCCCCGCGAACAGGACTTCCGCACCGTCCGGATGGCGTACCAGGAGACCTCGCTCTGCCCCGACCTCACCGTGGCGGAGAACATCTGGCTCTCCTCGCGCCACTGCCTGCCCCGGACCCGCCCGCGGCGGGCCGCCGCCGAGGCGGTGCGGCAGCGGCTGGACGAGATGTTCCCCGGCCACGGCGTGTCACCCCGCGACCGGGTCGAGGACCTCACGCTCGCCCAGCGGCAGATGGTCGAGATCACGCGGGCCGGCCTGGCCCATCCGCTGAACCTGCTGATCCTCGACGAGCCGACCGAGTCGCTCGGCCCGGACGCCGCGCAGTCGCTGTACGCGTACGTCCGCACCCTCACCGCCCGCGGCACCGCCGTCCTGCTCATCTCGCACCGCATCCGCGAGGTGCTGTCGGTGGCCGACCGGGTCGCGGTGCTGCGCGACGGCGCCGTCGCCGAGGACCGCCCGGCGGCCGGACTCCGCGAGGACGACGTGCTGGCCCTCATGGGCGCCGACGTGGCACCCCGCGGCGCGGCCCGGGGGACGGGCCCGGCCACCGGGGCGGCGCCCGCGGCCGACGGCCCCGTGGTGGCCCAACTGCGCGACGCCACCGGACCCGGCCTGCACGGCGTCAGCCTGCGCGTCGCCAAGGGCGAAGTGGTGGGCCTGGCCGGGCTGGCCGGGCAGGGCCAGCAACAGGTACTCGAACGCCTCTGGCACCCGGTACGCCGCGACACCAAGGTGCACGGCACCCGGGCGTTCGTCCCGGGCGACCGGCAGCGCTCCGGCGTCCTGCCGCTGTGGACCGTCGCGGACAACCTCATCGTCTCGGGCATGCGCTCCCTCGCCCGGTACGGGCTCCGCCGGACCGCCGAGGAACGCGCCGTCGTCCAGGACTGGGTCGGGAAGCTGTCGATCCGGGGCGGCGCCGACGCCGCGATGACCGCGCTGAGCGGCGGCAACCAGCAGAAGGTGATCGTCGCCCGCGCCTTCGCCTCCTCGGCCGACCTGGTGCTGCTGGACGACCCCTTCCGGGGCGTCGACGTGCACACCAAGACCGACCTGTACAGCCTGATCCGAACCGAGGCGGCCCAGGGGCGCAGCGTCGTCTGGTACTCCAGCGAGAACGCCGAGATGGCGCACTGCGACCGGGTCTACGTCTTCCGGGCCGGCCGGGTCGTCGCCGAACTGGCCGGGGCCGAGATATCCGAAGAACGGATCATCGCCGTCTCCTTCGACGAGTCCGCCCCCCACCCGGCGCCCGAGCCGCCGCCCGCCCCCCACCCGACGGCCGCCCCTCAGGCGGCCGGGAGCCCAGCCGGAGCACACCGCCATGACTGATGTCCTCACGTCGGCCCTGCCGACCAGAGCCGGGCTGCACAGAGCCGCACCGGCCGCGGTCAGCGCCATCGCCCTGGCCGCCATGATCGGGGTCTGCGCCTCCCTCCAGTCCGGGGTGCTGACCGTCCCGGGGCTCACGCTGGTGCTGTCCGCGACCGTGCCCCTGGTCTTCGCGGCCCAGGCCCAGATGATGCTGATGTCGGTCGGCGACATCGACCTCGGGATCGGCTCCTTCGTCGGCCTGGTCACCGTCGTCGCCGCCACCCGGCTGGTCACCTCTCCCCTGGTCGGAGCGCTGATGCTGCTGGCGCTGGTGGCCGGGTACGCCGTGCTGGGCGCGCTCATCCACCTGCGCCGGGTGCCCTCGCTGATCGCCACGCTCGGCGCCTCGTTCATCTGGCTGGGCCTGGGGCTGTTCCTGCTGCCCACCCCGGGCGGGACCACCCCCGAGTGGCTGGCGCGGTTCGGCGCCTGGCAGCCGAGCGGGTTCCCCGCACCGCTGCTGCCGATCATCGCGGTCGCCGCGCTGACGTACCTGCTGACCGGGCGCAGCTCGGTGGGCGTGCGCATCCGCGCCCTGGGCAGCAACACCACCGCGCTGGAGCGCGCCGGGCTGAGCCCGCTGACCTCCCGGGTGGCCGTCTACGCCGTGGCGGGCGTCCTCGGGGTGCTGTCCGGGCTGCTGCTGGCCTCGCAGACCGGCGGCGGCGATGTCTCGTCGGCCTCCAGCTACACCCTGGTCACCGTGGCCGCGGTGATCCTCGGCGGCGGAAGCTTCCGCGGTGGGAGCGCCGTGCCGTGGGGCGTGGCCATCGGTGGCGTCACCCTCGGCCTGGTCAGCGTCACGCTCAGCCTGCTCAACGTGCCGTCCAACATGCAGTCGGCCGTCCAGGGCGGCATCGTGCTGGCCGTCCTCGCCGGCCGGGCCGTGATCGGGAGGGTGCTGCGATGAACCTCCGTGCGCTCTTCACCCGCCCCTGGATCTGGGGATTCCTCGCGGCCCTGCTGGTCTGGCTGGTCATCCTGGCGGTCTCCGGCCAGGGCGGCGGCCAGACGGTCTCCCTCGCGCTGTCGCTGGCGCCGTACCTCGTCCTCGTCGGCGTCGGTCAGATGCTCGTGGTCACCGCCGGGCCGGGCAACATCGACGTGTCGGTGGGGCCGGTCATCTCGCTGGCCGGGTTCGTCTCCGTCGCGGCCGCCTCCACCACCGGCTCGGTGACGCTCGGCATCCTCGCCGGGATCGCGGCGGGCCTCGCGGTGGCCACCGTCAGTGCGACGGGGATCCTCGGCCTCTCGATGCCGCCGATCATCGCCACCCTGGCCACCGGCCTGATGGCCTCGTCCTGCACGCTGGTCATGGCCGAAGGCTTCACCGCGGTACCCGACTCAGGGCTGCGCCGGCTGCTCAACCTGCGCCCGGCGGGCGTGCCGCTGACGGCCGTCGCCGTCGCGGTGCTGACCGTGCTGATCGTGCTGCTGCTGCGCGGAACCACGTACGGCCGGTCGCTGACCGCGATCGGCCAGAGCGCCCGCGCCGCCGAGCGGGCCGGTATCCCCGTCACCCGGGTGCTCGCCGCGACCTACCTGGCCAGCGGCGCGCTGGCCGGGCTCGCCGGAGCCCTGCTGGCCACCTACATCGCGCCCGCCCCCGACCTGGGGACCCGCTACCTGCTGGACTCGATCGCGGTCGTGGTCATCGGCGGGACGCTCATCTCCGGCGGCCGGGCGGTGCCGGTCGGCATCTGGGGCGGCGCACTGTTCTTCATCCTGCTGGACGGCCTGGTCAACCTGGTCGGCTGGAGCACCGCCGCGCAGAACCTGCTCAAGGGCTCCCTCGTCCTCTTCGTCCTCTTCCTGGCGGGCGGGGGAGGCCGCACCGGCCGCACCCCCCTTCGCCGCACCGGGCACCGACCACCCGTCCCGGGCGCGTCCGCCACCCCGACCAACCCCGACAACTGACCTCCGACAACTGACCCCCGACAACCCAGACACGTACAGGAGTACACACCCATGGCTGACACCGACGCCTTGATCGAGGCCCGCGACTTCGGCGGGGCCCAGGCCGCCGCGGGCACCTTCCACGTCAAGGGCGCCCACGCCCAGGACTGGGGCCTGCAGAACCGGCTCTCCCGGATCTTCCGCCGGGACACCGGCCGCACGGTGATGCTCGCGTTCGACCACGGCTACTTCCTCGGCCCGATGGCCGGCCTGGAACGCCTGGACACCAACATCGCCCCGCTCGTCCCCGACGCGGACGCGATCATGATGACCCGGGGTGCGCTGCGCACCAGCATCCCCTCGCACAGTGAGGCAGGGATCGTGCTGCGCGCCAGCGGCGGCCCGAGCGTGCTGCGTGACCTCTCGGACGAGCACATCGCCCTGGACATGGAGGACGCGGTCCGGCTGAACGCCGCCGCCGTGGCCACCCAGGTCTTCATCGGCGCCGAGCACGAGTCGCGCTCGGTGCGCAACCTGGCCGCCCTGGTGGACGCCGGTCAGCGGCACGGCATCGCCGTCCTCGGCGTCACCGCGGTCGGCAAGGACATGGTCCGCGACGCCCGCTACTTCCGGCTGGCCACCCGGATCAGCGCCGAGATGGGCGCGCACGTCGTCAAGACCTACTACGTGGAGCAGGGCTTCGAGACGGTCACCGCGGCCTGCCCGGTGCCGATCATCGTGGCGGGCGGCAAGAAGCTGCCCGAGCTGGACGCCCTGACCATGGCCTACCGCTCCGTCCAGGAGGGCGCGGCCGGTGTGGACATGGGCCGCAACATCTTCCAGAGCGAGCACCCGGCCGCCATGCTCGCGGCCGTCCGGGCCGTCGTGCACGACGAGGTCAAGCCCGAAGAGGCGTACGAGCTGTTCCGGGAACAGTCCGCCGGCTCCGCCTCCGCCTGACCCTGCACGGGTGCCGGTCCCGGTGCGAACCACCGGGACCGGCACCCCTCACCTCCGGGAGCTCCCATGTCGCACCATCCCTCCAACGGCGAGGACATCGTCGACCTCGCCGTCGTCGGAGCCGGGATCAACGGGCTGGCCATCGCCCGCGACGCTACGGCCCGCGGCCTGCGCGTCGTCGTGGTCGACCGCGCCGATGTCGGCTCCGGCACCACCAGCACGTCCAGCCGGCTCATCCACGGCGGCCTGAAGTACCTCGAACGCTACGACTTCACCCTGGTCCACGAGTCCATCCGGGAACGCCACCTGCTGTTCCGCAGCGCCCCGCACCTGGTCCGCGACTACCCCATGCTCATCCCCTTCTACGCCGGCAACAGCAGGCCCGGGATCCTGATCCGGCTCGGCCTCGCCGTGTTCGACGCCCTGGCGGCGCGCCGGGGGCGCGGCCTCAGCCGCACCGTGACCAACCACCGGGTGGCCCAGCGCTGGCCGCACCTGTCCAGAAAG
This sequence comes from Kitasatospora sp. NPDC088548, assembly GCF_044753005.1. Lineage (NCBI taxonomy): Bacteria > Bacillati > Actinomycetota > Actinomycetes > Kitasatosporales > Streptomycetaceae > Kitasatospora > Kitasatospora sp. NPDC088548. The sequence continues at coordinate 372,945 of NZ_JBIVMI010000002.1, forward strand.
GGCCTGCGGGGTGCGGCGCTCTTCCACGACGCGCAGGTCCCGTGGGCGGAGCGGCTCTGCGTCGAACTGTTCCTGGACGCCCGCCACCTCGGCGCCCGGGTCCTGACCTACACCACCGTCACCGGGCTCATCCGGGACGGCGCGCGCGTGACCGGCCTGCGGACCCGCGACAACCGGACCGGCGAGGAACAGGAGATCCGGGCCCGCCTCACCGTGAACGCCGCCGGCCCGTGGATCGACCACGTCCTCGAAGGGCAGATCGCCTCCAAGCGGCTCAACGGCGGCACCAAGGGCAGCCATGTCATCGTGGACCCCTTCCCGGGGGCCCCGAAGACCTGCATCTTCTTCGAAGCCGCGGCCGACCAGCGGCCGATCTTCGTCCTTCCCTGGGAAGGCCGCTACATGCTGGGCAGCACCGACCTCACCTACGAGGGCGACCTGGACGAGGTCGTGGCCAGCGAGGCGGAGATCGACTACCTGCTCGACGAGACCAACCGGATCTTCCCCGGCGCCGGGCTCACCCCCGACGACGTGCTCTACAGCGTGTCCGGCATCCGCCCCCTGCCCTACGCCGCCGACGTCACCGACAACGCCAAGATCAGCCGCGGCCACACGGTACTGGACCACGCCCCGGCCCACCCCGGCCTGCTCACCGTCATCGGAGGCAAACTCACCACCCACCGCGCGCTCGCCGAGGACGTCACCGACAAGGCGCTCAAGGTCATGGGACGCGCCCCACGGCGCTGCACCACCCGCACCCGCCCGTTCCCCGGCGCGGACACCGCGCAGTGGGAGGCGTTCCGCGAGGACTTCCTCAGCTCCCCGGTACTCACCCCGGCCCAGCGACGCCGGCTGCTCGACGTCTACGGCGTACGGGCCCGACGGGTGCTGGCGCTCGCCGAGGCCGACCCCGGGCTGCTGGAGGTCGTCGACGAGGAATCGGGGGCGATCGCCGCCGAGGTGGCCGTCGCGGTCGTCGACGAGGGAGCCGTCACCCTGGGGGACATCATGCTGCGGCGTACCCTCGTCGGCCTGGGCGGCGACATGGGCCGCGCCGCGGCCGCCCGCTGCGCCGGGATCGCCGCGCGGTACCTGGGCTGGGACGACGAACGGATCGCCGCGGAGATCGCGGCCTATGACACGGAGCTGCGGCGCTTCCGTCCCCGGGGCCTGAAGACCCCGGCGACCGCCGCGACCGGCGACAGGAGACCACAGTGACCACCTGCTACATCGGTGTCGACGTCGGGCTGACCGCGACGAAGGCCGCCGCCTTCGACGCACAGGGCCGTGAGCTGTACGTCGTCACCGCCCGGACACCGCGCACCTGCGTCACCGCGCACCGCCACGACGTGGACATGGTCCTGCTGGCCGACACGGTGCTGTCGCTGCTGGCCGAGCTGAACGCGAAGCTGACGGCCGACGGCTGGACCCCGGCCGGCCTCGGCGTCGCGGCGCACGGCAACGGCCTCTACCCGGTCGACGCCGAGCTGCGGCCGGTGGGCCCCGCCATCGCCTCCTCCGACACCCGGGCGCAGCGGATCGTGGACGCGATCTCCCCCGAGGCGGCCGCCCGGCTCGCCGCGGAGACCGGTTCCATCCCGTGGGCGGCCCAGCCCGCGGTGCTGCTGCGGTGGCTGCGCGACCACGAGCCACAGGCCTACCGGGCCACCCGATGGGCGCTGTCCTGCAAGGACTGGGTGACCTCCCAGCTCACCGGGGTCGCCAGCGCCGACTACAGCGACGCCAGCGCCTTCGGCATGGTCGTCCTGGACACCCGCCGGTACACCACCACCGCGCTGGACCTGGTCGGCCTGCCGGCCGCGGACCTGGACCGCTTCCCCGCGCTGCGGCCCTCCGGTGAGGTGGTCGCCGGGCTGACCGCGCGGGCAGCGGCCCGCACGGGCCTGGCCGAGGGGCTGCCGGTCATCGCGGGCGCCATGGACTGCGTGGCGGCCACCCTGGGCACGGGAGGCCACGAACTGGGCGACGTCACGGTCATCGTGGGCACCTGGGCGATCAACGGCGCGGTGGTGCCGGCCCGGACCCCGGCGCCCAAGGTCACCCTCAGTGCCCTGCTGCCGGACCCCAGCCGGATGCTCGCGATGGAGGTGGCCCCGACCTCGGCCGCCAACCTGGAGTGGCTGGCCGCCGCCGCGGTGCCGCACGACCGGGCCGACCGGGTGCCGCCGACGGAACTGCTGCGAGAGGCGGCCGGGGTCCGGCCGGGCGCGGACGGCCTGCTGTTCCTGCCCTTCGTGAACGGCGCGCCCGAGCATCCCGCCGCGTCCGGGACCTTCCTGGGCATCTCCGGTGTGCACCGGCGCGGCCACCTGACCCGCGCGGTCATCGAGGGCGTCGCCCAGTACCACCGCGTACAGCTCGACCGGCTCGTGGCCAGCGGGGCGGACGTGGCCGACCGCCCCTGGCGGATCGCGGGCGGAGGCGCCCGCTCCGAGGTCTGGGCGCAGATCTTCGCCGACGTGCTGGGCCGCCCCGTCCGACGCCAGCTCACCAGCGAGCTGGGGGCACGGGGAGTGGCCTCCCTGCTGCCTGCCGCGCTCTCCCACGGGCTCCAGCCGTGGTCGGTGGGCGACGCGGACGACCTCTGCGTGCGCCCCGGTCCCGACCGTGCCGCCTACCTGCGCCAGGCCGAGGTCTTCGACCGGTGCCTGGCGTCCCTGCCGGTCACCTGGCAGAACGTCGACCAGTACCGGACCGCGACCGCGTAGCCCCTCCGCGCCCACCCCCGGGGACGCCGTCCGGCACCGCCACGCCGTCACCTCCTTCGTGGTGGTCCTGGAACGGGGCTCCTGGCCTCCGGGCCCGGCATGACTGTTGCCCCTGCCGATCGGACGACCCGGGGGTGGTGTCAACCGGGCCCGGAACACCGCCTGACCGCTGATGAGAGGCCTGAGCAGCCGCGCAAGGTGGACCTGCGGATCGGGGCCGGGCCCGAAGCCCTGTTCCAGGCTCTCCTGGCAGTCGGCGGCCTGCCCGGGCGTCGGCTGCCAGGTGTCAGGGGCGAATCCGAGCGTCAGGGTGCCGCCGAGGACGGGCAGTCTCCGGCATCCGGTCACGGAGCCTCCGCAAGAACCCGTTTGGCGAACCTCGGTGACCATTGCTAGCTTTGCCGGAGGCCGTGCGAGAGAACAAGGAGGTGGTACCCGTGACCGTATCGACATGGGTGCTCTCCTCCGGGGTCACGGTCGGGCGATAGGTCGTCGTCCGGGAGCGCCGTTCCAGTGCACTCCCGAAAGGCACGACCATGCATTTCATTTCTGAGCAGCGCCTCGATGACGGCGTCCTCGAGCGCGAATTCACCCTCGGTGAGATCCCCGGCATCCTGTGGACGCCCGGATCCGCATCCGCACCGGCGCCGCTGATCCTGCTCGGCCACCCTCCCCTCGGGCTGCGCAAGATGTACCCCCGACTGGTGGCGCGGGCCCGGCACGCCGCGGCGGATGGCTTCGCCACGGCCACCATCGAGCTCCCGGGGAGTGGTGACCGGCCCCGTTGGCCCGCCGCCGAGCAGGCCCGCGCCGACCTGCGCCGGGCCATGGAGGCCGGCGAGCCGGTCAGCGGCGAGATCATCGACGCCCTCGTCCTCCCGCTGGTCGAAAAGTCGGTCCCGGAATGGCAGGCCGCCCTGGACGCCCTCCTGTCGCTGCCCGAGATCGGCGGCCCGGTCGGGTACTCGGGAGGAGTGATCTCCATCGGCGTTCGCCTTGCGGTGGTCGAGCCGCGCATCGTGGCCGCCGGCTTCTTCGCCGGGAGTTTCGTGCCTCGCGCCATGTTCGAGGAGGCCCGCCAGGTCACCATTCCGCTGCACGTCCTGCTGCAGTGGGACGACGAAGGCAACGACCGGCAGGCGGCGCTGGACCTGTTCGACGCCTTCGGCTCCAAGGAGAAGTCCCTGCACGCCAATATGGGCGGGCACACGGGCGTCCCGCAGTTCGCAGGGGAGGGCGCGGCCGGGTTCTTCGCTCGGCATCTGCGCTAGCCACGGGCCGGCCCCACCGCCGGGGCAGTAGACGGTAGGCGGTACCGGCCAGCCGCTCATCAAGGACAGGCCCTGGCCCTCCTCGATGGCGGTGGCCGGCAGATGCACAACCGCCCCGATCGCGACGGTACCGGCCACCGCTGGTACCGGCCGGTCGGGGCGGCGTGAGGGTGTGGACGCCCAGGTTCGGTGTCAACCGCCTCGATTGGATGACAGGGCTGACCGTTCGCAAGGAATTCAGTCGCCGGGGATCCCGCTGACCTGTGCCGACTCGGTCGGATGAGACACACATGTGTCGGGTACGGAGATCGGCCGCGACGGATGACGGGCCCACGCGATGCCGGTCGGCTGTCAGTGGCGACAGCGACCTGTCGGTGGGATGTGAGTTACCACCGGGACCGTAGGGGCTGGGTGGGACCGGTGGTGAAGGTGCGGCTCCGCCCGCCTCCAGATCACTCCAAGCTCCGGGAGCCCGCCATGCCCTCCGTACCCAAGGCCCCAGTGTGGGACGTTCACCGGCTGCCTCGCGCCGAGGGCAGGAATTTCCTGGTCACCGGCGGCAACGCGGGCATCGGGTACTTCGTCGCCGAGCAGCTCGCCGGCACCGGGGCCACGGTCGTCCTCGGCAGCCGGGCCGAGACGAAGGCCAAAGCCGCGATCGCTTCGATCAGTTCACGTGTCCCCGGCGCCCAGGTGCGGCATCTGCCTCTGGACCTGGCCGACCTCGCATCGCTCAGGACGTCCGTGGACGCGCTCGAACTGGACCGCCTCGACGCGGTCGTCTACAACGCCGGCGTGGCGCTCGACCAGCCGCCGCGCCGTGAGACCAAGGACGGCCACGAGCTGATGTTCGCGACCAACCACCTGGGTCACTTCGCACTCACCCACTGGCTGGCCCCCCTGCTCATGGCAGCCCCAGCGAGTCGGATCGTCACCACGGGCAGCTTCGCGGCCAAGTCCGAACGCCTGGACCTCGACGATCTCCAGAGCACGCACGACTACCAGCCCAAGCGCGCCTATGCGCGGTCGAAGCTGGCCCAGATGTTCTTCGCCTTCGAGCTCGACCGCCGCCTGGACGCCGCCGGCAGCACGACGCTGAGCGTGGTCGCCCACCCCGGCGGCGCGCTCGACTCCCTCACCCCCTCGCGGCCGCCGGTTCAGGTCCGGACCACCGGCGAGCGGCTGCTCGGCCTGCCGCTCGGCCTTCTCGTCCAGGGCAAGGAAGCCGGCGCTTGGCCCACCGTACGCGCCGTGCTCGACCCAGACGTGCGCGGCCGCCAGATGTGGGGCCCCCGGGTGTTCGGGCTGCGCGGCAGGCCCAGGAGCGAACCCCTCTGGAACCACCTGGCCGACACCACGACCGCGGCGCACCTCTGGACGGCCAGCTGTGCCCTGACCGGTGTCGACCCGACGTCTGCCCGTACGACCAGGTTCACCGAGACGGAAGGCTGAACGACTGGGTCCGCTGAGTGAACGACTCGATTGAATGAGATCGGTCAAGGGCGACTGGCTTCACCGTCCAAGGACAGCCCCTCAGGGCACGACGCAGTGAGAATCCGACATCACCTCGCCATCAGAGACCGGAACAGGGTTGTAGGGCGTGTACAGGACGGCGCGGGCCAGCTTCCGGCGGAGGTTGTGGCCCGGGTGGATACCGCTGCGGCGACTCACCTGCTCCCACAACTCCTCGGGCAGGAGGCCTGTGTAGTCGAGCACGCGGCGACGGTGGTAGTCGATGGGCATCGAGATGGTCCGCCAGCCGGATGAGAGCGGTCGCCAGGACGCGCCAGTCCGCGCCGTCGTGCAGTTGTTGAAGGGCGTGGTGGCTGGTGCGGCTGCCGAGGCAGTTCACCTGGGTGGCCTGGAAGCGGTAGGGCTCGGTGCCGGTCCGGATGAGGGTGCCTCCGGGCGCCCGCCCCCGCCGACCGGCTGACCCCTCCGGCGGGTCGGGGAGCCGCCGGGCGAGGCCGTGGAACGCTACGCCCATGGCAGGCAGTGAAGGCACCTCCCGGCAGGCCGCGGCCGCGACACTCGTACTCCTGACGCTGGCGACCGGACAGTTCCTGATGGCGCTCGACAGCTCCGTCATGAACGTCTCGATCGCGACCGTGGCCAACGACGTGGGCACCACGGTGAGCGGCCTGCAAGGAGCCATCACGGCCTACACGCTCGTCATGGCGATGCTCATGGTCTCCGGCGGCAAGGTGGGCGCCCTCATCGGTCGCAGGCGCGCGTTCATGATCGGCTGCGTCGTCTACGGCTGCGGCTCCCTGACCACGGCGCTCTCCCCGAACCTGACCGTGCTGCTGCTCGGCTGGTCGCTGCTCGAAGGGGTCGGGGCCGCCCTGATCCTGCCCGCGATCGTCGCGCTGGTCGCCGGGAACTTCCCTGCGGAGCGGCGCCCGGCGGCCTACGGCCTGGTCACGGCCGCGGGCGCGGTGGCGATCGCCCTCGGCCCGCTCATCGGCGGCGCCGCGACGACCTTCTTCTCCTGGCGCTGGGTGTTCGCCGCCGAGACCGTGCTGGTGCTGGGCATCCTGCTGCTGGCCCGACGGGTCGCCGACGCGCCGCCCGGCACCCGCCCGCGGATCGACCTGCTGGGCGCCGTCCTCTCCGCGCTGGGCATCGGGCTCTTCGTCCTCGGTGTGCTCCGCTCGGCCACCTGGGGCTGGTTCCGGCCCAAGTCCGACACCGCCGCCTGGTTCGGCCTCTCACCGGTGGTCTGGCTGACGCTCGCGGGGGTGCTCCTGATCTGGCTGTTCTTCCGCTGGGAGGCCCGCCTCGCGGAGCAGGGCGAGGAACCGCTGGTGGACCCGGCACTACTGACGAACCGTCAGCTCACCGGCGGCCTGGTCGTCTTCTTCTTCCAGTTCCTGGTGCAGATGGGCGTCTTCTTCGTCGTGCCACTGTACCTGTCCGTCGCGCTCGGGCTCTCCGCGCTCGCCACCGGGGTGCGCATCCTGCCGCTCTCCCTCACCCTGCTGGTCGCCGCGCTCGCGATCCCCCGGCTGCTCCCGGACGTCTCACCACGGCGGGTGGTACGGCTGGGGATCGTCTCGATGGTCCTGGGCGCGGTCGTCCTGATGGCCGGTCTCGACGCGGGCACGGGCGCGGAGGTGGTCACCGTCCCGCTGCTGCTGATCGGGCTCGGCATGGGGGCGCTCGCCTCCCAGCTCGGCGCGGTCACCGTGTCCGCGGTGCCGGACGAGCGGAGCGCCGAGGTCGGCGGCGTGCAGAACACCGTCACCAACCTCGGCGCGTCGATCGGCACCGCGCTCGCCGGGTCGATCCTCATCGCCGTCCTGACCACGTCGTTCCTCACCACCATCGAGCAGAGCCCGGCGATCCCGGACGAGGTCAGGAACCGGGCCGGGGTGGAGCTCTCGGCCGGCGTGCCGTTCCTGTCCGACGCACAGCTGACGGCCGCCCTCGAGCAGGCCGGCGCGGAGTCCGCGGCGGCCCGGGCCGCGCTCGACGCGAACGCCGCCGCGCGGATCGAGGGACTGCGCGCCGCCCTCGCCGTCCTCGCCCTCAGCGGGCTGGTCGCGCTCTTCTTCGTCCACCGGATCCCGACCGAACCGCCCCGCTCCCCCGCACCCGGGTGAGGCCCGCGCCCGGGTAAGGCACAGAGCCGGGTGAGGCACGCCGGGGACGGCACGGTCCGGATCGCCCCGCCGGGCCATGGGCTCACCCGCCGCCGATCCGACGGCCGGTGATCTCGTCCGGCCGGATCCGCACCCAGACCGCGCGGGCGCCACCGGCCCAGGGGGCGGTTCCGGGCAGTCCCCGTAGGCGGTCGGCCTCCGCGGGGTCGTCGACGTGCTCGACCCGGCCGAGGAGGAGCACGCTCCAGCCCTGGCTCAGCTGCTCGTCGATGCGGTCGACCTGGAACGAGACGGACGAACCGTCGGCCGGGTCCGTCGGGCCCAAGGCGGCCGTCCGGTAGACGATCGTCCTGGCGTCCACCGCGTAGTTGACCGGGAAGACCGCCGGGGCGGGCTGGACCGGAAGGCCGATCCGGCCGATGCCGTGGGTACCGATCCGCTCCCAGCACTCGGACGCGGTCAGGTGGAAGAGCAGCGGGCGCGCGCCTGCCTCACGCTGCCCCGGCGGCGCGTCGGCACGGCCCTCCAGCAGCTCCCGGTACGTCGTCCGCAGCACGGCGGCGATCCGCGCGAGGCCGGCCGGGTCGAAGGCCGGCCCGGCCTCCAGCAGGTACTGGAGATAGCGCGGCTACATCGCCGCCCGGGACGCCAGCATCTGCTCGCTCAGGCCGAGCAGATCGCGGCGCTCGGTGATCCGCCGGGCGACGGCGGCGGGGTCCGCCCGCCGGGCGTCCTCGAGGTCGGGGTCGTGGTCCACGGTGGCTCCTCGGCTCGCCGGTACCTGTGCCTGTCGCCACGCCCGGACGAGCGCGACCGTGAGGGTGCCGGTGCGGACGTCGTACGCGTCCTGCCGCCCGTCCGGGCCGGGCCGGCCCTCTCCCCCAGCGTTCCCCCTGCGACCGGTGGCCGCCACGGGGGCCGGTGGGGCCGGGACCCGGCTCCGCAGCCGGCCGGCCCGAGCCCTGGCATCGGGCGCGCCGCGTCCTTAGCGTGGAAACAGGGCCGGAGCCCGGTGTCCCACCCCGCCCTGCCCCATGGAGGAGCCATGACATCCGCCAGCGAGCGCCGGCCGGTCGTGCTGGGCGTCGATGCCGTCACCACGGGTGCGATGACCACCGCCTGGGCCGCCGACGAGGCCGACCGCCGCGGGCTGCCGCTGCGGCTGGTCCACGCGATTCCGACGCCGGTCCACGAGCTGCGCGCGTTCGACGAGGGCCGGTACCACAAAGCGCTGCGCGAGCGCGGCGACGAGGCCCTGGACCGGGCCGCCGGCGTCGCCCGCGAACGGCACCCGGGACTGCCGGTGACCACCGCCGTCGCCGAGGACGTGCCCGCCCTGGTGCTGTGCCGGGAGTCCGCGCACGCCGGCCTCGTGGTCCTCGGTTCACGCCGGCTGAACCGGCTGGAGGAGATGCTGAGCACCTACTCGGTGACCGTCCCGGTGAGCGCCCAGGCCCACTGCCCGGTGGTGGTCGTCCGCGAACCCGAGCACGTCACCCAGGAGCCGCCGTACGTGGTGGTCGGTGTGGACGGCAGCCCGGCGTCGGCGGCCGCCCTCGACTTCGCCTTCGGTCTCGCCGCGAGCCGCCGGGCCGCGCTGCGCGCCCTCTGGGTCTGGCAGATCCGTCTGTTCGGCCGCTCCGACGAGCAGGAGGTCGAGCAGACGCTCCGGCGCCTGCTGTACGAGAGCACGGCCGGCCGGCGCGACCGCCACCCCGAGGTGACGCTCACCCACGAGGTCCTCCGGGACCACCCCGTCGAGGGGCTCGCCCTCGCATCCGAACACGCCCTCGCCGTCGTCGTGGGCCGCCGGGGGCGCGGCGGCTTCACCGGCATGCGGCTCGGGTCCGTCCCGCACGGCCTGCTGCACCGCGCCCACTGCCCGATCGTCACGGTGCCCGCCTCCCCGCACTGACCCGGGGGCCGCTCGGCGGGCACGAGGCCGGACACCGGTCGATACTGGCCGCGGTGCCCGGAGCCCGGGCGCCGCACCACCGACCGCCCCGGTACCGGAGGGCAGCATGACCACACCGATCGTCGCGGGCTTCGACGGCTCGCCGGAGAGCGTCGCCGCGGCCGGCTGGGCCGGCCGTGAGGCGCTGCTCCGCGCCCTGCCGCTCGAACTGCTCCAGGCCTGGCCGTGGCCGAAGACCGATGTGCTCGGCACATCCGACGCCGTCACCTGGAGCCGGCAGCAGCTGGCCGCCGAGGAGGCGAGGCTGCGGGCCCTGCTCACCGGGGTGGAGGTGACCTCCGCCCACGTCCCCCATGACCCGGCCGACGCGCTGGAGGCGGCAGGCCGGCGGGCGGCCATGCTCGTCCTCGGCTCACGTGGGCTGGGCGCCCTGCGCGGCTTCCTGGTCGGTTCGGTGAGCCAGGAGGTGCTGCGGCGGGCGCCGTGCCCGGTGGTACTGGTCCGGGCGGCCGAGGAAGACTCCGCGACGGACGCCGGGAACCACGAGGTCGTGGTCGGGCTGGACCTGCGGCGCCCCTTCGACGAGGTCCTCGCCTTCGCCTTCGAGGCCGCCGAGCTGCGCTCGGCCCCGCTCCGGGCCGTCCACGCCTGGGACCCGCCGACCGGCAGCGCGTACATGGCGTTCGCCGCGATCGGGAGCGTGGACGAGGAGCTGTCCGCCGTCGAGAAGCAGCAGCTCACAGACGTCCTGGCGCCGTGGCGGGCCCGTCACCCGCGGGTGGCCGTGACCGCGGACCTGGTCCGCGGGAACGCCTCCGTCGCGCTGGTCGAGGCCACCGCGGCGGCCGGCCTCGCCGTAGTCGGCCGCCGCGCCCGCCGGGCGCCGATCGGCACGCGCCTCGGCTCGGTGGCGCACGCCGCGATCCACCATGTCCGCTGCCCGGTCGCGGTCGTCCCGTACGGCTGACACCGCTGCCGGGGCAGGACCGGTCGCCGGCCCGGGGCGTGCCCTACCGGCCGACCGAGGCCAGGTAGGCCTCGGTCGACTCCGGCGCGGCGAGCCAGGCGGCGTGGTCGCTCGGCTCGGCGTAGGTGTTGGCGAGGCGCCGGGCGACGTCGTCGTGCTGTGCGGCGGCGGCGAAAACGCCCTGGAGGTGGTCCGGCACGGTGAGCATCGTGGCGGTGAAGTCGACGGTGTGGCGCGCGTGTTGCCGCCAGAACCGTTCGAAGGTGTCGCGCATCCAGGCGGGGGTGAACGGGGCGTCGCCGTGCTCGGTGATCGCCCGCAGATAGGCGTCCGCGGCCCGTGCCGCGCTGTTGGCGCCCTGGCCGGTGATCGGGTCGTTCACCACCAGTGCGTCGCCGAGGCCGAGCACATGGACCTCCCCGGCACCGCCGTCCAGCCGGGCCACCGGCCGGCGGACCGTCGGGGTCACCGCCCCGTACAGGCCGGCTCCCGCGTCGGTCGGCTCGGCGGCGGCCCACAGCTCCGCCTCCCACGGCAGGTACGTGTGCAGCAGCTCGCGGATCCGGGCCAACTGCGCGACGGGGGAAGGACGGTCGGCGAAGCAGTCCAGCGGGCCGCCGGGGAGCGCCTCCCAGAGCAGGATCGCGCACGGCCCGGAGAGGGTGAGGGCCGGCTGCAGGTACAGCTCGCCGGCCCCGGGGAGCGCGTGCATCCGCGCCCTCGGCCCGGCCGCCGGGTCGGGCGAGCCGACCCCGTGCACATAGAGACACGAGAGCGCCCGCTGCGGCGCGTCGAACGGCGAGCGGTCCCCGTCCCGTTCGAAGATCCCGGCGAGCTCGCCCCGGCCGGCCGCGACGACCGTCAGCTCGTGCCGCTCGGCGAGCTTCCGCAGGCCCGCGCGGTCCAGCGTGCGGTACTCCACCCGGCCGCCGCGCGCGGCCAGCAGTTCCAGCCAGCGCGCCAGCTTCATCCGCTGGTCGACCGACTGGGCCGGCTCGTCCAGCGTCATGGTGAACTCCAGCGCCCGCACCCCGGGGGGCGTCACGAGCACCGAATCGACCGACCTGACCGCCGGCGCCTCGTCGGCCCACAGGTCCAGCCGGGCCGCACGCTCGATCCGCAGCGCCGGGCCGAACATCGCCTGCGTCGACAGCACCGGTCCGCACCGCAGCTCCGCCGGGGTCCGGGCGGCCACCAGCGTCACCTCGTACCCGCCCGCCACCAGCCCGAGCGCGAGCTGAAGACCCGCCTGGCCCGCTCCGACAACGGCGATCCGACGCATGACAACCTCCCGGTGGGGACAAGCCTCTGATGCTACGTCAGCGCACCGTGCCGGCACAGCCGTCGGGCGCGCCAGGAGGACGGCGCCAGAGGGACGACGCCCCGCTCCGCTCCGCGATCACCCGTCGCGCCCCGGCCCCATCGGCCGCGATCGCGGGCGCCGCACCGCCGGACCGAGGCGGTCGGTGCGGTCGGCGCGGTCGGCGACCGGGCGGGACCGCCGCGAGGAGGGCGGAGGTACCGGCGCGCCGGTATCGTGGACCTGAGGACGGCGGGGCCCGCCGCGGCCGCACCGTACGCCGACGGCCGGAGGAGGGTGGCGATGAGCCCGCACCTGCACCGCCACCACGACGACCGGGACGCCGAACCCCCGCCGCCGCCGCGCGAGCTGCCGACGGGACCGGCCCTGCGGGCGACGGTCTACCTCGGCGAGTCGGACCGGTACCGGCACCACCCGGTGTTCTCCGAGATCGTGCACCGCGCGCGCCGGGCCGGCCTCGCCGGGGCCAGTGTCTTCCACGGCGTCGAGGGGTTCGGCGCGGGCTCGCTCATTCACACCTCCCGGCTCCTGGACCTGACCGAGGACCTCCCGGTCGCCGTCGTGATCGTGGACAGCGAGGAGCGGATCCGCGGCTTCCTGCCGGAGCTGCGCGAGGTCGCCCCCCGGAGCCTGATCACGCTCGACCCGGTCGAGGCCGTGCCGCCGCGGCCCGACGAGCCGCGTTTCTGACCGCCGAGAGGCCGCCCCGGCAGCCGGGGCGGCCTCGGCCGTTGTGGCGTGGTGTCAGTTCACCGTGTAGCTGTACGGGATCGCCGCCAGCACCGAACCGGTGGTGCCGAGCGAGTTGTTGGCGGTGGCCAGACCGGTCGGTCCGGAGACCAGGTACAGCACGCCGTGCACGGTACCGCCCTTCGGGCCGGTCGGGGTGAGGGTGACCCGCAACGTGCCCGTGGCGCCCGGCTGGACGGTCACGGGGGTGGCGGCGGGGGCCGCGGCGTCGACCGCGGCGGCGAACGGGTCGCCGGTGCTGGAGGTCAGCGCCGGGTCGAACGCCCGGGTGTGCGCGCTCGCGGTGACGGTGGCCGTACCGGCCGGGGCGCCGGAGGTGCCGAACGGGCCGATCTGCTGCACGAAGGTGGTCCACCTGCCCGGGACGACCGGCTGCGCGGGGCTGCCGGCGGCGGTCGCGGCCGAGATCGTCGAGCTGTTCTGGGCCTTCTTCAGATCACCGAACAGGTCGGGCGAGCCGGTGACGGCGCTGATCTCCAGGTGGGCCGGGACGGAGGAGGCCGACACGGCGGTCAGCCGGTCGGTGCCCGGCGGGACCAGGAAGGACGGGGTGGTCGCGTCGGTGGTCAGCGGCAGGCCGACCGTCGCCGAGCTGCCCTGCGGCACCAGCGGCAGGTCGACCCGGCCGTCGAGCCGGGCGTCCGCGGCGACCTGCTGGGTGGCGACGGTGTTGTTGGTGTAGTCCACCGCCACCGTCACCGGTTTGCCGGCCGCCAGCCTGGTACGCGGGTCGTTCGGCAGACCGGCGGCGGTGGCGCGGTCGAGGTTGAGGCCGACCGTGCCGGTGAACTCCTGGCTGACCTGCGCACCGCTGACCGGGCCGAGCACGACCAGGACGAACCGCCAGCGGCCCGCGGCCGGGTCGACCGTGGTGGCGGAGACCCCGGCGGTGGTGCCGGTGAGGTTGCCCCGCGCGTCGAGGACCGCGTTGCCCTCGGCGTCGACCGGCGTGCCGTTCGGGCTGACCAGGACGCCCTGCAGGAGCAGGTTCGGGTCCTTGGCGACCGTCACGCCGACCCGCAGGTCGTGCTGGCCCTTCGGGACGTCGAAGGCGTAGCCGAAGGTCTGCGTGGGCGAGGCGCTGCGGGCGTTGCCGCCGGTGATGGTGCCGGTGAAACCGCCGGTGCCCTGGCCGATCGCCACCAGGCTGCGCAGCACCACCGGCACGCTGGTGGTGCGGCCGTTGGAGCTGGAGACGGTGACCGACTCGCTGGAGTCGCCGCCGGTCTGCGGGGTGGTGAGCCGGACGTGCAGGGTCTTGCTGGCGCCCGGCGCCAGCTCGGCCACCTGCGGGCTCACGGCGCCCGCCGGCACCGCGCGCTGGGTGGCGGTGTCCAGCAGGACCTGGCCGGTGTAGCCGCTCTTGCCGGCCGGGGTGTACAGGATCGCGGTCCAGTCGCCGGCCACCGGGTGCGGGACGTCCACCAGGCCGAAGTCGGCCACGGTGGCACCGCCCTGCGGGCGGGTGTTGGTCTCGAACCGGCCGGACGGGTCGAGCAGCGTCAGCCGGACCACCGGGCCGTTGCCGACCGGACTGGCCGCCCCCTGCCAGGCGATCGACGCCGCGAGGCGGTCGGCGCCGGCCGGAACGCTGAACCTGACCTGCTGCTGGACCCAGGTGGCGCCGTTGGTGGCGTACTTGAAGGTCTGGTCGGAGGAGGAGCTCAGCCGGATGCTCTGCTGGGCGTCGGAGAGCGGGGCGAAGCTGCGGGTGGCGCCGCTGACCGTCTGCGGGGTGGCGCCGGTGTTGGTGACCGTGATGTCGGCGGTGTGGGCCGAGCCCGGGGTGCCGGCGATGTCGACCTGGCCGGAGGTCACCACGACGGTGTTGCCGTCCTGGGCGCCGGAGCCGTTCTGGTAGCCCCGGGCGGCCTCCACGGCCGCGCGGACGTTCAGCAGGCCCGCGCCCTGCTCCTCGGCCGGCAGGCCCAGGTCCTGGGCGGTGCCGGTGAGGAGCTTCTTCACCAGTGCGGGAGCCGGCGAGGCGCCCTTGTGGGTGTCGCGGTAGGCCTGGATGACCACGGCCGCGGCACCGGCGGTCAACGGCGCGGACTGGCTGGTCCCGCCGAACGACTGGATCGGGGAGCCGTTGCCGCTGAAGCCGGCGCAGTCGGTGTACTTGGACAGGTCGGGCGAGCAGAGCGCCCAGTCCGACTCACCGGGGGCGACCAGGTCCAGCGTCCGGCCGGCCTGGGTGAAACCGCCCGAGGACAGCGCGGAGATCCGGTTGTCGTCCCAGGTGCCGTTGGAGAACTGGGCCGCCGCGTAACCGGTCTGCTGGTAGTTCTGGTTGTCGGTGGAAGCGCCGACCGCGATCACGTTCGGGTCGGTGGACGGGGTGCCGACGGTGCCGCTGATCCCGGCGTCGCCGGTGGACACGGCGACGGTCACACCGGCTGCGACGGCCTGGTCGTTGAAGAGCGAGATGGTGTCGCGCGCACCGCTGTCGGGGGTGACGTTGCCGCCGAAGGACTCGTTCAGCACGTCGACGTGGGCGACCGAGACCGCGTAGTCGATGGACTGCAGGATCGAGGAGTTCGACATGATCTCGCCGCCGGCCCGCAGCGCCACCAGCGAGGCGTCGGGGGCGATGCCCCGGACACGGATGGTGCAGCCGGCCGGCAGCGGGTGCGAGGGGTTGACGAACTGCGCGACGTCGTAGACCTGACGGCCCTGCGCGATCATCGCCGAGGCGTCGCCGAAGGCCTCCGCGCCGCCGGTCGGCGCGTCCGTGCCCTCGCCCGAGAAGTCCTGGTAGTCGACGACCGCGTGCGAGCCGTCGGCCCGGATGAAGTCCGGGTTGTCCGGGTCGAGTCCGTCCGCGATGTAGGCCACCTTCACGCCCTTGCCGGTGGCCAGGTCCTGGGCGCCGGGCGAGCCGGCGGTCGCGACCGTGTGCGTGGAGTACAGCGCCTCCGGCTCCAGCAGCGGATGGGCCGGGTCGGACGGACAGACCGTGTTGGTCGCGTTCTCCTCGCCGCCCGCGCCGCCCTTGCCGGCCTTGTCTCCCCGGGCGGCCTCGGGGGCGGCCGCGGCGGACTTCGGGGCCTTCGCGGCGGGGGCGGTCGCGGGGTCCGCGTCCTTGCCGCCGATCGGCGGGGCGACGGCGACCTGTCCGTCCGCCACCACCGAGGCGACCGCCGGGTCGGCCTGGAGCGCCGCCCGCAGTGCCGGGCCGACCGTGGCGGAGAACGCGTTTCCGACCACGAAACTCTTGATCCCGGTGCCGCCACCGGCCCTGACCCGCTCCAGCAGCGGCGCCTGGGCGGACGCGGCCTTCTGCCTGCGCGCGCCCAGGTGCCCGGCGTCCGCCGGGGCGTCGGCGATCTGGTCCTTGAGAATCACGATCACCGGTACCGGGGTTCCGCCCGCCGCGGCCGCCTGGGCGGTCGTGGGGTCGGGCGCGGGGGCGGCGCTCGCGCCTGCCCCGCCGGCCAGGAACATGGACGCGGCGGTGACCGCGACGGCGATTGCTAGCTGGGATTTCCGCCAGCCGATCATGGACATCCTTTCGTCTGATGCGACGTCAGGCTGCGGTGGCCCAGTGCACGCGGATCCGGGTCGGACGCGTGGATGCCTCTGGAACGCGCGTCCCGACAGCCCTCGCATTCCAACGCACTTGACACCACTGGAACAAGGCGGTTAGTCCCATAAGGAAGTCATCAGAAAGTAAAAAGGAGACGGAAATTCACCCTCACATGCCCTCACATGCCGTCAACGCCCCGTCAGTGCCCCGTCAGCGCCCCGGCCACCGGCTCGCGACGCTGGAGAGCAGCCCGCGTATGCCGTGGCGCCGGGGGCGGCGGTGCCGGTCGAAGCGGAGGTCGCCGACGACTTCGTAGCGGGGCATGTAGGTGCTGAGGAAACCCTGGAGCGTGGCCGCGGCGGGGATGGCGATGAGCGCGCCGACGGCCCCGAGCAGGGCGGCGCCGACGATGACCGCGGCGAAGGCGATCGCGGCGTGGATGTCGACGGTCCGTGCCGTGATCCGGGGGTGGAGGAGGTAGTTCTCGATCTGCTGGTAGACGAGGACGAAGCCCAGGACCCAGAGGGCGTCGGACGGTTCGCCGGTCAACGCGACCAGAATGGGCAGCGCGTTGGCGATGTAGGTGCCGACGGTGGGGACGAACTGGGACACCACCCCGGCCCACACCGCGAGGGCGGCGGCGTAGGGCAGCCCGACGATCTCGAAGGCGACCCAGTGCGCGAGGGTCGAGACGGCCGCCAGCAGGGCCCGGGAGTAGAGGTAGCCCCCGGTCTTGGTCAGGGCGATGTCCCAGGCCCGCAGGAGCTCGGCCTGCCGGGCGGGCGGCAGCATCGAGCACACCAGCCGCCGCACCCGCGGCCCCTCGGCGGTGAAGTAGAACGTGAACAGGCCCACGGTGAACGCCTGGAACAGGCCTCCGATCACCGTGCTGGACACCCCCCAGAGGTTCCCGGCCAGTTGCTGCGCGTACTTCTCCACCGCTCCGTCGGCGAAGAACTTCTTCCGGATGCCGTCCAGCGAGAGGCTCTGGTGGAAGTTCGAGTTGATCCAGTCGATCCCGTTCTGCAGGGTGCCGGGCAGCCGCTCGGACAGCTGGGCCACCTGGTCGACGAGCAGCGTGCCCAGTGCGGTGACGAAGCCGGCCATGGCCGCCGCGAGGGCGATGAAGACGAGGAACGTGCCGACGCCGCGCCGGATGCCGCGGGCGGCCATCCGGTCGACCGCCGGCTCCATGGCGAGGGAGAGGAAGAAGGAGATCAGCAGCATCACCAGGAGGTCGATGAGCTGATGGAAGGCCCAGTTCGCGAGCTGGAACGCCCCCGCGAGCAGCAGGGCGAGCATCATCGCCCTGGGCAGCCAGCGGGGCAGTGCCCGGTCGTCGTCGCGTCGGCGGTCGGGGTTCCGCGGCGTGGTGTCGGGCGTCGGCGGTTCGGAAGACATCGGAGGTTCTCCTGCGCTCTGGCCGGCGGTGAAGGCCGGTCGGTTCGGCGGTGCGGGCCGGTCGGTCAGGCCGTGAAGGCCGGTCGGTGCCGAAGGCCGGGCCGACGAGTTCACCGGCACCGGTGTCCTGACGGCTCACCGGAGGAACGTGCGGGCGGCGGCGGTGAGTTCGCGGGCGGCGGTACGGACCGCCCGGTCCGTGGACCCGCCGCTCCCGCACCACCGGCACGCCGCCCCGCCGGCCGCCGTCACCCTGACGGACGCGGATAACCACGGATTGTCACCCCAGCCGTCCGACAATCGACTGGACCGATCGGACAGCCGCTCGGCGCCCGGTCCCGACAGCCCCGGTGGAGCCCTCATGACCGACCTGGCCTTCGTCGGCGTCACGGTTCTCGTGTTCGCCGTCCTCGCTCTGATCGCCAAGGCGGTGGAACGGCTGTGACCGCGGATAACATCGTCGGGCTCATCGTCGCGACCGCCCTCGTGATCTACCTGCTCCTGGCGCTGCTCCACCCGGACCGGTTCTGAGGTGAGCCCCACCCTCGCGGGCCTCCTGCAAGCGCTGGCGCTGGTGGCCGCGCTGGGTCTGTCGCACCGCCCGGTGGGCGACTACCTGGCGCACGTCCTGACCAGCCGGACACACCTGCCCGGGGAACGGGGTGTCTACCGGCTGATCGGTGTCAACGGTGACCAGGACCAGTCGTGGACGGCCTATCTGCGCAGCGTGCTCGCGTTCTCCGCGGTTTCGGTGCTCTTCCTGTACGCCTTCCAGCGCCTGCAGAACCACCTCTGGCTCTCGCTCGGCCTCCCCCCGGTGGGCCCGGCCACCGCCTTCAACACGGCGGCGTCGTTCGTCACCAACACGAACTGGCAGTCGTACTCGGGTGAGTCGACCATGGGCCACCTGGTGCAGATGGCGGGGCTGGCCGTACAGAACTTCCTCTCGGCCGCGGTGGGCATCGCCGTGGTGGCCGCGCTGATCCGCGGCTTCGCGCGCGACCGCACCGACCGGGTCGGCAACTTCTGGGTGGACCTCACCCGGATCACCCTGCGGCTGCTGCTGCCCGTCTCGGTCGTGTTCGCGGTCGTCTTCGTGGCCGGCGGCGTGGTGGAGAACCTGCACGCCGCGCAGCAGATCACCACCCTGACGGGCGACACCCAGTCGGTCCCCGGCGGGCCGGTGGCCTCGCAGGAGGTCATCAAGGAGCTGGGCACCAACGGCGGCGGCTTCTACAACGCCAACTCCGCGCACCCCTTCGAGAATCCCGGCCCGCTCACCAACTGGCTCCAGCTCTACCTGATGCTGGTGATCGCGTTCTCGCTGCCGCGCACCTTCGGGACGATGGTCGGCGACCGCCGCCAGGGCCATGCCATCGTCACCGTGATGGCCCTGTTCTGGATCGCCTCCGCGGCCCTGATGACCGTCTTCGAATGGCGGCATCACGGCACCGCGCTCCAGGCGGCCGGAGCGGCGATGGAAGGCAAGGAGGTCCGCTTCGGCATCGCCGGGTCCACGCTCTTCGCCGCCTCGACCACGCTGACCTCCACCGGCGCGGTCAACTCCGCCCACGACTCGTACTCGCCGTTCGGCGGCGGCCTGACCCTGCTCGACATGATGCTCGGCGAGATCGCCCCCGGCGGCACCGGCTCCGGCCTGTACGGGATGCTCGTCCTGGCCGTCGTCACGGTCTTCGTCGCCGGGCTGATGGTCGGCCGCACCCCGGAGTACCTGGGCAAGAAGCTCGGCGGCCGGGAGATGAAGTTCGCCTCCCTCTACCTCCTCACCACCCCGGCCGTCGTACTGATCGGCACGGGCACGGCGATGACGTTCGAGGGCGTGCGGTCCGCCGCCCTCAACTCCGGCCCGCACGGCTTCTCCGAGGTCCTCTACGCCTTCACCTCGGCGGCCAACAACAACGGCTCCGCCTTCGCCGGCCTGACGGCCACCAGCACCTGGTGGAACACCGCGCTGGGCCTGGCCATGCTGTTCGGCCGGCTGCTGCCGATGGTCTTCGTCCTCGCCCTGGCCGGCTCGCTGGCCCGGCAGCAGCCGGTCCCCGCCACGGCGGGGACGCTGCCGACGCACCGGCCGCTCTTCGTCGGCATGCTCTCCGGCGTGGTGCTGATCGTCGTCGGCCTCACCTACTTCCCCGCCCTGGCGCTCGGACCGCTCGCGGAAGGACTCCGCTGATGGACCCGCCCGTTCCGCCCAGCCCCGTCGACCCTGCCGACGCGGCCGGGCCCGCCGGGCGCGGGGCGCGCCGGGTCTCCGGTGGTCTGCTCGACCCCCGGCAACTGGTTTCCTCCCTCCCGGACGCACTGCGCAAGCTCGACCCACGGGTGATGGTCAGGCATCCGGTCATGTTCGTGGTCGAGGTCGGCTCGCTGCTGACCACCGTCTCGGCGATCCGCCACCCCAGTGTCTTCGCCTGGGTGATCGCCGTCTGGCTCTGGCTGACCGTCGTCTTCGCCAACCTGGCCGAGGCCGTCGCCGAGGGCCGGGGCAAGGCGCAGGCCGCGACCCTGCGCCGGACCAGGACCGAGACGGTGGCCCGGCGCATCGTCGGCGACTGGCGGCCCGGCGCTGCGGTGGCCGCCGAGGAGGTGGTCCCGGCCGCGCGGCTGGGCCTCGGCGACCAGGTGATCGTGGAGGCCGGGCAGATCATCCCGGGCGACGGTGACGTCGTCGAGGGAATCGCGAGCGTCGACGAGTCCGCCATCACCGGCGAGTCGGCACCGGTGATCCGCGAATCCGGCGGCGACCGCTCGGCCGTCACCGGCGGCACCAAGGTCCTCTCCGACCGCATCGTCGTCAGGATCACCTCCGAGCCCGGCAGGACCTTCATCGACCGCATGATCGCCCTGGTGGAAGGCGCCGCCCGGCAGAAGACGCCCAACGAGATCGCCCTCGACATCCTGCTCGCCTCACTGACCATCATCTTCCTGCTCGCCGTCGTGACCCTGCAGCCGATGGCCGCCTACGCGGGCGCCGAACAGCCCCTCGTGGTCCTGATCGCCCTGCTCGTCGCCCTGATCCCGACCACCATCGGCGCGCTCCTGTCGGCCATCGGCATCGCCGGCATGGACCGGCTGGTGCAGCGCAACGTCCTCGCCATGTCCGGCCGCGCCGTCGAGGCCGCCGGGGACGTGTCCACCCTGCTGCTCGACAAGACCGGAACGATCACCTTCGGCAACCGGCAGGCCGCCGGCTTCACCCCGGTCGGCGGCAGCGGGGTGGCCGAACTCGCCGACGCGGCGCAGCTGTCCAGCCTCGCCGACGAGACCCCCGAAGGCCGTTCCATCGTGGTGCTGGCCAAGGAGAAGTACGGCCTGCGCTCCCGTACCCAGGGCGAGCTCGGCCGCGCCGACTGGATCGGGTTCACCGCGCAGACCCGGATGAGCGGCGTCGACCTCACCGGGAACGGCGCGGCCCGGCGGATCCGCAAGGGCTCGGCGGCCTCGGTGAGTGCCTTCGTGGAGCGGAACGGCGGCACCGTCGGCCCCGAGGTGAGCACCGTCGTCGAGGGCATCTCGGCGGCCGGCGGTACGCCGTTGGTCGTGGCGGTCCACCACCCGGGGGAGCCGGCCCGGGTGCTCGGGGTCATCCACCTGAAGGACGTGGTCAAGCGCGGCATCCGCGAGCGGTTCGAGGAGCTGCGCACGATGGGCATCAGGACCGTCATGATCACGGGTGACAACCCGCTCACCGCCAGGGCGATCGCGGAGGAGGCGGGCGTCGACGACTTCCTCGCCGAGGCCACCCCCGAGGACAAGATGGCCCTGATCCGGCGGGAGCAGGCCGACGGGAAGCTGGTCGCGATGACCGGGGACGGGACGAACGACGCCCCGGCCCTCGCCCAGGCCGACGTCGGTGTGGCGATGAACACCGGCACCTCGGCCGCGAAGGAGGCCGGGAACATGGTGGACCTGGACTCCAGCCCCACCAAGCTGATCGACATCGTCGAGATCGGCAAGCAACTGCTGATCACCCGCGGCGCGCTGACCACCTTCTCCATCGCCAACGACGTCGCCAAGTACTTCGCGATCATCCCGGCCATGTTCGCCTCGGTCCACCCCGGCCTGGGCAAGGTCAACATCATGCACCTGCACAGCCCGACCTCGGCGATCACCTCCGCGATCGTCTTCAACGCCCTGATCATCGTCGTGCTCATCCCGCTCGCCCTGCGCGGCGTGCGCTACAAGCCCTCGTCGGCCTCCGGCCTGCTGCGCCGCAACCTCGCCGTGTACGGGGTCGGCGGCCTGATCCTCCCGTTCGTCGGCATCAAACTCATCGACCTGGTGGTGCGGTTCATCTACTAGCCGCGGCCTCCCGGATCCCCGCCGAGCCCCCCGAGCCCCCAGCCGATCCCCCAGCCCCCGCGAAGGAGTCCCCGGTGGCCACGCACCTGCCGACCCCGGTCCGGCTGCATCTGACGGGCCTGCGCGTCCTGCTGGTCTTCACGGTGCTCTGCGGTCTGGCCTACCCGCTGCTCGTCGTCGGGATCTCGCAGGCCGCCCTCTCGCACCGGGCCAACGGCTCGCTGGTCAGGGAGCGGGGCCGGGTGGTCGGCTCCGGCCTGCTCGGCCAGAACTTCACCCTGCCGGGGAAGGACCCCGCCGGCCCCGACGGGCAGGCCCGGCCGGACCCGCGCTGGTTCCAGCCGCGCCCGTCCGCGGCCGGCGCGGCCGGCTACGACCCCACCGCCTCGGGGGCCTCCAACCTCGGTCCGAACGACGCGGGCCTGACCAGGACCGTCCAGGAGCGCCGCGCGGCGACCGCCGTCTTCGACGGTGTCGACGCGGCCCTGGTCCCTCCCGACGCGGTGACCGCCGGCGGCTCCGGCCTCGACCCGGACATCTCCCCCGCCTACGCGCAGGAGCAGGTCGACCGGGTGGCGAGGGCCCGCGGCCTGGACCGCGGCACGGTCCGGCGGCTCGTCGAGGCCCACGTCCGGGGCCGCACCCTCGGGTTCCTCGGCGAGCCGAGGGTGAACGTCCTCGCCCTCAACCTGGCCCTCGCCCGGCTCGGCTGACCCGGGGCGTCGCGCCGGACCGTCATCAGTCGGCGTGTCATCAGCCGACGTGTGTCACCAGCCGGCGTGTCACCAGTCGGCGCGCGGAAGCCCGGTGGCGGCCAGCGGCAGGACGACCCTGACACGGAAGCCGCCGCCGGGCCGCGGCCCGACCTCCAGTCTGCCGCCGACCATGGCCACCCGCTCACGCATGCCGATCAGACCGTGCCCCGTACCGCCGGCGCCCCACGCCAGCGACCGGCCGGTACCGCCACGGCCGTCGTCCTCGATCAGCACCCCCAGCCTGCGGTCGCCGAAATCCACCGTCACCCGGGCCGTGGGGTCGGGCCCCCCGTGCTTGCGCACATTGGCCAGCGCCTCCTGGACGATCCGGTAGACGGCCAGTTCGACCCCGCGCGGCAGCTCGCGCGACTCCCCGGAGACGGAGAACTCCACCGGCAGACCGGCGGTCCGCACCTGCTCCAGCAGCTCCGGCAGATCCTCGACACGCGGCTGCGGCACATACTCCTCGGCCGTGCCCGCGGCGCGCAGCACGCCCAGCAGGCTGCGCATCTCGGCCAGCGTCTTCCGGCCGGTGGAGGCGATGGTGCCCAGCGCCTCCCTGGCCAGCGCCGGGGAGGTCTCCACCACGCACGCGGCGCCGCCCGCCTGGACCGCCATGAGGGAGACGTTGTGGGCCACCACGTCGTGCAGTTCCCGGGCGATCCTGGCCCGCTCGTCCGCCACGGCCACCCGGGCGTTCGCGTCGCGTTCCTGCTCCAGCCGCACCGCCCGCTCCTCCAGCGAGATCAGATAGGCACGGCGCGTGCGGATCAGCCGCCCCCAGGCCCAGCAGAGGAGGAAGGGGCTGGAGAGCAGGACGGCCCACAGGACCGCGTGGTCGGGCGCCGGGTGCCTGGTGATCAGGCCAAAGGCGAGCAGGCCGGTCAGCAGGCAGCCGACCAGGGCCAGCCGTGAGATCCACACCGAGCCGAAGGTCGCGCCGGTGTACGCGAAGACCAGGTAGGCGATGCCCTCGCCGTCCGGGTGCATGTCCAGACACGCCTGGGCGAGGCCGAGCACCAGTGCGCCCGCCACCACCGCGTCCGGCCGGCGGCGCCGGACCACCATCAGGCCGCACAGGACCAGGGCGACGGCGTCCTCCGCGCGCAGGCCTCCCTGCCACGCGCCGTGACCGTCGAGCCGGGAGAGCGCGGCGAGGCAGAACACGGCGAACGCCCAGGCGCCGTCGACCGCCAGGGGGTGCTCACGGAGCCAGACATCGAGGCGCGTCATCAGTCCAGAGTAGAAATACGAGGTTCCCCGCGGCTAAGCCGCAGGGGTGATCCTCCCCTCCTCCTCAGGTCGCACACCGGTGGCCGCGGCCGCGGGCAACTCCCCGGCGGCGCCGGTGTTCTCCGGCAGCGCGGCCGGCTCACGTCGCGTCAGGAGTCGCCCATCGGGAGCCAGCCGGCGAACGAGCCGTCCGCCTTCTGCCGGTTGTCGTAGAGCCGCCCGTCGATGCCGATGGTCACCAGGTCGGTCAGGCCGTCGCGGTCGATGCCCGCGGCGGGGACACCGACGATGTAGCCGCCCAGGTGGGTCCAGGCCCCGAACGAGCCGCTGTCGTCGCGGGTGCTGACGCTGACGGCGCCGTCGCGGTTGCGTACGGCCACGACCGTGCGGCGGCCGACCACCGGTCCCGGGGTGGCGATGGCCGCCTCGCCGCTGCCGCCGTCGTCCGCGGTGCCGTTGAGCGCGCGGCCCTGCGGGCTCCATGCGCCTCCCTCGGCGGCCTCGGTCAGGACGGCGGTGGAGGAACTCGCGTACTGGTCCAGCGGATCGGCGGCATCGATACTGCGGTAGTACAGTTCCAGCCGCCCATCGGGGCCCACCGCCGCGCTGACGGTGCTGGTGGGGGCGATCACGGGAAAGCCGGGGTCGATGACCGGCAGCGCGCCGGGCGCGGGCTGGTACCAGTGCCGGACGGTCGAACGCCCGCCCGTGACGGAGAGCGCGAACACCTCGATCCGGCCGTCCCGCGTGGTGACGGCGGTGGGCGGCCCCTGGAGGTCGTGCTGCCCCAGGTCGGCCCAGCCGCTCCAGGCGCCGTCGCCCTCCCGCTGCCAGCGGGTGCTCAGACCGCCGTCCCGGTTGCGCACGAAGAGCTGGAGCCGCCCGTCCCCGTTGGACGCCACGACCGGGGTGCTGACCTGAAGCGCGGCATTGCCCAACGGGCCTGCGGCCTGGGCGATTTCGTTCGGGCTGCCGAGCGGCTGCCACGTCCAGCCCCCCGTCCCGTCCTGACGGCAGGAGACGATCTCGCCGGTGTCCGCACGCTGGCCGAAGACCGCCGGCCGGCCGTCCTGGTCGCGCCCCACGGACAGGCCCGCGACCAGCGGGCCGCCGGGCGTCCCGAGCATGTTCGGGCCTCGCCAGGCCTTGTCCGCGTCCTCGTACCACTCGTAGAGCCTGCCGCTCTCCACGACGAAGGCGTGCAGCGCGCCGTCGCGGTCGGCGGTGACCACCTGCGTCGACCGGGGTGAGCGCGGGTACTGCCGGGACTGCCAGCACCGGTACCGCTTCTGGTCCGCGCAGACGCCCGGGGTCAGTTCGTCGGCCAGTTCGTCGTCGGTGGGCGCGTAGGCGCCCTCGAAGGTGGCGTGTTTGCCGGCGCTCTCGGCCGAGGCCAGGTTGGCGGGCGAGTTGCGGGTGTTGTAGTCGCGGTAGTGCTCCACGACCACCCGCCGCCGGCCGGTGGCGGAGTAACGGTCCACGGCCGCCTGCCCGAACCAGGCCGCCCGTATGTGGTCGCCGTGGTCCGCGGCGAGGGAGGGGTCCGGGGCCGGGTCCTGGACCCGGACCAGCGTGGCCTCCTCGGCTGCCAGCAGGCCGTTCAGGACGCCGATCAGGGCCGCCCGGTCGTAGCGCTGGGGCCACACCCCGCCGGCGCCGTCCATGTCCAGGGTGCTGCTGGAGAGAGCCGGGTCCCGCCACAGCCGGTCGAGTGCCTCGCCGCCGAGGTAGGCCGCGTCCCGGTCGGTCCACTCGGGCAGGTTGAGGAAGACCACCCGCGTGTACGTGGCGCTCCTGAGCGTGTCACGCTCCACGGCCGGACCGCCTTCGACCGGCCGGTACACCTCCCTCATCCAGCAGCCGCTGCCGTCGTCGCCGCAGCCACGCACACCGGCCATCTGCGCGTAGGCCCGCCGCACGCCCCTCTGCCGGTCCCTGGCGTAGGCCGGACCGCGGTTGGCGTCCCCCGCCGTGATGAAGACGGTCACGACGGGAAACCCGCGGCGGATCGAGCTCGACACATCGGGGTTCATGAACAGCAGGTCGTCGTCCTGGTGCGCGACGATCTGGACGATCTTGCCGGGGCGCACCCCGGGCACCGCCTGGGGCGCGTGCCACACCGGGAACACCGCCAGCACCAACGCGAGCGCGCCCACGGATCGCTTCCTCAATGCCCCTCCCGGTCCTGCGGCTCGCAGAGCCTACCAAGCGGATCCCGGGCACCTGAACAGCGGTGATACCCGCGCGGGCGGGGGCGGAGGGCGGGGTGCTACGCGGTGAACGCCCCGTCCCGCTGTGCCGCGGGACGGTCGGCCCCGTGGTGCTCGAAGCGGGACGGCACGGGGAAGTACTCCTGCAGGAAGTCGCGGACGGCGCGGTCCTGTTCCTGCGGCCCGACGGCATGACGGGCCCCGTCCGCCAGACAGAACACGTCGGCCCAGCGCTCCCGCGTCAAGTCGTCCAGCCGTTCGAGGTCTTCGGCGCTGTCGGCGGCGAAGTAGCCGTGGTAGAGGTGGCCGTCGACCGCGCGACCGGAGGCGTGCGCGAAGTTGGTGACGAGGGTCACCGGAGCCAGGTCCGTGGCGGAGCGGAACGCGGACCGGGTGGTGGCGGCCAGGCCGTCCGCGAACCGCTCGGAGGCCTCGTCCATCACACTGCGGCGCAGCGGCTGCGGCACATGGGCGAGGACCAGCGGGTACGTTCGTCCGCACTCCCGCTCCAGGACGGCGCGGGTGTTCTTCTGGGCCGCGACGTAGACGGCGTCGTCCGGGTTCTCCTCGTCGTGGACGGCGGCGTCCGGGTCGTTCACGTCCGGCGGGATGACGCGTGTGTCGCGGAAGATCTTCGAGAGCCCGTTGCCGAGGAAGAACGCCTGCGGGCGCACGGGCCGGCCGAGGAACACGTCGTCGTTGATGTACAGGAAGTGCTCGGCGAGGCCGGGAATCAGGTGGAGCCGGGTTTCGATGGCGTGCGAGTTGAACACGGGCAGGGCGTCGGTGCCGGCGAACAGCTCCCGGTGGGAGACGACGGTGAGCCCGGGCTGCGAGGAGTCGAGCCAGGCCGGGGTCTGGTCGTCGGTGACGAGGAAGACGTGCCGCACCCACGGGGCGTGGGCGGCGATCGACCGCAGGCAGTACCGCAGTTCGTCCCGGTTGTGGTAGCGGTGGTCGGCGTCTCCGGGCAGTTCGGTGCCGTCCCGGTCGGGTGCGTGGCCCGCGAGGCCCGCGAGGACGCGGGCGCGGGTCGCGGTGCGGCGCTGCTGCCATTCGGGGTCCGAGTCGTCGACCCAGGTGATGACCACGTCGACGGGGAAGCCGACGTCGTCGGGGAAGGTCGCGGCCAGGGCGTCCAGCACCGGGTAGTTTCGGCCACGTATCCGCAGGTCGGCCGTCGCCTCCAAGGAGGGGAGCCACCAGCCGAAGCTCGTTTCCGCGATGGAGGCGATCGCTCCGGGACCGGGCTCGGCGGAGTCCCAGAACTCCAGGTCACAGCCGTAGTCGGCGCCGTAGTACTGCGGTCCCTGCGTGAGGCGGGGACGGTAGAGACGGATGCCCTTGACCCGGTCCCGAACCTGCTCCTGCTCCTGCTCCTGCTCCTGCTCCGCCGGGTCCTCCGCGTCGCGCTCGTCCTGTGCGCCGCGCTCCGTCGGCAACTCGTCGGCCGGCGCCTCGAACTGTGCGACGGCCACGGGAAGTTGTTCCGCCAGGACGGTGCGCAGCGTCCTGCCGTGCTCCAGCAGATCCGCGTAGACGGCCTGACCGGCGAAGGCGGTCGCGCAGGCGTCGAGTACCGCGGCCCGGTCGCCGGGGCGGATGGCCAGGCGGTGCCGGAACTCGGGGTCCGGCACGAGCGCGAAGGCCAGGCCGGCGGCCCGCAGCGCGGCGGCGGCCTCCTCCAGGTTCTCGTCCCAGGCCTGCGCCGGCCAGTAGTCGCCACCCGGGTACGCCAGGCGATCGCCGTGGCGCACCACGGTGGACAGCTCCTCGGCCAGCTGCGCCTCCCGTTCGGCCAGCGGGTCGGGGGCGGGTTCGGCGGGCGCGACGGGTGCGGCGGGCGGCGCGGGTTGGGCGGGGACGGGAGCGGGAGGCTGAGGCGCCTTGGCGCCGACGATTCCGAGCAGGCGCTTCCGAAGGATGGCGGCCACGTGGGTACTGGGCATGGGGGACTCCGAGAGAGAACGTCGGCCAATCCGGGGCAGCGCCCGGAGATGCCGTGTCAGGGCCGGTGTGTCAACGGGTTCGCCCGTCGGGCGGTGGGTGGTACGCCTCGACGGGACGGGGCGGGGTGGTCCTGCGGCGGTCGGGCCAACCACCCGGCGGTCCGTCCTGCGGAGTTCGCCGGGGTACGGACCCCGGCGGGTCGCCCGGATCGGTCCCCGGACAATCCCGGTGGCTACAGCCCGCAGAATCCGGCATGCCCATGCGGAAGCCGGGCAGCAGCGGAACATCGCCGAAGAATCATCGCATTCATTGAGAATCCCGCAGGTCAACTGGATGCCGCATTAATAACGCCAAGGCCGCTGGCGCACAGTAGGCGATCATACGCATCTTTGACTCGCCCATTGCCCGTTATTCGTAACGACCTCATATCGCCAAGGTCTCAACCGAATTCAGGGGCGGCCGGGCCGGCGACCGATCTGCGGCAAGTGTCGCTCTTGCCTCCGGCACATCTCCGGGCGGCTCCACCGAGGAGGTCACGGCCCGAACGACCCTGCCACCGCAGGGCCCGCCCCCGGAACCAGGCACGGGACGGCAGGGGAGGGCGGCCACGCGCCTCGCGATTCCCACCCGCACCGCGAAGGCCGCCGCCCGGCCGAATACCCACCGGGAGAACGACGTTGACGCACCACCTTCGCCCGGGCTCGCGCCCGGAAGCCCTCGCCCCCACCCGATTCCCCCGGTTGATTTGTCCACGCTTCGCCTGCCATGCATACGCCTGCGGAAGAAAGGGCCACTTTGGGCCGCTCCTGCCACGGGCACGACAAATGCGGGCGAATTACGGGCGAAGAGCCGCCTGCCGGGCCCGGCCACCGCAGACCCCGCCCCGGGATCAGCTCCGAGGCGGAGCGGAGTCGGACACCGCCTCACGGGCAGGGCACTCCATCGAGGCGGCCCGCGACCATCACGCCCTCGCGCACGTCTCCCCCCACCCCATCGCACCGTGCTGCGCCAGACCTGGCTCAGGCGACTGCAGCCGAAGCGCAAAGTCAAGTGACAGACAGTCAGAAACGTTCACGCTCAAGATGTTTGCGGCAAGGATCGTCCACAGAACGGGCGGACTCGGAGGCCGGTCGATCGGGCCTCCGCCCCCTCCCCGCCCTTGGCTGTCAGAACGGGGCGGCGGTGCCGCCGGCTCGGCGGGAGGACGTGGTGCCGCCGGACGCGAGGACCGGAAGCGGCGCGATCCCCGGGCCCGCGGTGAGGCGGGCGAGGTGGTCGACGACATCCGTCAGCGAGCGGCGGCGGGCGAACACGGCCCGCTGCCGGTCGGCGCCCGTGCCGCAGGTCAGCTGGCGGTGGAGGAGAATGCGGGCGAGTTCCAGGTCCCCTGCCCTCGCCAGGCCGGGAGCGGCCAGTTCGAGCACCTCGTCGACCAGCCCGGACACGGGTCGGCGGAGTCCGGTGGACGGGTCCGTACCGACGGCGGCGAGACCGCCGAGTGCGGCTCGCCGGTGGGCGTCCCGCAGAACCGCCGGGGCCATGCGCGGGGGTGGGGCACCGTCGCGGTGCGCGGCAAGGAGCACCTGGGCGAGGCCGCGCAGCAGGACGGCCAGCAGGAGCGGGACGCCCGCATCCGCGTTGGTGTCGGCGATCCGCACCTCCAGGGTCGGCAGGTGTTCCGACGGCCGGGCGTACCAGTAGACCATCTTCCGGTCGAGGATCACGCGGTGGGCGATCAGCCGCCGCATCGTCTCCTCGTACTCTCTCGGATCCAGGACCGGGGCGGGTCCGCAGGTCGGCCACGCCTCGTAGTGGCCGGCCCGGCTGCTCGCGGCACCGCCGTCCCGGCCCTCGCAGAACGGCGAGTTGACACAGAGCGCCTGCAGGACCGGCAGCCAGGGGCGCAGGTGCGCGCTGAGCGCGAGGGCCTCGGACCGGCTGAGGTCACCGAGGTGGACGTGGCAGCCGCAGAGTTCGCCGCCCCGCTGGTCGGCGATCCGGCCCACGTGGTCGGCGACGCGCCGGTAGCGGTCCGTCGGCGTGAGCGGCAGCGGGTGGTGGCTGGGCAGCACGGCGGTACCGGAGGCCACCAGCAGGCACCCGGTGTCCTCCGCCGCGGCGGCCATCGCATGGCGTGCCGCCGCCAGTTCCCTGCACAGGTCGGCGGCCGTCACGACGGGGCGGGTGCACACCTCGACCTGGGTGGCCAGGAACTCGTGCTGGGCCCGGCCGCCCAGTGTTCGGGCGGCCCCCGGCACTACGCGGTGGGCTCGGGGAACGGTGAGCCGCGTGGCCGGATCGACCAGCAGGAACTCCTCCTCGACGCCGAACCTGAACACGCCGGGGCCGGTCACGGCCGCGCTCCCGTGCGGGAAGGATTCCCTGTCATGGTGCTCCGCTCCGGGCAAGGTGTTGTCATCCGGCGTGTTTCCCGAACGGGCAGCCGGAAACACACGCCCCTGCCGCGGAAGGGCGAGGGCCCGGGCGCGGCCGAGGCCGACGGTCAGCGCAGCAGGACAGCCAGCAGTTCCGCCAGCGTCGGGCCGCTGTCGGCGGGGTGGCGCAGCTGTTTGCCGTCGATGACGCGGTAGATGTTGGCGCGTCCGACGCGGTGGTGGCTGAGATAGCCCGCCGCTTCGAGGTCGGCGATGATCCGCTGGACCGCTCGCTCGGTCAGCAGGCAGCGGGCCGCGATGTCCCGCACCCTGATGCCCGGGTCCCGGGCGATCTGCACCAGGACGCGCGCGTGGTTGGTCAGAAACGTCCACTGACGCCCGACCGCCTGCTGCTCTTCCACCTCTTCAGGATAGGACGATCACGCTGAACAAGACATGAAGTGGAATTCGCGCATTCCTTGACACGAAATGCGCTACGAGGTCAACGGTGAGTGAGGGAGTTGCCCGGACGCGCGCCGGCAGGCCGCGGACCGTCGCGGCAGCCACGGCACGGCGCAGGTCGGCGTCCGAGGTGTAGGCGCCGCCGACCTGGGCAGCCGCCCGGCATGCTGTTGATCAGACCACCGGGCGTCTACCCGCCCCAGGGCGACACCGAGCTCCTGCTCTCCTGCCTGCGCCAGGAGTCGCTGGACGCCGCCAGCCGGGTGCTGGACCTCGGCACCGGGACCGGTGTGGTGGCCCTCGCCGCCGCCGGGTCCGGCGCGCGGGTCACCGCCGTGGACCTCTCCGCCCGGGCGGTGGCGACCGCCTGGCTGAACGCGAGGCTGAACCGCCGCAGGGTGCGCCTGCTCCGGGGCGACCTGGCGGCCCCGGTCGCCGGACAGCGCTTCGACCTGATCACCGCCAACCCGCCGTACGTCCCCACCTGCGAAGACGTGGCGCGGCCCCGCCCCAGGCGCACGCTGGCCTGGGACGCCGGGGCGGACGGGCGGCTGCTGCTGGACCGGATCTGCCGGGAGGCGCCGCAACTGCTGGCCAGGGGCGGGGTGTTACTGCTGGTGCAGTCCTCGCTGGCCGATGTCCCGGCGACACTGGCCACGCTGCGGTCGGCCGGGCTACGGGTGGCGGTGGCGACCCGTCGCAGGCAGCCTTTCGGGCCGGTGATGACGGCGCGCGCCGGACTGTTCGAGCGGCGGGGGCTGATCCGGCCCGGCGAGCGCGAGGAGGAACTGGTGGTGGTGCGCGGTGTCCGGGAGCGCTGACCGGGCCGCGACCCGGGTGACCGTCGTGCCGGGCGGGCCGCTGCTGGTCGAGGGCCCGGTGGAGGTTGTCCTGCCGGACGGGACGGTCCACGTCTCCGACCGCCCGGTGGTGGCACTGTGCGCCTGCCGGCGCAGCCGTCGCTATCCGTTCTGCGACACCAGCCACCGGCGCCGCGCCCGGCCGGGGCGGGCTTCAGCCCCGGCCGTCGGGCAGGAATGAGCGAAGCGAGCTGCGGCCGGCCCGCCACTGGCCGAGCAGGTGGTCCGCGAACCGGCCGTCGACGACTTCGGCGGCCGCGATACCGAACGCGATATCGTCCTCCAACCCGGGCTCGGCGCTGATCAGTTCATCGATCACCCCACGCCGGACCAGTTGCTCGTGGACGGCGTCCGCCTCGACGTGCTCGCGGTAGAACAGCGTGCCGTCCGGCCCTGCGCCGAGGCGTTCCAGGGCTGCGGCCAGGCGGGCGGAGCCGGGCGAGGAGGTGATCTCGACAGTGGCGAAGTGTCCGACGGCGGCGCCGCGCAGCACGCGGTGCAGGCCGAACAGCGTCATCAGGTTGACCACCGCGAGCGCGGGCGCGGGGACGAGGCCGAGGTAGTGCCCGTACTCCGCGTCGAGGCCGAAGTCGGCCATCATCCGGGCGAACAGCAGTGAGTGGGCCCGGTCGGGCCGACCTGCGCCGTACTCGTCGTACGCCACCGTCATCAGCACCGCCTGGGCGGGGCCGTGGATCCGCGGCAGCATCCACAGCTGCGGGTCGGCCTCTTTCAGGTGGTAGACCGAGCGGTGCACCAGATACTCGCGCGCGTGCCACCGCGCACCCTCGGCGAGCAGGAAGTGCGACGGCCCGGTCCCCTCGGCGGGCTCCGTCAGCAACCGTTCCAGGGCCTGGCGCAGCGGCCGGACGGGCTCCGCCCCGGCGCGCACGGCGGCGAGGAACGGCCGTTCCAATTCTCCTCTGAACGAGAGCAGTTCGGGCTCCCACTCCCAGCCGGGGTGGACGCCGGGCAGGCCGCGGTCGTGGAGTTCGTAGCAGAGGTGGAGGGCGAGCTGGTGGTCCTCGCCCCACGGGTCGGTGCCCGGGACGGGCGGCACGAGGAGCCGGCCCGCGCCCGGCGGGCCGGAGGTCACCAGGCTCAGCACCGCCTCGGACAGCGGGCCGCGCGGGCCCGGGAGCCGGTTCACCGCCCGCTCCGGCGGCCCTCGGCGAAGGCGCACAGTACGGCGAACCCGACGCCCAGCGCCAGGGCCCAGCAGCCGGTGATCGCCCAGAACACGGCCGCCGGGGAGGTCCGCAGCCCGCCCATCAGCAGGCCCAGGGAGAGCAGGCCCAGCACCAGCACCGTACGGGGCCGTACGCCGCGCATCACCTCCCAGGCCCGGCTTCGCAACCCGAGGCCGAACCTGCGCAGCAGCGCGTCCGGCTCGCGGTCGCGGCGCGTCTCGGTCCCGCTTCCGAGCGGTGCCGTCTGGTCCTGCTGGTCCTGCTGATCCATCGTGCCCGCCTCCTCGCGGTCGCCGTTCTCGCCGCCGAGCGGCCCCCGGTCGCGCCCGGACCGACCCGGCCGGTCCACGGCGACGGCTCCGCCTCAGTCCTCCTGGCCGGGCCGGTCGGTCCAGCCGGGGGCCTCGCGGTCCTCCAGTTGCTCGCGCAGGCGGACCAGGGTGGCGGTGAGCAGCCGGGAGACGTGCATCTGGGAGACGCCGATCCGCTCGGCGATCTCGGACTGCGTCCAGCCGTCCCAGAAGCGGAGCTTGAGCACGGTCTGATCGCGGCGCGGCAGTCGGGCGAGCAGCGGGCGCACGGCGATGCGGAACTCGGCGAGCTCGATGCCCGGATCGCAGTCACCGAGCCGGTCCAGCAGGGCGCTGCCGGTTTCGTCGGCATCCTGGTCACGCAACGCGTCCAGCGAGTCGGGGTGGTAGACCCGGCCGGCGACCAGGCCCTCGATGACCTGGGCCTCCGTCAGGTCGAGGCCCTCGGCGATCTCGTCGGGGTGCGGGAGGCGGCCGAGATCCTGCTCCAGCAGGTCGGAGCCGCGGGCGACGGTCAGGTACAGCTCCTGCATGCTGCGCGGGACCCGGACCGGCCAGGAGGTGTCGCGGAAGAACCGCTTGATCGCGCCCGCGATGGTGGGGATGGCGTAGGTGACGAACTCGACGCCGCGCTGCGGGTCGTAGCCGTC
Source organism: Kitasatospora sp. NPDC088548 (assembly GCF_044753005.1). Taxonomy (NCBI): domain Bacteria; kingdom Bacillati; phylum Actinomycetota; class Actinomycetes; order Kitasatosporales; family Streptomycetaceae; genus Kitasatospora; species Kitasatospora sp. NPDC088548. Next base: position 406,749 of record NZ_JBIVMI010000002.1, read on the forward strand.
GACGGCCTTGATCAGACCGATCGTACCGACCTGGAGGATGTCGTCCATGTCCTCGGCGCGGTACCGGAAGCGGGCGGCGATGAAACGCACCAGCGGCATGTTGAGTTCGATGATGGTGCCGCGCACGTAGCTGTACGCGCGCGTCTCGCGGCCGAGTCCGGCCAGGCGCTCGAACAGCGCGTCGCTGAGTTCGCGTGCCTCGGACTTGTCCATCGCACGCAGTTGCGCGTCGGTCGGACGCGGTGGCAGGTCGGGCGGGAGACCGGACGGCGGGGCGGCCGTCCGGTCGGTGGAGTGACCGGTTTCCAGTGTGGTGAACACGGTGGTTTTCTCCTGGGCATCGGGGCGAACGCCGCGAGCGGCTCGCGCTCAAGCGCGGCGGGCTGCTTTCCGGAGGACCTGTGCCCGTCTTCAAGCGACGGTCCCGGTGGCACCCGGCGGGGGTGCTGACGCGGCCGGCTGTGCGTCTGGGCCGCGTCATGGGTTTTTCTACCCGACACACGACATCCAATTCATGTTTTGGGTGGTTTGTTGCTTTTTCTCCGGGTATACGCGCTCGGGCAACAACCTCGGCCGAGAGAGGAGCGACCGCCATGCCGCGAGGATCCAGCCCCAAGCGGGAGCGCCAGTACGAGCACATCAAGGAGAGCGCGCTCGACCGGGGCGAGAGCGAGAAGCGGGCGAAGGAGATCGCCGCCCGGACGGTGAACAAGGAACGCGCCCGGCACGGCGAGTCGAAGACCGCGAGCCGCAGTTCCCTCCAGGACATGTCCTCCAGCCGCCGCGGTGGGCAGCGCTCGCACAAGGGGGCCCAGGGCCCGACCTACGAGCAGTTGTACAACGAGGCCAAGCACCGCGACATCAAGGGCCGTTCGAAGATGAACAAGCGCGAGCTGGCGCACGCGCTGGGCCGTTGAGGAGGCCGTCGTGAAGACCGTCCCGGCCGTGATGACCATCCCGCCTCCCCCGGGCCCGGACACCGAGCCGATCCCCCGCCCCGACCCTGCGCCGAAGCCGGGCAAGGACCCCGACCCGGTTCCGCCGCCGATCCCGCCCTTCCCGAATCCCGGCCCCTTCCCGGGCCCCGATCCGGCACCGCCGCCCAGGCCACACCCCGGGCGGACCTGACCGCGCAGGCCTGACCGCGCCGGCCTCCGGGGGCAGACCTGGCTGTACCGAGGGGGCAGACCTGGTAGTGCCGAGCCCGAGGGTCAGCGGGTCTCAGCGGGTCAGCGCCGACGGGCGCCGTGGTCCATCGGGGACGGAACCTCCAGCCACACCAGCTTCCCCTCGCCCTCGGGCAGACAGCCCCAGTCGCGCGCCAACCGGTCCACCACCCGCAGACCGTAGCCACCAGGACGACCGGGGTCGGCGAACGGGCGCAGCCGCGGCGGGACCGGGCTGGCGTCCGAAACCTCCACCCGCAGCCGCTCGCCGTCCCAGCTCAGCCGCAGTTCCCGAGGGCCGCCGGGCGCGTACAGGCACGCGTTGGTGACCAGCTCCGAGACCATCAGCAGGACGTCCCCCGCCACCGCCAGCTGCCCGGCGTCCGAGGTGGGCAGCCAATGCCAGGACACCAGGGACCGGCGGCTGAAGTCCCGGGAACGCTGCACCGCGCCTTCGCCGCCGTCCAGCACGAGCCGCCTGGTCCGGTCGGAGCCCTTTGGCGCGGGGCCTTCGCCTGGGCGCTTCATGCCGGGCTCCTCACTCCACGTCGTCGGAGGTGCCCGGCGGCGGGTCTGCGGCCGTCGTGCGCCGGGCGGCGCGCCGGGTCGCGCGGACGACCGGGGCCGGGGAGATCGCCGTCCCGGGCAGGGCCGGACTCACCACCTGCTCCTCGTCCACGCCCCGCGTTTGCCCGGCTCCGCGGCGGCTACACGGGCGCGGGCGCAGGAGAGACCGTCCTGCCCCCCCGCACCGCCCCCACTCCGGACTGCCCGGCGACCACGTGGCGTGACCGGCCGTGGGCCTCGTGGTCCTGCCGGCCGCGGTCGCCACGCCGCCGTGGCCGCGACCGTTTCCGGCCCACCCGCCGGGGTAGCCGCACGGGACCGGACGAAACCCGGCCGACGTCAGGGAGGCCGCCCGTGCGAGTGAACGGCGTCAGAGCGGCCCGGCGACCCCGCCCGCCCGGCAGCCGCCGGACCAGGGTGAACCCGCCCCGGGTCCGTCCCCCGGCGTCCCGGGACCGCGTGCCCTCCGGGGACCGCGTGCCCTCCGGGCTGCGGACCGCCGCCGGGTACACCTGGCGGCTGGTCCTGCTGGGCGTGGCCGCCTATCTGGCCGTCTCCGTCCTCACCCAGCTCGAACTTCCGGTCATCGCCGTGTTCCTGGCGCTGGTCATCACCTCCGTCCTGCGGCCGCTCGTCGACCTGCTGGCGCGGACGCTGCCCCGCCCGCTCGCCGTCCTGCTGGCCGTCGTCTGCGCCCTCGTGGTCGTGGCCGGCGTTCTCACCCTGGTGGGGACGACCGTCGCCGGTGACTGGAGCCGGCTGGGCACCGAACTGCGCGGCGGCCTCGGCCGGATCGACCACTGGCTCACCGGTGCCCCCTTCCACCTGCGGCCCGGCACCGTCACCGGCCTGCGGGCCAAGATCGGCGAGTTCGTCGCCGCCCACCGCTCCGCGCTGCTCAGCACCGCGCTCAGCGGCGCGAGCCGGGCCGTCGAACTGCTCACCGGGCTGGCGCTCGCGGTGTTCTGCTCGGTGTTCTTCCTCCACTCCGGCGACCGGATGTGGTGCTGGGCGCAGCACCAGCTCCCCGCCCGGGCGCGTCCGGTGTGGGGCCGGGCGGGGCGCGCCGCGTGGCACACCTTCGCCGGTTACACCCGAGGGGTGCTGATCGTGGCGGCGACCAACGCGATGCTGGTCGGTATCGCCCTGGCCGTGCTGCGGGTGCCGCTCGTACTGCCGCTGACGGTGCTGGAGTTCGTCGCGGCGCTCGTCCCGCTGATCGGCTCCCCCATCGCGCTGGCCGTCGCCGCGCTGGTCGCCCTGGCCGCCCGTGGTCCGCTGGTCGCGCTGCTGGTGCTCGGGCTGATCGTGGTCATCGGCCAGATCGAGGGCCATCTGCTGCACCCGCTGGTCATGAGCTGGTCGGTCCGGATCCACCCGGTCGCGGTGGCCCTGTCCGTGACCGGCGGCGCCGTCCTGGCCGGCCTCCTGGGCGCGGTGGTGGCGGTGCCGGTGGTGTCGGTGGCCTGGGCGGTGATCGGCGAGCTCCGGGACCACGGGCCGCCGACCCGACCGGCGCCCTCGGGCTGATGGCGCTCCACGAAGTCGAGCGATTCGAGCGAACCGCTGCCGGGCGCCGGCCCCACGACGGCCGGAGACGTACGCCCTCAGCGGGGGCCGGTCTTCGGAGGCCGCCAGGTGGCGAAAGTTCGGCCTGGTTTGTCCGCGTTTCGGATCAGCAGTCAAGGGAAGGCGCGGTCTTGGGGGTTCAGTGGGCTACAAGCGGAGGACCCAATGTCAACAGGAACCCTCATCATCATCGGTGTCGTCGTGGTCCTGCTGATCGTGTGCGCGCTGGTGGCGTGGTTCGTCACACGCCGCCGCCACTTGCGGGAGCGGTTCGGGCCGGAGTACGACCGGACCGCGGAGGCGAAGGACGGCCGTCTGGCGGCCGACCGCGAGCTGCGCGAACGCGAGGCACGCCACGACGCGCTGAACATCAAGCCGCTGCCACCAGGCGTCCGGGACCGGTACGCCGAGGACTGGGCCCGGGTGCAGGAACGGTTCGTCGATCGGCCCGACGACGCGGTGCACGAGGCGGACCGGCTCGTCACCACGCTCATGAGCGAACGCGGATACCCGACCGAGGGGTACGAACAGCAGCTCAAGGACCTCTCCGTCGAACACGGGAACGTGCTGACGCACTTCCGGTCCGCCCACGAGGTCAACGACCGCAGCAGCCGCCACCAGGCGACCACGGAAGAGCTGCGGGGCGCGATGGTGCACTACCGCACCCTGTTCGAGGAACTGCTCCACAACGGCGACCGGCCGCGGGACAGCCGTACGTGAGCCCTGGACCGGCGAGTTGAGCCGGCAGGGCGCACCCGTCGGCGGCCGCAGCCGACCGTAACTGCCGAAACGGAAGTGAAGAGATGCGCAGCCAAGAGACACCCGAGCCGGGCGAGGGCGGCCTGTCCACGCAGGACCTGGCCGGCGCCCGACAGGACACCGACGAACAGAGCGGTACTTCCTGGGCGGATTCGCCACCGGCGTTCCCCGGGGAAGCCACCGCCACCGAGCGGGAGGGCCGCGGGCAGGAGTCCACGGCCGAAGACCGGGCCGAAGACCGGGAGAAAGCCGAAGACCGGGAGAAAGAAGACCGGGAGAAAGGTGACGCCCGGGCATCCGAGCCCGCCGAAGACCAGGAAGCCGCCGACGAGAGCGAACCCCTGTTGGGGGCGGAGCAGGAGGAGTTCCGCTCACGGTGGCAGAAGATCCAGAGCGATTTCGTCGACGACCCGCGCAACGCCGTACACGCGGCCGACACACTGGTCGCCGAAGCGATGCAGGCACTCGCCACCACCTTCGCCGCACACAAGCAGGACCTCGAAGGCCAATGGCACCGCGGCGACGAGGTGCCGACCGAAGAACTGCGCATCGCGCTCCGGCGCTACCGCTCGTTCTTCAACCGCCTGCTCAGCACCTGAGCAACGCGGCAGAAGACACACGCCCCCGCGGCCCCTGGAGAAGACCAGATCGCCGTTGGCCGGGATCGCGGGGTCGTGCCGGTCGTAGCGCAGGTGACGACCTGTCAGTGCGGCCATCGGATCGGCGGCGGACATGCTGGACGTGGGGCGGCGCGCCGCCAGGGTGTCCGATACGCCGGGCCGCGGCCGCGCGGGAATACAGGCCGAGCGCCGCCGCGGCCGGACGGTCAGTGCTTGAAGGCGTCCTTGATCTTGGCGCCTGCCTGTTTGATGTTGCCCTTGATCTGGTCGCCGCGGCCCTCTGCCTCGAGCTTGCGGTCACCGGTCGCGCGACCGGCGGTCTTCTTCGCGCCGCCCTTGACCGCTTCGGCCTTGTGGGCGGCCTTCTTCCCGATAGCCATGGCTGGTTGCCTTTCGTGAGTTATGGCCCCGATCGCGGGCCCGCCACTCCTTCCACGATAACGCCGGGGGTCTCCTGGGTCGCCCTGATGCACGGGTACGTCGAGCCTGAAGGTCGGCTTCCCGGCGTGAAGAACGATCAGGGTGGGCAACAAGCGGCCGGGCGCCCCGAACTACCTTTTGGCTGCCAAGACTTGTCCGGCCGACCAGGCGACTGCTTCACGCCGTGCCGTTGTCGCGGAGAAGGCCTGTCAGCGAACGGCGCTGTGTCGTCATCGGCGCCGCCCCGTCATCGGTGACAGAGGCGATCGCGCTCACCAATGGTGCGGGGCGGAGCCCGAGGCCGTGTCCTGATGCTGTTCCCCGACCGCTACCCGGGCCAGGTTGCCGAGCAACCGGCGGTTGCGCAGGTGGAGCAGCAGTTCGCTGGCCGGTCCCTGGAGCCGCGCGCCGGCACCGGTCAGGGGGTGCTCGTCGAGGAGGACCAGGGTGTTGTCTCCCCAGGGGATGAGGGTGAGGGCGATGCGGGCGGCGCCGAACGGGTGGGCCTTCGCCTCGAGTTCCAGGCGGGTGCCGGGCTCGCAGATCCTCACCACGGTCATGTCGTGGATGTTGAACGGTCCGAGGCCGGCCTGGTAGCGCAGGACGGCACCGACAGCGGGCCAGCGCGGGTCGACGTGGCCGATGTGCTGGGTGCCGACGACCCACTGGGCGTAGCTGTGGCCGTCCGCCAGGACGGCCCACACCTGCTGCGGTGGGCACTCGATGAATTGCTGGCGCCGTGCCATGCGGTTCCTCCTCCGTGTTCCCCGCCACGCGGTCTGCTGCCCGGCGGGGCCGGTGCGGTGATCGTCAGATGTGTTTCTCGCGTGGGCCCGACAGCAGCCGTTGGGCGGCGGCCAGGCCGGGTGAGAGAATGCGGCCGGCCAGAAGCCGGTGCGAGCGCAGGGCCGCGCGGGCGGCGTTGGCTCCGCAGGCGCCGTGGACGCCGCCGCCCGGGTGCGCGGAGGAGGAAGCCAGGTAGAGCCCGGTGACGGGTGTCTCGGGCCGGCCGGTGCCCGGCACGGGGCGGAAGACGAGTTGCTGGTGCAGGGCGGTGGTGCCGCCGTTGATGGCACCGCCGACCAGGCTGGGATTGAGGGACTGCAGGATCGGCGGGGTGAGGATGCGCCGGGCGACGATCCTGTCCTTGAAGCCCGGCGCGAAGCGTTCCACCTGGTCCTCGACGCGCTCCGCCATGGCGTGTGCCTCGCGGGTGTCCCAGCGTCCGGTGATGGCGTCGGGGCCCAGATCGTCCTTGATCTTCTGCGGGACGTGGGTGTAGGCCCAGGCCGATTCGGTTCCGGCCGGGGAGCGGGCGGGGTCAGCGGTGGTCATCTGCCCCAGGAGGGCGAACGGGCGGCGCGGGAGCCGCCCGGTGGTCAGCTGCAGGGCGTAGTCGCTGAGCTCGTCCAGGTCGGCGCCCAGGTGCACGGTTCCCGCGTCCGCCGCCGCTGGTGCGGCCCAGGGGATCGCGCCGTCCAGAGCCCAGTCGACCTTGAGGGTGGAGAAATCCCACTGGAAGCGGCGCAGGTCCTCCGCCGTCCGGGGCGGCAGGTGCTCCCACCCCACGAGTGAACCGTAGAGGGCGGGGGCGGGCACGTCCGCGAGGACCGCGCGATGGGCCCGGTACGCCCGGCCGTCGACGGTACGCACTCCCAGCGCGCGGCCGCCGCGCACGATCACCTCCACGACCGGGGCCCCGCAGTGCACCCTGCCGCCCAGGGACTCCAGGCGGCGCACCAGCGCGCCCGTCAGGGCGGAGGCGCCGCCCACCGGGACGGGCCAGCCGACCTGCTGTCCGAGCATCGCCATCAGCCAGCCGAAGGCCGCGCTGCCGACGCCCTCGGGCAGCATGTCGGCGTGCAGCGCGCACCCGGCGAGCAGCAGACCGGCACCCGGTTGGGTGAACTCCTCCTGCGCCAGGCGGCGCACCGGCAGGGTCAGGAAGCGCAACGCCCGCAGACCGCCCGCCGCCCGTATCCGGGCCGCCGTCGCCGCACCGGCCTTGACCGGCGGAAAAGGAGTGAAGAGCGTCCGCAGGAGGTGGGGGTCCAGCTCGTCCCACAGCTGCGAGAGCCGCTGCCACGCCCCGGCGTCCGCCCCGCCGAACGTGCTCTCCAGGCCTGCGCAGGTCGCGGCGGCGCCCCGGTGCAGCGTGGCGCAGCGCCCGTCGGGCAGGGGGTGGGCCAGGACGGTGGGTGCGTGGCTCCAGCGCAGACCGTGCTTCTCCAGGTCCAGTGCTCCGATGGCGGGCGAGGCCATGGCGAGCGGGTAGAAGGAGCTGAACACGTCGTGGACATAGCCGGGGTGGACGCCCCGGTCGCTACGGACCGCCCCGCCGGGCTCCGCCTGGCCTTCCAGGACATCGACCTGCCAGCCGGCGTCCGCCAGGACGTTGGCGGCCACCAGCCCGTTGGGGCCCGCGCCGATCACGATGGCATCGGACATGAGTCTCCTCGCGCTGCCGGGCTCCCCAGGACAAGACGCTACCCGCGCCAGTGCGGCGCGGCCCGCCGGAGGATCCGGGGCAACGCCCGGTGACACACGCTGCCGATCAGGCCTCCTCCTCCATTACGGCGCCGGCGGCGTCGCGCTGCCGTACTCCTCCAGCACGTCGAGCACCTCCGGCAGTGCCAGTTCCATGGCCTCGTTGCCCGGGCCTGTGGCCCACGCGTACCGGAACCCGCCGTCGTGCCAGAAGACCACCCGCACCGTCCGCTCGAACAGCGACATCATCAGACTCTCGTCCGCCTCCCGCGTGACGTTCCACCCGAACATACGGGCCGTGGCGTCCAGGTAGAACGCGTCGTGACTCAAGGGGATGTCGCGGTCGGCCATGGTCTCGATGCTCGCCTCCCCGCCGCAGGCACGCCACCCGACAGCGGGCGAGGGCTGATCCACCGATCGGGCGCAGTCCCGGCCCTGCCGTGTGCGCACCGCGCCCCGCCAGGCACCCGTGCAACCCACTCCGCTCACCCGGACCTGGTCGGGTAGATTCTGCGGACAGCTGATCAGCACAGAAAGCGGCCGTGCGCCGCACGTTCGACACGGGGGCAGTGGGTGCGGACCGCACATGGGGAGGGCCGGCGCCAGGAGGCTCTGCTGGAATGCTGGCGGGCCGTCGAGCTGTTCAGCCCGCCGACCATCCCGGCGGCGAGCCGGCGCCGCGCGGGCCGGGCCGGCACCGCGGACAAGCACGTCGTGGATCTGACGCCGACGGCGGGCCAGGCACTGCCGCCGCTGCCGTGGGCGCCGGACCATCCGGTGACGGCCGCAGACCGGGCGCCGTACGGGAAGGTGTGGCGCCACGAGGTGTACGGCGGGGTCTTCGACCTGGAGCTGTTGCGCCAGGCGATGATCGCGGTGCTGCCCGAGGGCACCGACCCGGATCCGGGGGTGCCGCAGGAGGAGCTGGTGCTGTCCGGTCAGAGCGCGATGTTCGCGCTCGTCCTGGACGACCAGGGGCGCCCGATCGAGGACACGTCCGTGGTCTCCGCGTGCGGCTGGGCGGCGGGGCGGCTGTTCGACCCGGGCCCGTCCGTTCCCGGGTGGCTGGACGGCTTCGAGGAACTGAGCGAGGCGTTCGCCGTGGCGGTCGGCGAGCTGACCGCTGCCGCGAACCCGTACGCCACTTCCCCCCGATCGCCCGGATCCACGGTCCGGGAAGCGGTCCGGCGGCCCGATGGGACGGCGGCACCGGAACCCGTGGCCGGTACTCGCGGCTGGCAGCAGCTGCTCGCCGAAATTCTGGGCGGCGCCGCGGTGGCCGCGGTCGGCGCGCTGTTCGGCGAGATCGCCGGCGTCGCGTTGCAGGGTGCGACGGAGCCCCTGGTACGTCGCGCCGCCGACTGGGCTGCGGCCCGCCACTCCGCTCGCGGCACCGTGGAGGAGGGCCGCGCGGCCGAAGCCGACAGCGGCCCGGACGCCGCCTCCGAGGCATCGCCCACCGACCCGGCGGACGTGGCTGCGGTGCCCGGCCGCGAGGCCGATGCCGGTCCGCGCCCGGTCGCGTTCGCCGACCTGGTGGCCCTGACCGCGCAGATCGCCGACCTGTGCGGTGTCCAGGAGCACCTGCGGCCGAGGGTCGTCCGGGTGCGCAGCCTGCTGGTTCACCGCCCGCGCGATCCGAGGACCAAGGTCACCGCCGCCCAGCCGTTCCTCAACAGCCTGCTTCCGCCGGACCTCGCCCGGGTGCGCGCGGCCGCCGGCGAGGGCCTCGGCCCGGCCCTGGACGCCTACCTGACCGAGCACGGCGCCATCGACACCGGCGCGAGGACGGATGTCCGGCAGGACCGCGAGGTCGTCCTGGCCGGTGTCGCTCCGGACCTGGTGCCGGCCGGCCGGTGGCCGGCACCGGCGCGGTTCCCCCTCGCGCTGAGCCAGCAGTTCGCGGTCGACCGCATGCTGGCCGACCGGGCGGGCACCGACGGCGGGCTGTTCTCGGTCAACGGCCCGCCGGGAACGGGCAAGACGACGATGCTGCGCGATCTGGTCGCCGCACTCGTGGTCGAACGGGCCGCGGCGATGGCCGACTTCGACCGGCCCGCACAGGCGTTCACCGGCCGACCGTGGCAGGGCAAGGACCGCCAGGGCGCTCACGCGCGCTTCGTCTCCGGGCTCGACCCGCGGCTGACCGGCTTCGAGATCGTGGTCACCTCCTCCAACAACGGCGCGGTGGAGAACATCACCGCCGAACTCCCCGGCCTCGACGCGCTCGACGAACACTGGCACGACGACCCGGACCACTTTGCCGACCTCGCCTCCGCGCTCCTCGGGGGCGCGCCCGCGTGGGGGCTCGTCGCGGCCGTACTCGGTAACAAGGCCAACCGCAGGGAGTTCGGGGAGCGCTTCTGGTGGGGGCGGCTGCCCGAGAAGGAGGCCGTCGCCCGCACCGCCGCGGGGCTCCCCGCGCTGCGCGGCATGCAGGCCCTCCTGAGTGACTGGATCCCGCCCCGCACCCCGGCCCCGGCCCGCGGCCGGGCCGAGGGCTCCGCCGGCCCGAGCACCGCCCCACCGGCCGGTCCGGCCCGGCCGGTGCCGTCCTGGACGCAGGCCGTCGCCGACTTCCGCGCCGCGCAGGCCGAGGTCGAGCGCCTGCGCGAGCAACGCCGCCGACTGGCCGCCAGGTTGGAGGGCGTCGAGTCACCGCGGGCCGGACAGCGGATCGAGACACTGCGAGCCGACGTCCACCGCGCCGACGAGCGGGCGGTCGCCGCCGCGGCCCGCCTCGACACCGCCACCGCGGCGACCGCCACCGCCCAGGCCGCCACCCGGGCAGCCGAGACGGCACACCGGCTGGCCGGCGAAGGCGTTCCCCAGACCCGCCGGCAGCTGGCCACCGCCCGCGCGGACCTGTCGGCCGCCCGCGAACTGGCCGCACACCACCGGCAGTACGTGGACACGCTGACCGCCCGTCACGAGGCGCCCCCGACCACCGAACGGGGCGTGCGCGGCGGACTGCGCCGCCTGCTGCAGACCTCCGCCGACCGGCAGGCCGCCGAACAGCACCGCGACCGCACCCAGGCCGAGATCCTGCACCTGCTCGTCCAGCAGCGCACCGACCTGGACAGCGCCATGGCGCAGGTCGCCGCCGCCGTACGCACCGAGGCCCTGGCCGCCGACCTCCACGCCCGCAGCGGCGGCGCGGTGGCCGAGGCCGCCTCCGCCGTCGCCGCCGCCCAGGCCCGCGAGGACGCGGCCCGCGCCGAGGAGGACGCGGCCGACGACGCACTCCGGCGCGCCCGGGACGCGACGGCCACCGCCCGGCGCGACCTCGACTCCGCCGTCGCCGAACTCGACGCCCTCCACCACCAGTTGCGGGAGGCCGCCAGCACGCTGCCCGCCCTGCCGCTCGGCTGGCTCCACCTCGACGAGCGCGACCAGGAACTCGGCTCACCCTGGTCCGACGAGGCCTGGTCCACCGCCCGCAGCGATCTGTTCCTGCGCGCCCTCGACCTGCACCGCGCCCTCGTCGCGGGCACCGCCAAGAAGGTCCGCGGCAACCTCCAGGTCCTGATGGAGCTGATGGCCGGCACCAACGGCCCCGTCCCCGACGAGGAGGTCCAGCACGCCTGGCAGACCCTCTTCCTCCTCGTGCCGGTGGTCTCCACCACCTTCTCCTCCATCGGCAGCATGTTCGCCCGCCTCGGACAGGGCTCGGTCGGCTGGGTCCTCGTCGACGAGGCCGGCCAGGCCACCCCGCAGGCCGCCGTCGGCGCCCTGTGGCGGGCCCGCCGCGCCGTCCTGGTCGGCGACCCTCTCCAGCTCGAACCCGTCGTCACCATGCCCACCAGCCTCCAGCGCCGCCTGCTGCGCGCCTACGGAGTGGACGAGGAGTGGCTGCCCTCCGCCACCTCCGCGCAGGCCGTCGCCGACCGTGTCAACCGCTACGGCACCTACCTGCCCTCCCCCGGCGGTGACGACGAGTACGTCTGGGTCGGCTCGCCCCTGCGTGTCCACCGCCGCTGCGAAGAACCGATGTTCACCGTCAGCAACGAGGTCGCGTACGGCGGCCTCATGGTCTACGGCACCCACCCCAGGCCCTTCCCCGACACCGCCCGCGACGGCCTGCTGCCCAGCCGCTGGCTCAACACCGACGACCCCAACCGCCCACCCGACGCCCCCTGGGGCGAACGCGACCGCCGCGCCTTCACCTTCGTCCTCGACCGCCTCCACCAGCACGGCGTCGACCTCGAACGCCTGCGCATCATCGCCCCGTTCCGCGCCCTCGTCGACGAGTGCAGGAAGATCTGCCGCGAGCGCACCGGCTGGTCCCCTGATCTCCTCGACGAACGCTGCGCCACCGTCCACAAGGCCCAGGGCAAGGAGGCCGACGTGGTCATCCTCGTACTCGGCGGAGGCCGGCCCGGCGCCCGCGCGTGGGCCGCCGGCACCCCGCACCTGCTCAACGTCGCCGCCAGCCGCGCCAAGCGCCGCCTCTACGTCATCGGCGAACGAAGCCTCTGGGCCCCGCTCCCCCACTTCGACGTCCTGGCCGCCGAGGCCGAGGAGTTCGACCACCGCCGCGACCGCGACGCGTGGCCGCAGGGGGAAGCGGAGCCGGCGTGCTCCTGAGCGCCGCCGTCCTGCCCGCCGGATCCGCCTCCTCCTCACCACCGACCCCGACCCCGACCCCCGTGCGAAGGAGACCAGCCGATGACCGCCACCACCGCCCGTCCGGCCCGGCCCGAGGACGCCGACGAACTGCTGCGCCTGCGCGTCGCCGTCCTGGACGGCGCCCAGCCCACCGACGAGTGGCGCTCGACCTTCCGTGACGACATGCGCGCCCGCCTCGGCAGCGACCCGAACCTGCTCGCCTACGTCGTCCCCACCGACGGCGGGCTCGCGGCGTGCGCCATCGGCATCATCTACCGCGGCTACCTCGGCCCGGCCTTTCCCACCGGCCGCTGGGGCCGGATCCACACGGTGGCCACGGACCCCGCGCACCGGCGGCGCGGCCACGCCCGTGCCGTCACCACCGCCCTGGTCGAGGCGCTCCAGGACGCCGGCTGCGGCTCGATCGAGCTGCGCGCCACCGAGGCCGGCGCCCCGCTCTACCGCGACCTCGGCTTCGGGCCCGTGGACGGCTACATGACGCTGCGTCCCGGCCCTGACGGGTGGGTGCGCTGACCAGACAGTCGGGACCCGGGTCTGCGAGGAGTGCGGATCCGAGGTCGAGACGGTGCCGTACTTCACCGCCCCGCCAGGAGACGCGGCCACGTTCTTCGAAGACCGACCCGTTCAGCACCACGAGCACACTGCCCTTGGCGGCCCTACCCAGCGGTGTGAACCTCGGCCTACCATCGGTTGTCGCAACGGCTGGATATCTGTAGGGCAAGGAAGTCAGTGACCCCCTTCGTCTGCACTTCCGCTGCCTGCGAGTGGCCCGTACCGCTCGGTCAGGTCCTCTGCCGTGTGTCTTCTCTATTCGAGGGCTGACGCTCGTTCGTCCAGTTCCTCGACGCCGGGGACGTCACGCAGCCGGTACAGGCGGGCTCGCATGTCGTGGATGGCGTCCCGCACCTTGATGGAGCGGATGCCGTCCGCGCAGTCGAGGAAGTCGGTCCAGGAGGCGAGGGCGCCGTCCACGTCGTCCTGGCGGAGCCGGACGGTGCCGAGGTCGGCCAGGACGATGGCGCGGGTGCGCCGACGGTCGAGGCCGTGGATGTCGAGCGCGTGGTGCAGGTGGTCCTGTGCGCTCGTGAAGTCACCGAGCTGAGCCAGGATCATGCCGGCCTCGTGGGCCCACCGGCCGATGCTGTAGTGCGAGGCCCACGAGTCGCCGGGGGCGCCGGGGGCGCGTTCGATGGACGTCTGCGAGGTGGTGAGGGATCGGGTGGCGGTCGGCCGGTCGCCGTCCAGGGCTGCGGCGTTGGCCAAGGTGGCCTGGTAGTACGCCACCGCGCGGGGGTCGTCCAGGTTCTTGGCCTGGTTGACGCAGTCCTCGGCTATCCGCACGGCGGTCGCGCGGAAGCCGAGGTCGATGGCCTGGACTGCCAGGCCACGCAGGGCGGTGGCGGCGAGTTCGGCGTCGCCGGCCTCGGAGGCCAGCCGGAAGGAGTGCGCGTAGTACTGCTGGGCGGCGTCCTGGTTGCCCTCGTCCTGGGCCATCCAGCCGGCCAGGTGGACGAGTTGGGCGGTCACGGCGAACAATTCGCGGCCGACGGCTTCGGTCCACGTGCCGTCCAGCCACTTGGAGACGTCCTCGTGGAGGTAGCGGACGGCGAGGTGGCGGGCGTGTCCGCCGCCGAGTTCGGCCGCCGCGTCGCCGAGGGACTTGGTCATCTGGCGGACGGCCGCGACTTCGCCCCGGCCGACCTGGACTTTCCCTCCGGCCTTCAGGCGGACACGGCGGAGAAGGCTCTCCGGATCGGGCAGCCCCAGGGCCGCTAGCGCGTACGCACTGGAGGCGGCCACGAATCCCCGGCGATCCACCACGTCCCTCCGGCTCAGCTCGATGACGGAATCCACGGTATCGCCCGACACCGGATCTTCCGGACCGGTTGGCGAACTGCCGCCCGGATCTGGTGGCCGCAGGTCCAGAACCTCGATCAGGTACGGCAGCCAGTACTTCGGGACACGTCCACCGAGTTCCCACCGCGACACCTGATCACGCCCCGGCCCGTCGGCCCCCTTGCCCTCGGCCTTGCCGAGTTCCCGGCCGAGCCGGGGCTGCGACCAGCCCTTCTTCTTCCTGGCATCTCTGATCAGCGTCCCGATCGGTGCGGTATCCGCTGACACGGCACCCCTCTCCCTGGCCGACAGTGGCCGACAACTGGCCGACGACTGGCCTACACCCTGGCAGCTTCTGCTGCTGCGTGCACGGCCGTTGACTGAGAGTCAGCCACTCGCGGTCGGCGAGGACGTTCATTCCCCTCCCCGAACCGCCCACGCGCACGGGCTCGACCGGCCCGTGCGGCGGCCCGAGCCCTACCCCATCGAGGTTCAGGAGGCACGCCGTGCGCATCCTCGTCGACGGACTGGACATGTCGGGCAAGACCACCCTGGTCACCACTCTGATCAAGACCCTCGAAGCCCGGGAAGTCACCGCGGTGCGGCATCGCGGGATGCTCGCCGAGCACCACCCCGTCGAGCCGCTGCTCAAGCGGCTCCCGCTGGTCCGGCAGGCCGAGAGCAGTGCCATCACGGCTGCGTTCCTGGTCGGAGGGTACGCGCTCGACGGGCTCCTGGTCCGCGTCGACCCGCCCCGGCCTGCCGGCGCCGTGATCATCCAGGACGGCTACGCGGACCGAACCATCGCCTTCGGCCTGGCTGGCGGCCCCTACCTCACGGCCACGCTCGCGCTGTGGGCCAGCAGGGTGTTCGCCACGTTCGACGTGGCCGTCTACCTGCCCCGCCGCCCCGCAAGTTCCACCTGATCTACCGGATCCACGTCACCCCCGAGGTCCGTGCCCAGCTCGCCACCCAGGAGTTCGACGAACTCCCCGACGGCAGCCACGAGGTCGGCACCATCGAGTGGCACGACTACCGCAAGGTGGACGGCCTGCCGCTCTTCCCGCCGATCGGCAAGCAGATCGCCGAACTCGACAGCCCCACCGCCACGGTGCACAGGTTCGAACTGGAGCCGATCACGGACCAGAACTACACCTGGATCTGACCCCGGGCACCCCTCAGCATCCGGCGCCGACCGCGAACCCCAGGGGGTTCACTCTTTCGAGTGAACTCCCTGGGAAGCGTTCGACCAGGACTCGACCGGCCAGGACTGACGGAACGTCGTCCAGGAACGCCTGAAAGCGACTTGGATGAATCGCCGGGCGTGCGTTCACATGATGACGATGCGCCCCCAGCGCTGTCCCTACACACGGTTACCACGCCGACGCTTGGAGCGCGCCGATTGCTCACGCAACACCGACAGAACGAGTGCCCATCGGGCGTGGAATCGCGCGTCCCCACAGGGCCCAGTGCTCATCGAGGCGCGGACCCCACATCCGACCGGCACCACCACAGCACCGACACCGCACCGGACCAACCGCGTGAACCGTCCCACCACGACCAGGGCAGCAGCAGCCGGTGAAGCCCCCCTTGCCGCTCCGCCGACCGTTCCCGGCACACCGATGATGGAGATTCGCATGCCGCCACTGCCCTCGCTGCTCGCCGTGGTCGGGCACCCGGACGACGAGTCGCTCCTCGTCGGCGGGGTGCTCGCCCAGCACGCCGCTTCCGGAGCACGGACAGCGGTCGTCACCGTCACCTGGGCGCCGGGCACCCACCGCGCCGCCGAACTCGCCGAGGCCCTCCGGATCCTGGGCGCGGGCGAGCCGCGGATGCTCGGCTACGCCGACCACCGTGCCCCGGACTCCGCCCCCGGGCGGCCGCGGCTGTGCGAGGCACCTCTCGATCGCGTGGTGGAGGACATCGTGCGCCACATCCGCGAGGTGAGGCCCGAGATCGTGCTCACCCACGACGCCTACGGGCAGCTGACAGGCCATCCGGACCACCGGCAGACCCACCGCGCCACCCTGCTGGCCGCGGCCGCCGCAGGGCTCGAACACCTCTACCCGGGTGCCGGGGCGCCCTGGCGGCCCGGCACCGTGCACATGGCCACCCATCCCCACTCGGCGGTCGCGGACCTCGGCCCCCTGCTGACGCGGGTCGGCAAGTCCGTGCTCAGCGTCCCGGACGCCCTGGCCGACGTGACACGCGACGTCCGCCCCTGGCTGGGGCAGAAGTGGGCCGCGATCACGGCACACCGGAGCCAGGTCGACGGCGAGCGTCCTCTTCCCGGCGTCCTGTCCCGCCTGCCCGACGACGTCCGGCACCGAATCCTCGCGACCGAGCACTTCATCCGCCTGTCGACCTGACCACGGGATCCCCGGCCCGGGCGGCTCGCTCGCGGAAGGCCGGGGCCGGGCACCGAAGCGAATTGACCTGACGTCAAAATTGCCATTCTGTCACATGCTTGCTTACACCCTCTTTAAACTTCCGTTAAGAAGGCGGATCACCGCCGCTCTATGGACTCCTTCACGAGGTCGGGGCACCAGCCCCTTCTCCACGATGAGAGCAGGAATGACACCTAGAAGTGAACAGACGAACGGCGCCGCGCACGGACCGGGCCGGCGGTGGTCGGGTCTGCCCGGCCGCCGCACCATAGCCCGCTCCGCGGCCCTCGCCGTGGGAATCGCCAGTTGCTCACTGGCGGTGGCACCGGCGGCGTATCCGCAGGCGGACGACGGATCGGTGACGGTCCGGGTGGTGCGGGCCGTGGACGCGACCGGCGTGTGGAGCCCGGCCCTGGAACCGGGCATCGGCGGCGTCACGGTGACACTCACCAACGACGACGGCGTCGGGATCACCGGGGTGACGGCCGCCGACGGCACGCTCACCCTGGCACCCGGTACGGCCCGGACGGCCAGCGGCAAGTACCGGGTCCAGGTCGTGAACCCGAAGCCGGGCGTGCTGTTCCCGGCGTTCGCGTCGCGGCAGGGCCTGGACGGCGCGCCGAACCAGCTGAGCAGCAACGAGGAGTTCGTCGACCTCGGCGGCGGCAAGCACGTGGCGTACACCACGGGGCTGTGGAGCCCCGGCGACTACTGCCAGAAGAACGCGCCGCTGGTCACGGCGTGCCAGCCCGCGAGCAATGAACCGCAGTCCCAGCGAACGCTGGTGACGTTCCCGTACAACGCGCGCGGACTCAACACGGACACGACCGACCTGGCCACGAACGCCGAGACCGGCACCCTCTACGGAATCGGGTGGAGCAAGCCCGGGAAGCGGCTGTTCAGCTCGGCGCTGGCCAAGCGGGACACGACGTACGGCCCCGGCGGCGCCGGCGCGATCTACGTCACCGACATGACGAACAAGACCACGTCGCTGTTCACCACCGTCCCGGACTCCGGAGCGTCGGCGCACGGCGCCGGCACCGCCGACGACGCCTTCCTCTCCGCGACGGGCAAGGAGAGCCTGGGCGACCTGGAGATCTCCGAGGACGGCCGCGACCTCTTCGTCGTCAACCTCAACAACCGCAAGCTGTACCACTACAACGCCACCCTGCCGACCGCGGCGGCTCCCGAGTCCGTCCACGCCATCCCGGACCCGGGCTGTCCCGCGCCGGGAGACTGGCGTCCGTTCGGCCTGGGCCTGCAGGACGGCGTCGGCTACGTCGGCGGTGTCTGTTCGGGCGAGTCGACCGGGAAGGTCTCGGACCTGCGCGCGGTGGTCCTGCCGTTCGACCCGGCGACGGGGACCTTCGGCAAGGCGGTGCTGGAGCAGCCCCTGGACTACCCGCGCCTGTCCACGCTCGGTGGGGCCGGTCCCTGCGCCGGGTCGGGCTGGTTCCCCTGGACGGACACGTACCCCACCCAGCAGAACGGCCAGGCGTGCGGCGGGTCCATGTCCAACCCCGAGCCGGAGCTGGCCGATATCGCCTTCGAGACCGACGGCTCCATGCTGCTGGCGTTCCGCGACCGGTTCGCCGACCAGTCGACGGCGTATGCGCGGCCCGGGGACACCTCGACCTACCGGGTGATCGTGGCCGGCGGCGACCTGAACAAGGCGTGCCTGGCCGGCGGCGTGTACGTGATGGACACGAACACCGGCTGCGGGCTGACGCCGCGCGGCACCAGGTTCTTCAACGTGTCCAGCATGGGGGGTATCCACGCGAACTCGGCCTACGCCGGCCTGGCGCTGTCGAAGGTGGAGGACTACATCGCGACCTCCGGCGTGGACCCCAATGACACGGCCTACGGCGCCGGCACGATGTTCACCAAGCGCGACGGAACGCGGGAGCACGGTTCCGGCCTGCGCCTGAACCCGGGCAACGCCGCCTTCGGGAAGGGCGCCTCGATGGGCGACCTGGAGGTGCTCTGCGACCAGGCACCGTTGCAGATCGGCAACCGGGTCTGGTACGACCCCGAGCGCAAGGGCGTCCAGAGCCCGGGCCAGCGCCCGGTCCCCGGTGCCACCGTCAACCTCTACGACGAGTCGGGGAAACTCGTCGGCACGACGAAGACAACACCGCGCGGTGAGTACTACTTCGACGACTCGGACGTGCCCGGCGGTCTGAAGCCGAAGACGAAGTACACCATCCGGCTCGACAACCCGGCCGACTACGCCAAGGACGGCCCGCTGTACCAGTGGGTGCCCACCGACGCGGACGTCGGCGACAACCACTTCGTCGACTCCAAGGGCATCGTCCCGGCCGGCGGGAAGTTCCCGGAACGGGCGCTGACCACCGGCGGACCGGGCGAGAACGACCACACCTTCGACTTCGGGTTCCGTCAGCAGGAGGGCGCGCTGCGCCTGGTCAAGAACGACCAGGACGGCAAACCGCTGGCGGGGGCGAAGTTCCAGCTGTGGAAGGAGACGAACGGCACCGACGGCTTGCAGACCACCGGGGCGAAGCCCGACACGCCGGTCGGTGAGCCCTGCACGACCGGGCCCGACGGCATCTGTCAGGGCACCGGCGTACCGGGGACGTACTACTGGCAGGAGGTCAGCCCGCCCGAGGGCTACGCCGCTCCGGACGTTACGGTGCTCGGCCCGCTGGTGCTGAACGCCGGGAACCTCGACGCCGGACTCTCCACGACCGCGGTCAACCGGCTGCTGGCCACCCCCACACCCACCCCGTCGGCAACGCCGACACCCACACCGGCGCCACCGACGCCGGACACGCCCAGCGCACCGGCCGCGCCGAACCCGCCGAACGTGCCTGCCGCACCGGGCGCCGTGCCCGGCTCGCCCCTGGCGAGCACCGGCACGGGCCAGCTCATGCCGATGGCCCTGGCCGCCGCGATGTTGACGGCTCTCGGCGGGGCGCTGCTCGTGCTGGTCCGCAGGCGCAGGGCCCAGCACCGGTAGCATCCGGGCTCGGTGGCCGGCGCCCGGTGCGCCGGCTGCCGGCAGGAGTGGATCGGGCGGGTTCGCGGACCGGTGGTCCGCGAACCCGCCCTCGTGTTCGACCGACGTGAGAGAAGGCATCTGCATGGCCCGGAAGAAGACCAGCGGCCGTACGCCGCGTCGGACCTTCTGGTTCAGGACGCTGACAGCGGTCACGGTGTGCGCGGCCACGGCGGGTGGCCTGGCCGTCTACCAGAACGGCTCCGGGCCCACCACGAGCAGGGCGGTGACGTCCGACGAGGCGGCCCGCATCGCACTGTCGCGCCTGACCCTGTACCAGGCCAGTCCGGTCGCGGTGACCCTCACCGCCGCCGAGGGCGGCGGCGTGGTGATCCGGGTCGACGGGGTCGTGGACTACCGCAATCACCGGGCCGTGGGCAGCTACCAGGCGACCGGGGCCACCGGGCAGCTCGACCACGGTCTGATCGTGTGGGACAGCCGCGGTCTGGGGCTGGCACCGGAGCCGGAGGGCGCCGGCGGCCCGCCGTGGCAGCGGGCCGAGCACGTTCCCCGCCCGGGCTGGTCACCGCGCGCCTACACGACGGACCCCCTGGACGCCGGGCTCCAGTTGCTGATCCAGCTCGGCGCGGACCGGCCCGACAATCCGCTGCTGCTCGCGCAGTCCGGGCCGCGATGGCTGGGAACCGACCGGATCGACGGCCGGAACTACGACAGGTTCTCCGGACCGCGCTCCCGCGACGCCACGCACGGGGCGGGGCCGGACGGCGAGTTGTCGCCGCTGACGTACTGGATCGACGGCGACGGCGGTCTGCGGCGGGTGACGATGCGGATGCCGGGCCTGGGCACCCCGACGACCGTGGAGATCACCGGGCGTGACGACGGCGCGCGGCTGCCCGAGGCACCGTGGGCCGCGGGCTGACGCGACCGCCCCGAAAGAGGCACCGCGATCGGTACCGAAAGCGGTACCGACGGGGCTCCCCGGCGGCCGAGCGGGCCTTCCGGCAGCTCGACTCGCCTTCCGGGGAGCCCCGTCGGCCGTGTCCCGGGCCGGAGCGCGCCGACCGGGCTCAGCTCGGCCGCGGCATGACGGTGGCGTCGGTCGGCAGGGGGTAGCGGTCCGGGTCGACCGGGCCGGGGAGGTCCGTCGCCGGTCGGCCGGGTTCCGCCGGGTCCGGCATCGACGGCTGGGCGGGCGGGACGGGCACGGAGTTGAAGGGCGTACCGGGCGGCGGCTGGACGGGCACGGACCGGCCGGCCGGGACGGCCTGCCGCGGTGTGACACCGCAACCGGCAAGGCCCTCCAGGCCGTTCGGGCTCTGCGTCGCGGGCGAGTTGCCGCTGAAGCAGTTGCCGGGGTCGGCCGCGGCCATCACCAGGTCGGCGCCGTTGGCCGTGACGCTGTTGCCTTCGATGCGGTTGCCGACGGCCGGGTGCCCCGGGAGGTCGGTGACGACGACCCCGGCCGCGCGGTTGCCCCGGACGAGGTTGCGCGCGATGTGGTTCTCCGTGCCGCCACCGATCCCGATGCCGATGCCGAAGCCCCCGTCGGCCTGCTCGGGCGAGTCCGCGGCGTTGTTGTCGGTGATCACGTTGCCGGCGATCACCGCGCCGTGCTGCGGGGCGAGTGCCTCCAGGTCGTTGGAGTTCACCGTCACCCCGACGCGGTTGCCGACGACGCGGTTGCCGAGCACCGTCAAGCCGTCCGAGGCGTTGGTGATCTCGATGCCGACCGCGTTGCGCTCCACCGTGTTGCCGCGCACCAGCGTGTCGCAGGGCTTGCACTGGCCGACGTAGATGCCGGAGTCGGCCCCTCCGGAGGCGTAGGAGTCCTCGATGACACCACTGCGCGCGTCGAAGGCGTAGATGCCGTAGAGCCCGTTGTTGTACGCCGTCACCCTGGAGGCCCGGAACCCCTGCACCGGCGGGAACCGGACGGTGTCCAGCGGGTCGTAGGCCGACCCGCCGGCGCCGCGGTACTGCAGCTTCTCGTCGGTGACGCCGGTGAACAGCACGCCGTTGGCGAGGTAGCCGTGGACGGTGAGGTTCTCCACCACCGAGCCGGCACCGGAGACGGTGATGCCGTTGGTGAGCCGCTGCCCTCCGTCGAAGACCACCGCGTTCCGGTCCGATCCGCGCACCACCACCCGCGGGACGGTGACCCGCACGCTCTCCCGGTACACGCCGGGGTGAACCAGCACCGTGTCCCCGTCACGAGCGATGTCCACCGCCTGCTGCACCGTGCGGAAGTCCTCCGGTACGCGAAGGACGTTCCCGGCCGGGTGCTGATCGGCGGACGGCTTCGAATCGGCCGACGAGCAACCCGTGGCCGCCGCCGCGACCGCGACGACCAGCGCCGTCAGGTACCGCGGCAGGTACCGCGGCGCCGGTGCCCGGGACACGGCAGGCCCGGGCACCGAACGATTCAACAGACCATGAGGAGGCAGGATTTGCATGACAGGTGTTCTATCGTCTCCAATATCGCCCATGCACACCGAACCGGGAAATGCGCAGGAGCCGGCACGAATCGCCGCAACCGGTTTGGACCGCCGGAGCCTCCTCACTGCCGGAGCGGTGCTGGCCGCCGGGATCGGCACGGCGGCGGAGGGGGTGGTGAGCAGCGTCCGGGCATCGCGCCGTGGCGCCGCTTCCAGCGCCGCCCCGCCACCCCCGGCGGCGATTTCCTTCCACGGCGCCCGGCAGGCCGGCCTGACTGCGCCTCAGTTACCCGTCACACAGCTGTTCTCCCTGGACCTCCCGCCGACCTCCGCCACCGCGGACCGGGAGACCCTGCGCACCGTCCTGGAGGCGCTGACCCGCACGCTCTCCACCGCTGCCGCCGGTACGCTGCCCGACCTGCGGCTGCGGACCGACGACCCGGCCCGGCTCACCTCCCTGGTCGGCGTCGGCCCCGTGCTCGCCTCCCGGCTCGGCCTGAACGTCCCGGGCGAGCTGACCGACCTGCCGCCGTACCCCGGCGACCGCCTCGACCCGGCACGCGGCAACGGCGACGTGCTGGTCCAGCTGTGCGCCGCCGACCGCTGGACGCTGACCGTCGTCGCCGAGCTGGCCACCACCGCCGCGAGGGCCGCCGGCGCCGTCCCGCGCTGGACCCAGTCCGGTTTCCTGCCTCCCACGCCCCCGGGCACCACCGCGCGAAACCTGTTCGGGTTCAAGGACGGCACCGCCAACCCCGACGACGAGGCCGCCCGGCAATGGGTCTGGGGCCCGCCAGGAGCCCACGAGAACGGGACCATCCTGGTCTACCGCAGGATCCGCATGGATGTCGCCGGCTTCGCGGCACTCCCCGAGGACCGGCAGAACATGACGATCGGCCGCCGCTCCGGCGACGGCGTCCCGCTCACCGGCACCGCCGAGCACGACGAGCCGGACATCTACGCCAAACACCCGGACGGCTCCTACGTCATCCCCGCGACCTCCCACATCCGTCTCAGCAGCCCCCGCCTCGACAGGGGCGCCCGGATGCTCCGTCGCGGCTACAGCTACGACGACGGCCTGGACGACCGCGGCCTGCTGTTCTGCGCCTTCATGCGCGACCCCGCCCTCTTCACCCGCGTCCAGGAGCGCCTGGCCGCCCGCGACGCGCTGTCCCCCTTCGTCG
This sequence comes from Kitasatospora sp. NPDC088548, assembly GCF_044753005.1. Taxonomy (NCBI): domain Bacteria; kingdom Bacillati; phylum Actinomycetota; class Actinomycetes; order Kitasatosporales; family Streptomycetaceae; genus Kitasatospora; species Kitasatospora sp. NPDC088548. The sequence continues at coordinate 429,785 of NZ_JBIVMI010000002.1, forward strand.
AACACCAGGCGTCGGCCGTGGCCTACGTGCTGCCCGGGGCCGCGCCGGGCGGGACCCTCGGCGAACAGCTCTGGGCGTGAGTGAGGCCGGTGCCGTCCGTCCGGGAGTCGTTCCGGACGGACGGCACCGGCCTCGTCGGGTGTGAGGTGTGCTACCGGCGGCCGCGCGCCGGTGCGGAGTTGAGCTTGGAGCTGAGCGCCGACAGGAAGATCGGGAGCTTGTCCACCGCGGTCTTGGGGACGGGGGTGACCTGGACCGTGTCCCGCACCACGTCCTGCACGACGAGCTTGTACGTGCCGCCCTCCTCGACGAGTTCGGCGGCGTAGAGCAGTGTTTCCACCAGTGGTCCTCCGGTTGTCTGTGGTACGAGGGGTCAGGAGCCGTTGAGCCAGGCGTTCCACGCCTTGGTGGCCTGCTGCTCGTCCGCTCCCTCGGCGAACAGGTGGTGGCCCAGCCAGATCGGCCAGTTCCAGGAGCTGCCGTTGTAGAACCGGTACAGCGCGTCCGGGCCGCGCAGCCCGATGAAGTCGGGGCTCAGGTAGTCCACGACCACCTCCTCCGGGCCGTCGTCCGCGCCCGGGAGGTCGAGTGAGAGCCGGTCGCCGACGGCCGCGTCGTCGGGGAGGCCGAGGCGCCGGCGCAGCGTGGCGAAGTCGGCGGGGTCGCCCGTCGGTCCGGGCCGGCCGGCCTTGACGTAGACGGCGGCGCGGTCGGCGAAGTGCGTCAGGTACTGGGCGAGGCTGTGCTGGTAGAAGTCGACGTGCTTCTCGGCCGCGTCCGCCCTGGTGTCCCAGCCGTCGTCGACGACACCCTCGTGCACCCAGTGGATCCCCATCCGCAGATGGCTCGACCCGCCGTCGGCCGGCTCGATGTGGTAGCTGAGCGTGTTCGAGAAGCCGCCGTCCCTGGTCGCCCGGACGGCGAAGTGGTGCGGCGGTTCCCACGCCACGACGGTGCCCCCGCCGCGGGAGACCGTCCCGCCGACGTGCGGCTCGACCTCCATGGGGTACAGCCAGCTGAGGTTGCCGGCACCGGTGGCGATCGCCTGCCAGACCTTGTCCGGTGCGACGGGCAGGTCCTGCTCCCGACGCACCTGGAACTCTCGGGCCATGGTCGGTTCTCCTTTGCGGTCGATGGGGTTGTTCAGTAGGTGAGCGGCAGGGCGCACAGCCGCCGCTGGAGCGGGTTGGGCCGCCATTCGAGGGCCGCCTCGTCCGCGAGCCCGAGGCGCGGGAGCCTGCGGACCAGCGTCCCGACGGCCAGCTCGGTCTGGAGCCTGGCGAGCGGTCCGCCGAGGCAGAAGTGCGGGCCCGTGCCGAAGGTCAGGTGCCGGTTGCGGGTGCGCGCCAGGTCGAGCCGGTCGGGGTCCTCGAAGCGGTCCGGGTCGCGGTTGGTCGCGCCGAGGAACAGGTACACCAGCTCGCCCTCGCGCAGCACCTGCCCGCCGATCTCGACGTCCTCCGCGACGACCCGGACGATCGCCTGGGTCGGCGTGTCGTAGCGGGCCAGCTCCTCGACGGCGGTGCGGATCAGCGCCGGGTCCTCACGCAGCCGGGCCAGTTGGTCGGGGTGGCGCAGCAGGGCGAGGGTGCCGTTGCCGATCAGGTTGGCGGTGGTCTCGTCTCCGGCGGTGACGAGGACGAAGCAGGTGGACAGCAGTTCGGAGTCGGTGAGCCGGTCGTCCGTGGCCTGTGTCGTGACCAGGGCGCTGATCAGGTCGTCGCCCGGTTCGCTCCGGCGCTGCCGGATGAGCCCGGACAGGTACTCCTCGTACTGGTCGACGGCGGCCTCGGCCTGCTCGATGTCCGCGGTGAGGTTGCCGAGCCGTCGGAACCAGGTCTTCACCCGGGGGCGGTCCTCGGGCGGGATGCCGAACAGCTCGCAGGCGACGGCCAGGGGCAGCGGGGAGGCGACCGCCTCGATGAAGTCCATGGCCGGCCCCTGTGCCACGGCCCGGTCGATCAGGTCGTCGACGACCGTCTGGATGCCGTCCCGCAGGGCCTCGACCCGCCGGGCGGTGAACGCCCGGTTCACCAGCTTGCGGAGCCGGGCGTGGTCCGGTGGATCGGTGTTGGTCATCACCCGGCCGAGCCGGTCGGTGAGCCGGCTCAGGGCCTTCAGGTTTCCGCCCAGACCGCCGAGGGCCCTGGTCATCCGGTCCCGGTCGTTCGACAGGCGCAGGTCGCCCAGGGCGGCGTCGACGTCGGCGTACCTGGTGAGGTACCAGATGCCCTGGTCGCTGCGGTGGACCGGGCTCTCGCGCCGCATCCGGGCGTAGAACGGATACGGGTCCCGGCGGGCCTCGGGCGTGTACAGCGCCGCGGCGAGGTCTCCGGACAGCCCGGCCGGGCCCGTGGTGGCACGGGCCCCGGCCGGGGTGTCGGCTCCGAGCGGGTCGGCTCCGAGCGTGTCGGTGGAGGTCACGTCGGCCGCGCTACCGCTGGGCGTCCATGGCGTCGGCAAGGCTCCTGGGCCGCATGTCGGTCCAGGACTGCTCGACGTACTCCAGACAGGCGGCGTGGGTGTCGGGGCCGTGGACGACGGTCCAGCCCTCGGGGACGTCCGCGAACTGCGGCCACAGCGAGTGCTGGTTCTCCTGGTTGACGAGCACGAGGAAGGTGCCGTCCTGGTCGTCGAACGGGTTGGTCATGGGTCAGTCCTCCTGGTGGGAAAGGGCGGTGTCGCCGGTGACCTCGGCGAGGCGGGCGGCCACGATCGGTCCGATCTGGGCCAGTGAGCCCGGCTGGGTCATCCGGTCGTGGCGGGTGGTGATGTCGTGCGAGTCGATCCGGCCGGTGACGTACGGCCGCCAGGTGGCGGCGCCGGCCGAGTCCTCGGTGCGGTCGATCGTGGAGTTGAACAGCAGCAGGTCCCCCTCGAACCGGCCGGGGGCGTGGGTGGCCGCCAGCTCGGCGTTGTTGATCATGATCCGGACGACGGCCTCGATGCGCCGCTCGTCCAGGTGCGCCAGGGCGCTGCCCCGGCGGCGGAGGATCTCGGCGACCTCGGTGTAGGAGAGCGGCCCCTCACCCAGGTCGGCGGGGTCGCAGTCGAGGATGCCGACGAGCACGTCCCGCTCGGTGGGCACGGGGGACTCGTCGAGCACCACGTCCTTGACCGGGTAGGCGTCGAGGGCCGCCAGGAGTTCGGTGCGTTCGCCGCGGGCCTGGAGCTCGCAGGCGATCGCGTGGGCGATCAACCCGCCGGCGGACCAGCCGAGCAGCCGGTAGGGGCCGTCGGGCTGGACCTTGCGGATCTGGTCGGCGTAGTCGGCCGCCATCTCCTCGTAGGACGTCGGCAGGGTCTCGGGGCGCGCGAGGCCGCGCGCCTGGATCGCGTACACCGGGTACTCCGGGCCGAGGTGGTTCAGGAGCCCGGAGTAGGACCAGCTGATGCCGCCGCCGGGGTGGATGCAGAACAACGGCGGGCGGCTGCCCGTCGACCGCAGCGGCAGGACCACGTCGAAGGCGTCCTCGGGGTCGTTCATGGCCAGACGGTGTGTCAGACCGGCCACGGTGGGTGCCTCGAACAGGGTGCGCAGGCCCACCGGGACGCCCAGTGTCTCCCGGATGCGCGAGACCAGGCGGGCGGCCAGCAGCGAGTGCCCGCCGAGGTCGAAGAAGCTGTCGTCGAGGTGGACCCGCTCCCGGCCGAGGACCTCGGCGAACAGGGCGCACAGCAGTTGCTCCTGCGGGGTGCGCGGGCCGCGGCCGACGCCCGTCGCCTCGAACCCGGGTGCGGGCAGGGCCGCCCGGTCCAGCTTGCCGTTGGCGGTCAGCGGCAGCTCGTCGAGGGTGACGAAGGCCGACGGCACCATGTACTCGGGCAGTTCGCGGCCGAGCCTGCGGGCGAGTTCGTCCGCCGCGGGCGCGCCCTCGGCGGCGGGCACCAGGTAGGCGACCAGCCGCTGGTCGCCGGGCTGGTCCTCGCGGGCGAGGACGGCCGCCTGGGCGATGCCGGGACAGGCCGCGAGGACGGCCTCGACCTCGCCGGGTTCGATCCGGAAGCCCCGCAACTTGACCTGTTCGTCGGTGCGTCCGACGAACTCCAGGGCACCACCGGGCAGCCACCGGGCCAGGTCGCCCGTGCGGTACATCCGCTGTCCTTCAGGCCCGTACGGGTCCGCGACGAAGCGCTCGGCGGTGAGGCCCGGCCGGCCCAGGTAGCCCCGGGCCACGCCGGCCCCGGCGAGGTACAGCTCGCCTTCCACACCCGTCGGCACCGGCTGCAGCCCGGCGTCGAGCACGTAGGCGCGCATGTTCGCCATGGGCCGGCCGATCGGCACGCTCGCGGCGGCCCCGGGAAGCGTCCGGACCCGGTGGTGGGCGGCGAAGGTGGTGGCCTCGGTCGGGCCGTAACCGTTGACCACGGCGGTGCCCGGGCAGGCCGCCAGCACGCGGGCGACGGCCGACGGCGGCACCACGTCGCCGCCGGTCCACACCTCGCGGACCCCGGCGAGCAGGCCCGGCCGTTCCTCGGCCACCAGCCGGAACAGGCCGGCCGTCAGCCACAGTCCGGTCACCCCGTGGTCGGCGACCGCTCCCGCGAGCAGGTCGAGGTCGAGCCGGCCGGGCGGTGCGACGACGACCCGGCCGCTGCCGAGCAGCGGTGACCAGAGCTCGTAGGTCGAGGCGTCGAAGGCGGTCGGCGAGTGCAGCAGCACCCGCTCGTGGCCGCCCTCGCGCCAGCACGGGGCGAGGGCGAGCGCCGCCACGTCGCGGTGGGTGACACCGACCCCCTTCGGCCGGCCGGTCGAGCCGGAGGTGTACATCACGTACGCCAGCTGCCGGGGATCACAGGTGACGTGCGGGTCGGAATCGTCGGACTCGGCCTGGCTCAGCGCGGTCAGCACGTCCTCGGTGAGCACCAGCACCGCGCCGGTTTCCCGGATGATCAGGTCGATCCGGGAGGACGGGAACCGCGGGTCGAGCGGGACGTACGCGCCGCCTGCCTTGACGATCGCCAGGAGCGCGACGACGAGTTCCGCCGAGCGCTCCAGCAGGACCGCGACCGGGGTCTCCGGCCGCACGCCCTGCCCGATCAGCGCCCGCGCCAGACGGTTGGACCGCAGGTCGAGCTCCCGGTAGGTCAGTTCGGTACCGTCCGCGACCACCGCGACCGCCTCCGGTGTGGCCGCCACCCGGCGGGCGAACAGCTCCGGCAGACCGGCCTCGGGCAGTTCGGCGGCGGTCCGGTTGAACTCGACCAGCAGCTCATGGCGCTCCTCGACGGACAGCAGGTCGAGTCGGCCGATCGGCTTGTCCGGCTCGGCGGTGGCCGCGCGCAGCAGCCGCACCCAGCGGGCGAACAGCCGTTCCACGGTGGCCGGGTCGAACAGGTCGGTCGCGTACTCGACCGCGCCGAGCACGCCCGCCGGGACACCGTCCGGGCCGTACCGCTCGGCCAGGCTGACGGTCAGGTCGACGCGGGCGGTGCCGGTCGGGGCCGCCAGGTGGGCGGTCTCCAGTCCCGGCAGGATGAACTCGCCGGCCGGGGCGTTCTGGAGGGCCAGCATGACCTGGAACAGCGGGTGGTGGGCCAGCGACCGGGTGGGGTTGACGGCCTCGACCAGGTACTCGAACGGCACGTCCTGGTGGGCGTAGGCGGCCAGCGCCTTCTGCCGTACCCGGCCGAGCAGTTCGGCGAAGCCCGGGTCACCGCCGGTGTCGGTGCGCAGCACGAGCGTGTTGACGAAGAACCCGACGAGGTCGTCCAGCGCCTGGTCGGTCCGCCCGGCGATGGGGCTGCCGATCGGGATGTCGGTGCCGGCGCCGAGCCGGGTGAGCAGGGCGGCGAGGCCGGACTGGAGCACCATGAACATGCTGGCGCCGTGCGCGGTGGCCAGGTCCCGCAGGTTCTGATGCAGGTCCGCGTCGAGCCGGACCTCGATCCGGCCGCCGCGCTGGGAGGCCTCGGCCGGCCGGGGCCGGTCCGAGGGTAGCCGGACCTGGTCCGGAAGGCCCGCCAGCTCGCCCTTCCAGTAGTCGAGTTGCCGGGCGAACAGGCTGTCCTGGTCGGCGGCCTCGCCGAGCAGGTCGCGCTGCCACAGGGTGTAGTCGGCGTACTGGACCGGCAGCGGCTGCCAGTGCGGCTCCTCTCCCCGGCAGCGGGCCGCGTAGGCCGTGGCCAGGTCGCGGGAGAGCGGGCCCATCGACCAGCCGTCGCCGGCGATGTGGTGCACCACGACCAGCAGGACGTGCCGTTCGGGGGCGAGCGCGTACAGCTCCGCCCGGATCGGCGGTTCGGCGGCGAGGTCGAAGCCGCGCCGGGCCGCCTGCGCGAGCCGTTCCGGCAGCCGGCTCTCGTCGAGCTCGACCACCGGCAGCAGCGGGTACGCCTCGCTCGCGCTCAGCACCTGCTGGTGGGGCACGCCGTCCGCTTCTCGCAGGACGGTCCGCAGGCTCTCGTGCCGTCCCACCACGTCCGCCAGCGCCGCCCCCAGCGCCGCCCGGTCGAGGGCGCCGGAGAGCCGCAGCGCCAGCGGCATGTTGTAGGTGGCGCTCGGCCCGTCCATGCGGTGCAGGAACCACAGGCGGCGCTGGGCGAAGGACAACGGGAGGCGCTCGGGGCGCGGCCGGGCGGTCAGCGCGGGCCGCTCCGTGACGGAGCCGTCGAGGCGGCCCGCCAGGGCGGCCACGGTCGGGTGCTCGAAGAGCGTCCGGACCTCCAGCTCGGCACCGAAGACCGCCCGGACCCGGGAGGCCAGGCGGGTCGCCAGCAGCGAGTGGCCGCCGAGGTCGAAGAAGCTGTCCTCGACGCCGACCCGGGGCAGACCGAGCACGTCGGCGAAGAGTTCGGCGAGCAGTTCCTCCTGCGGGGTGCGCGGAGCCCGGCCGCCGGCGACCGTTCCAAGGTCGGGGGCGGGCAGCGCGCGACGGTCGAGCTTGCCGTTGGCGGTCAGCGGCAGCGCGTCCAGCACCACGAACGCCGACGGCACCAGGTAGTCGGGCAGCCGGCCGCCCAGCCAGCCCCGGAGTTCGGCGGCCAGGGCCGCGGTACCGCGGCTTCCGGCCGGGCGGTTGGTGAGCGGGGACGGCGCCGTGCCCGCGCCCCGGGTGGGCCGGTACGCCTCGGCCGGGGCGTCGCCGGGTGCGCCGCCGAAGACGATGTCCAGGGCGTCCGGGCCGGTGGCCGACCAGGTGACGGACACCGGGCGGCCGAGCTCGTCCCCGAGGGCGTGGAAGTCCTCGGGATCGGGCGCCGCGTCCTCCTCCGGGGCGTGCAGCCGGTCCAGCAGCGGCCCGAGCGGGAGGTCCTCGTCCTGCACGGCCCGGGCCAGGGCCGCCTCGCGCAGCACGCGGCGGTTGGGTGCGCCGGTGATCCGGACCGGGCGGCCGTTCTGCCGGTCGAGGAGCTCACGCAGCTCCGGCAGCCCGGTCACGCCCCGGCCCCAGGCGAGTTCGGCCGTCGCGTCGCCCTCCACCGGGGCGGCAGGCTGCTTGCGCAGCGTGACGTCGTAGCGGTACCGGGTCAGCTCGTTGTGGTACCGGCCCCGCTTGACCTCCACGGTCACCGCGCCGATGTCGGTGCCGCCGTCCCGCAGGACGGTGAAGAAGTCCGGGTCGACCAGGAGCTCCTTCTCCATCAGGAGGGACTGTTCCACCGCCCGACGCACCGTCGCCAGGTCGGCGCCGTCTCCGGCCCGGTGCAGCTGGACGGCGGTGGCCAGCGGGCGCAGCAGCCGCAGGTTGCGGATGTCGCCGACGAAGAGCGCGCCACCGGGGGCGAGCAGCCGCACCAGCCGGTCGATCACGTCCGTGAGGTAGTCGGCGGACGGGAAGTACTGGATCACCGAGTTCAGCACGATGGTGTCGAACTGCCCGGCGGGCAGGCCGTCGGTGTCGTGCGCGGGGCGGGTGTGCAGCACGACGCGTCCGGCCAGCTCCTCCTGCCGGGCGACCTGGGCGGCCAGCGCGTCGATCGCGGTGGCGGAGAAGTCGGTCGCCCAGTAGGACTCGCAGTGCGGGGCGATCTGGGAGAGGAGCAGGCCGGTGCCGACGCCGACCTCCAGCACCCGGCGGGGGCGCAGGGCCAGGATGCGGGCCACGGTGGCGTCCCGCCATTCCCGCATCTGCTCGACGGGGATCGGGCTCGCGTCGTAACTGCTGTTCCAGCCGACGAAGTTCTGGCCGAAGGCGGTTTCCCCGGGGGTGATGGGCAGGGCGTCGTAGATGTCCCGCCACTCGCCCACGTGGTCGGCTTCGCGGCCGCCGTCGCGGCCGGCGTCCTGGCGCGGGACGACGTAGCCGATGAGCCGGTCGTCCTGGGCGAGGACGGCGGCCCGGGCGACGGCGGGGTGCTCGGCCAGGGCCGTCTCGATCTCGCCGGGCTCGATCCGGAAGCCGCGCACCTTCACCTGGTCGTCGGCGCGGCCGACGTACTCCAGCTGACTGTCGGCGCGCCAGCGCACCACGTCGCCGGTGCGGTACATCCTCCCTCCTTGCCCGCCATCGGGCTGGGGGCACCTCCCGGCCGCCAGGCTGGGGGCGTGGGGCCCGTGGCCGTCCGTGCCGAACGGGCAGGCGACGAACCGCCCGGCCGTCAGGCCCGGCCGGTTCAGGTAGCCGCGGGCCAGGCCCGCGCCGGCGACGTACAGCTCACCCGGTACGCCGGGCGGTACCGGGCGCAGCCGCTCGTCCAGCACGTACACCCGGGCGTTGGCGATCGGCCGGCCGATCGGCGGCACGCCCGACCCGGGTGCGAGGGGGTCGCTCATCGTCGCGCACACCGTCGTCTCCGTCGGACCGTACGCGTTGATCATCCGGTGCCCGGGCGCCCAGCGCGCCACCAGCTCCGGCGGGCAGGCCTCACCCGCCACCACCAGGGTCGACACGGTGACCGCGCCCTCCGGCAGGGCCGCCAGGACGGACGGGGGCACGGTCACGTGGGTGACCGCGAGGCCGGGGTCGGTCAGCGCGGCGACCGGTTCCGCCGCGGGGGGCAGCACCAGGGCCGCGCCGCGCAGCAGGGCGGTGAAGATCTCCGACACCGAGGCGTCGAAGCTGGGCGAGGCGAACTGGAGCACCCGGCTGTCGGGTTCGATCGCGAACCGCTCGATCTGCGCGGCGACCAGACTGGCCACGCCGCCGTGGCCGACCACGACGCCCTTGGGCCGGCCGGTCGAGCCCGAGGTGTAGATCACATAGGCCGGATGCCGGACGTCGAGGGTGGTCTTCGGATCGGTGTCCGGCCATTCGGACACCTCGGCCACCATCGCCGGATCGTCGACCACCAGTGCCGGACGGGCGTCCTCCAGCATGAACGCGATCCGCGCCGCCGGGTACGCGGGGTCCACCGGAAGGTACGCGGCACCGGCCTTCAGGACGCCGAGGACGGCCACCACGGACTCCACCGACCGGGGCAGCGCCACCGCCACGAGTCGCTCCGGGCCGACGCCCCTGGCGATCAGCGCGTGCGCGAACCGGTTCGCCCGGGAATCCAGCTGCCGGTACGTCAGCTCGGTGTCCCCGCAGACCAGGGCGAGCGCGTCCGGTGTCGCGGCCACCTGTGCCGCGAACGCCTCCGGCACCGGCACGGTGGCCACCTCGCGAGCGGTCGCGTTGCCGCGCTCCAGCAGCCGGCTCCGCTCCTCGGATTCGAGGAGGTCGATCCCCCCGATCGTCCGGTCCGGATCGGCGGTGACCGCCTCCAGCAGGAGCGTCCAGCGCCGGGCGAGAGCGGCGACCGTGTCCCGGTCGAACAGGTCGGTGGCGTACTCGACCACACCGGCGATCCCGTCCGGGCTGCCGTCGGGGCGGAACCGCTCGCTCAGGTTGAAGCCGAGGTCGAACTTGGCCGTTCCGGTCGGCACGGCGAAGGTGGACGCCCTGAGGCCGGGCAGCCCGAACTCTCCCATCGGCGCGTTCTGCACGGCGAGGATCGTCTGGAAGAGCGGGTGGTGCGAGAGCGAGCGGGACGGGTTCAGCACCTCCACCAGGTGCTCGAACGGCACGTCCTGGTGGGCGTAGGCGGCGAGCGCGGTCTCCCGGACCCGGCCCAGCAGTTCGCCGAAGGCCGGGTCGCCGCTGGTGTCGGTGCGCAGCACCAGCGTGTTGACGAAGAACCCGACCAGGTCGTCCAGCGCCTCGTCGGTCCGGCCCGCGATCGGGCTCCCGATCGGGATGTCCGTCCCCGCGCCCAGCCGCGTGTACAGCGCCGCCAGACCCGCCTGGAGCACCATGAACAGACTGGCGCCGGAACGCCGGGCCAACTCGGCCAGTCCGGCGTGCAGTTCCGGGGACAGTTCGAGGCCGAGGGCGTCTCCCCGGTAGCCGGCGACGGCCGGCCGCGGACGGTCGGCGGGCAGCGGGATCCGCTCCGGAAGGCTCTCCAGCTGCTCGGTCCAGTAGCGGAGTTGTCCGGCGAACCGGCTGTCCGGGTCGTCCGGGTCGCCGAGCAGCTCGCGCTGCCAGAGCGTGTAGTCGGCGTACTGCACCGGCAGGGCGCCCCGGTCCGGCTCGCGGCCCTGGCACCGGGCGGCGTAGGCCTCGGCGAGGTCGCGTGCGAGCGGGCCGGTGGACCAGCCGTCACCGGCGATGTGGTGCACGACCAGCAGCAGCACGTGCTCGTCCGGCGCGAGCGCGAACAGCTCGGCGCGCAGCGGTGGTTCCGCCGCGAGGTCGAACGGGAGCCGCGCCGCACGGGCGAGCCGTTGTGGCAGATCGTCCTCCCCGGCCTCGGTCACCCGTAGCCGGGGCCGGGCCGCCTCGGGGTCGAGGACTCGCTGGCACGGCACGGCGTCGAGCTCCGGGAACACCGTCCGCAGGCTCTCGTGCCGGGCCACGACCCCGGCCAGCGCGTCCTCCAGCGCCTTCCGGTCCAGCGCTCCGGTCAGCCGGAGCGCCAGCGGGATGTGGTAGGCCGCGGCGGCCCCGTCCATCCGGTGCAGGAACCACAGGCGGCGCTGCGCGAACGACAGCGGTACCGACTCCGGTCGCTCGTACGGCGCCAGCGCGGGCCTGGTCCGGTCGGCCCCGGCGAGCCGCGCCGCCAGGCCGGCCGCCGTCGGCGCCTCGAAGAGCGCGCGCAGCCCCACCTCGGCCCCCAGGGCCGAACGCACCCGGGAGACCAGCCGGGTGGCCAGCAGCGAGTGCCCGCCCAGGCCGAAGAAGTCGTCGTCGACACCGACCTGCGGCCGGCCCAGCACCTCCGCGAACAGCTCGCACAGGATCTGCTCCTGCGGCGTCCGCGGCGCACGACCGCCCCCGGGCACACCCGCCTCCGGCGCCGGCAGCGCCACCCGGTCCAGCTTCCCGTTCGGCGTCAACGGCAACACGTCCAGCACCACGAACGCCGACGGCACCAGGTAGTCGGGCAACCGCTCCCGCAGATACCCCGCCAGCGCCGACGGGCGGGCGACAGTTCCGGGGCGCGGTGCCACGTAGCCGACGAGCCGGTCACCGTCGGCGAGGACGGCGGCCCGGGCGACGGCGGGGTGCTCGGCCAGGGCCGCCTCGATCTCGCCGGGTTCGACCCGGAAGCCGCGCACCTTCACCTGATGGTCCGCCCGGCCGACGTACTCCAGCTCACCTCCCCCCGCGCCCCCAGCCATGGGGGTCCCCCCGGCCGAAGGCTGGGGGAGGCTGGGAGGTGCCCCCACCGACCGGGGGGACCCCCAGGCGCGCCAGCGGGCCAGGTCTCCCGTGCGGTACATCCGCGAGCCCGCCGGCCCGTACGGATCGGCGACGAACCGCCCCGCCGTCAGACCCGGCCGGTTCAGATAGCCCCGGGCCAGCCCCGGGCCCGCGACGTACAACTCCCCCGCGACGCCCGGCGGCACCAGGCGCAGCCGCTCGTCCAGTACGTACACCCGAAAGCCCGCGACCGGCCGGCCGATCGGCGGCACGCCCGACCCGGGTGCGAGGGGGTCGCTCATCGTCGCGCACACCGTCGTCTCCGTCGGACCGTACGCGTTGATCATCCGGCGCCCGGGCGCCCAGCGCGCCACCAGCTCCGGCGAACAGGCCTCACCCGCCACCACCAGGGTGCCGGCCGTGAGGTCGTCACCGTCCAGCGCGGCCAGGGCCGAGGGCGGCAGGGTCACATGGGTGACGTCGAGCCGGCGGTCCGTCAGGGCCTCCATCGGGGCCTCGGCCGGAGCCAGCACGAGGGTGGCACCGGTCAGCAGGGCGCTGCACAGGTCCCAGAACGACGCGTCGAAGCTGGGCGAGGCGAACTGGAGGACGCGGCTGCCCGGCTCCAGGCCGAGCCGCTCGACCTGCGCCGCCACCAGGCCCGACACACCGGTGTGGCTCACCACCACGCCCTTGGGCCGACCGGTCGACCCCGATGTGTAGATCACGTAGGCCGGGTGCCGGACATCCGGCGCCACCACCGGATCGCTCTCCGGGAAGCCCTCGGTCTCCGTCACCAGCGCCGGATCGTCGACCACCAGAACCGGCCGCGCGTCGTCCAGCATGTACGAGATCCGGGAGGCGGGGTACGCCGGGTCCACCGGCAGGTAGGCGGCGCCCGCCTTCAGGATGCCCAGGAAGGCGACCACGGACTCCGCCGACCGCGGCAGCGCCACCGCCACGGTCCGCTCCGGCCCGACCCCGCGCGCGATCAGGGCATGCGCGAACCTGTTGGCCCACGCGTTCAGCCGGCGGTAGGTCAGCTCGGTCGGCCCGTCGACCAGGGCGACCGCGTCCGGCGTCGCCGCCACCTGTGCCGCGAAGGTATCCGGCAGGCTCGCGGCGGCCACCTCGCCCTCGACGGCGGGCAGGAGTTCGCGGCGCTCCGCTCCGTCCAGCAGGTCGATCGAGCCGATCGGCCGGTCGGGAGCGGCGGCGACCGCGGCCAGCAACCGGGTCCAGCGGGCGAACAGGGTCTCGACCGTCCGCCGGTCGAACAGGTCGGTGCTGTACTCGACCGCACCGGTCAGCCCGGCCGGTGTGCCGTCGGGCCCGCGGTTCTCCGCGAGGCCGAAGGTCAGGTCGACCCGCGAGGTCCCGGTCTGCACCGCCACCCCGGAGACCACCAGCCCGGGCAGCTCGAAGTCGCCCATCGGCGCGTTCTGCAGGGCCAGCACGGTCTGGAAGAGCGGGTGGAGCGACATCGACCGCGCCGGGTTCAGCACCTCCACCAGGTGCTCGAACGGCACGTCCTGGTTCGCGAAGGCCGACAGCGTCGTCTCCCGCACCCGGCCCAGCAGTTCGAGGAAGCTCGGGTCGCCGCTGGTGTCGGTGCGCAGCACCAGCGCGTTGACGAAGAACCCGACCAGGTCGTCCAGCGCCTCGTCGGTCCGGCCCGCGATCGGGCTCCCGATCGGGATGTCCGTCCCCGCGCCCAGCCGCGTGTACAGCGCCGCCAGACCCGCCTGGAGCACCATGAACAGACTGGCGCCGGAACGCCGGGCCAACTCGGCCAGTCCGGCGTGCAGTTCGGCGTCCATCCGGACGTCCAGCAGCCCGCCGCCATAGGTCATGACCGCCGGCCGCTGCCGGTCGGCCGGCAGCGGGAGCTGCTCGGGAAGCCCGGCGAGCGCTTCGGTCCAGTACCCGACCTGGCGTGCGAACACGCTGTCCGCGTCGGACTCCTCACCGAGGATCTCGTGCTGCCAGGCGGTGTAGTCCGCGTAGCTCACCGGCAGCGGCGCCCAGCCCGGGGCGCCGCCACGCCTGCGTGCGGCGTACGCGGTCGCGAGGTCGCGGGAGAGCGGGCTCATGGACCAGCCGTCGCCGGCGATGTGGTGCAGGACGACCAGCAGGACGTGCTCGTCCGGCGCGAGCGTGAACAGCTGTGCCCGGACGGGCAGGTCCGCCGTCAGGTCGAACGCGCGCACCGCCGCCTCGCGCAGCAGCTCCGGCAGCTCCGCCTCGCTCGCCTGGCACGCCGGCACCCGGATCGTGGCCTCCGCGGCGCTCAGCACGCGCTGGTGCGGGACGCCGCCGGTGTGCGGGAACACCGTGCGCAGGCTCTCGTGCCGCGCCACCACGTCCGTCAGCGCCGCCCCCAGCGCCTCCCGGTCGAGGTCGCCGGAGAGCCGCAGCGCCAGCGGCATGTGGTACGTCGCGCTGGGCGCCCCGAACTGGTGCAGGAACCACAGGCGGCGCTGCGCGAAGGACAGCGGCAGCGGTTCCCGGCGCGGCCGGGGCACCAGCGCCTGCCGTGCGGTGGCGGCGTCGTGCAGGCCGGCCGCGAGCCCGGCCGGTGTCGGCGTCCGGAACAGCCGGCGCAGCTCCAGCTCGACCCCGAGGGTCGCCCGGACCCGGGAGACCAGCCGGGTGGCCAGCAGCGAGTGCCCGCCCAGGCCGAAGAAGTCGTCGTCGACACCGACCTGCGGCCGGCCCAGCACCTCCGCGAACAGCTCGCACAGGATCTGCTCCTGCGGCGTCCGCGGCGCACGACCGCCCCCGGGCACACCCGCCTCCGGCGCCGGCAGCGCCACCCGGTCCAGCTTCCCGTTCGGCGTCAACGGCAACACGTCCAGCACCACGAACGCCGACGGCACCAGGTGGTCCGGCAGCCGCTCGCGCAGGTACGACGCCAGCGCCGGCGCCGTGGTCCCGGTCTCGGCCGAGGGCACGACGTAGGCGACGATCCTGGTGTCGCCCGGCCGGTCCTCGCGGGCGAGCACCGCGACCTGGGCCACGCCGGGGTGCGCGGCCAGCTCCGCCTCGATCTCGCCGGGTTCGACCCGGAAGCCGCGCACCTTCACCTGATGGTCCGCCCGGCCGGCGAACTCCAGCTCGCAGTCGGCGCGCCAGCGGACCAGGTCCCCGGTGCGGTACATGCGGGTGCCCGCCGGCCCGTACGGATCGGCGACGAACCGCCCCGCCGTCAGACCCGGCCGGTTCAGGTAGCCGCGCGCCAGCCCGGCCCCGGCCAGGTACAGCTCGCCCGTGACGCCGGGGGCGACCGGCCGCAGGGCCGGATCCAGCACGTACACCCGGCTGTTGGCGATCGGGCGGCCGATCGGCACCGGCAGCGGGCAGTCGGCGGGGTCGGCCGGCAGCGGGAAGGCGGTGATCACATGGGTCTCGGCCGGGCCGTAGTGGTTGTGCAGTACGCGGCCGGGCCTGCGGGCCTGGAAGCGCCGAAGGCCGCCGCCCAGCCGCATCGCCTCGCCCGCCTGCGCGATCAGCCGCAGGTCCGGCAGGTCCCGCCCGTGTTCCTCGGCCGCCTCCGCCAGCGCCTCGACCACCAGGTTCGGCGCGAAGAGCTCCGCCACCCGCTGCCGTTCCAGCCACCGCACCAGGAGTTCGGCGCTGCGGCGCTGCTCGTCGGTCGGCACCACCAGGGTCTTGCCGAACAGCAGCGCGGACAGCATCTCCTGCACCGAGACGTCGAAGCTGAGCGCGGTGAACTGGGCGGTCCGCGTGCCCGCTTCGCCGCCGACGGCGCGGTGGTGCCAGTGCAGCAGGTTCGCCAGGGCGCCGGAGGGCATCACCACGGCCTTGGGCCGGCCGGTGGAGCCCGAGGTGTAGATGACGTACGCCGGGTGTCGGGCGTCCGGCACCACCGACGGGTCGGTGTCCGGGTACGCCCCGGGCGCGTCGACGGCCGCGAGGTCGTCGAGCACGACGGCCGGCCGCGCGTCGGTCAGCATGTAGTCGATCCGGGCGGCCGGGTAGTCCGGGTCGACCGGGAGGTACGCGGCGCCGGTCTTGAGCACCGCGAGGACGGCCACCACCAGCTCCGCCGAGCGCGGCAGGCGCAGGGCGACGATCTGCTCCGGCCCCACCCCGCGCGCGATCAGCGCGTGGGCCAGCCGGTTGGCCCGGACGTTCAGCTCCCGGTACGTGAGCACGGTCTCCTCGAACACCACCGCCTCGGCGTCCGGGGTGGCCCGGGCCCAGGCCTCGAACAGCGCGGGCAGGCCGGCCGTGGGCGCCGGGCACCCGGTGTCGTTGCGCGCGACCAGCAGCTCGTGCCGTTCCTCGGCGGTGAGGACGTCGATCCGGCTCAGCGGCCGGTCCGGCTCGGCCGCCGCCACCGCGAGCAGCCGCAGCCAGCGGGCGAGCAGTGCCTCCACCGTGGCCCGGTCGAACAGGTCGGTGGCGTACTCGATGTGGCCGATGACGCCCTCCGGCGCCCCGCCGGTGCCGCCGCGTTCCACCAGGTGGAAGGAGAGGTCGAACATCGCGGTGGGCGACTGCACCAGCATGATCTCGGCGGTGAGGCCGGGCAGGTCGAAGGCGGAGCGCGGCGCGTTCTGCAGCGCGAGCAGCGTCTGGAACAGCGGCTGGCGGGAGAGCGACCGGGCCGGGTTGAGGGCCTCGACCAGGTACTCGAACGGCAGCTCCTGGTGGGCGTACGCGGCCAGCGAGGTGTCCCGGACCCGGCCGAGCAGTTCGGCGAAGGTCGGGTCGCCGCTCGTGTCGGTGCGCAGCACCAGCGTGTTGACGAAGAACCCGACCAGCTCGTCCAGCGCCTCGTCGGTCCGGCCCGCGATCAGGCTGCCGACCGGGATGTCCTCACCCGCGCCCAGCTTGGTGAGCAGGGCGGAGAGCCCCGCCTGGAGCACCATGAACAGGCTGGCGCCACGCTCCCGGCCGAGGCGGACGAGCGCTTCGTGCAGCTCGGCGTCCAGCTCGACGGCGAGGTGTCCGCCCCGGCTGGAGATGGCCGCGGGGCGGGGCCGGTCGGCGGGCAGCCGGATCTGCTCCGGCAGACCGGCCAGCTGCCCGGTCCAGTAGCCCGCCTGCCGGGCGAACAGGCTCTCGGGGTCGGTCCGGTCACCGAGCAGCCGGTCGTGCCACAGGGTGTAGTCGGCGTACTGCACCGGCAGGTCCGCCCAGCGCGGTTCCTCGCCGCGCAGACGCGCCGCGTACGCGGTGGACAGGTCGGCGGACACCAGGCCCAGCGACCAGGCGTCGCCCGCGATGTGGTGGATCACCACCAGCAGCACGTACTCGTCCGGCGCCAGCCGGAACAGCTCGGCGCGCACGGGCGGTTCGGCCGCCAGGTCGAATCCGCGTCCCACCGCCTCGGTCAGCGCCTCGGGCAGGCCCGCCTCGTCGGTCCGTGTGACGGGCAGGAGCGGCCGGGCCGTCCCGGCGTCCAGGACCAGCTGGTACGGCACTCCGTCGACCTGGGGGAAGGCCGTGCGCAGGCTCTCGTGGCGGGCGACGACGTCCCCGAGCGCCGCCCGCAGGGCGTCCTGGTCCAGATCGCCGGTCAGCCGCCAGGCCAGCGGGATGTGGTACATCCCGCCGGCCCCCTCCAACTGGTCGACGAACCACAGCCGCCGCTGCGCGTACGACAGCGGAACGCGGTCGGGTCGCTCCGCGCGGCCCAGGGCGAGCCGCGCCCGGCCGGCCCCGCCCAGGCCGGCGGCCAGCCCGGCCACCGTCGGGGTCTCGAACAGGCTCCGCAGCTCCAGCTCCACGCCCAGGGTCGCGCGCACGCGGGCGACCAGCCGGGTGGCGAGCAGGGAGTGCCCGCCGAGGTCGAAGAAGTCGTCGTCGGCGAAGACCCGGGCCACCCCCAGCACCTCCGCGAACAGCCCGGCCAGGACGTGTTCCTGCGGGGTGCGCGGTGCCCGGCCGACCGGGGCCCCGGTGGTGTCGGGCTCGGGAAGGGCGCGCCGGTCGAGCTTGCCGTTGACGGTCAGTGGCAGGGCGTCGAGGGCGACGAACGCGGCCGGCACCATGTGGTCCGGCAGCCGCTCGCGCAGGTGGGCGCGGAGCGCGTCCGGCCCGGCGTCCGCTCCGGCCGTGGGTACCAGGTAGGCGACCAGGCGTGTGTCGTCCGCCCGGTCCTGCCGGGCGATCACCGCGACCTGGCGGACCTGCGGGTGCTCCGCCAGGGCCGCCTCGATCTCGCCGAGCTCGATCCGGAAGCCGCGCACCTTCACCTGGTCGTCCGCCCGGCCGGCGTACTCCAGTCCCCCGTCCGCGCGTCGGCGGACGAGGTCCCCGCTGCGGTACATGCGGGTGCCCGGCAGCCCGTACGGGTCGGCGACGAACCGCCCGGCGGTCTGGCCAGGCCGGTTCAGATAGCCGCGCGCCAGCCCGGGGCCGGCCACGTACAGCTCGCCGACGACCCCGGGGGGCACCGGCTGCAGGTACGCGTCGAGCACCTGGGCGCGCAGGTCGGGGATCGGGGTGCCGATGACGCTCGCCGGGCCGGCGGTGTGCGTGCCGTCCAGTTCCGCGTAGGTGACGTGCACGGTGGTCTCGGTGATGCCGTACATGTTGACCAGGCGCGGCGCGTCGTCCGGGTGGCGCCGGTACCAGCCCGCCAGCCTGGCCGGCTCCAGCGCCTCGCCGCCGAACACCACCGTGCGCAGGGCGAGCACCCGGCCGGTCTCCGGCGCCTCCTCGTCCGCCTGCATCAACTGGTAGAAGGCGGACGGCGTCTGGTTCAGCACCGTCACCCGCTCGTCGGCCAGCAGGCGCAGGAAGCGCTCCGGTGAGCGGGTGATGTCGAACGGCACCACGACCAGCCGTCCGCCGTGCAGCAGCGGGCCCCAGATCTCCCACACCGAGAAGTCGAAGGCGTAGGAGTGGAACAGGGTCCAGACGTCCTCGGCGGAGAACGCGAACAGCTCCCTGGTGGTACCGAACAGCCGCACCACGTTCCGGTGCGGGACCACCACGCCCTTGGGCTTCCCGGTGGAGCCGGAGGTGTAGATGACGTAGGCGGCGCTCTCGGGCGCGACCACGACACCCGGGTCGCCGTCCGGCAGCCCGTCCAGCCCATCCAGCCAGTCCGACCCGTCCGACCCGTCGGCGGTGTGGAGGACGAGCCGGTCGACCCCCTCCGCGCCCGGCAGGTCACCGGTCCGGCGGTCCGTCAGGAGCAGCGTGGGCCGGGCGTCGTCGAGCAGGTGGGCGATCCGGGCGGCCGGGTAGTCCGGGTCGACCGGGAGGTACGCGGCGCCGGTCTTGAGCACCGCGAGGACGGCCACCACCAGGTCGGCCGAGCGCGGCAGGGCCAGCGCCACCAGCTGCTCCGGCCCCACCCCGCGCCCGATCAGCGCGTGGGCCAGCCGGTTGGCCCGGCTGTTCAGCTCCCGGTAGGTGAGGGTGCGGTCACCGCTCACCACGGCGACCGCGTCCGGCCGTTCCCGCGTCCGGGCCTCGAACAACGCGGGCAGACCGGTGGAGCCGGCCGTCTCCGCGGGGACCGGCCCCGGCAGCAGTGCGCGCCGCTCCCCGGCGGAGAGCAGGTCGAGACGGCTGAGCCGCCGCCGCGGGTCGGCGACCGCCGCTCCGAGCAGTCGCACCCAGCGCTCGATCACCGTCTCGACGGTCGCCCGGTCGTACAGGTCGCAGGCGTACTCGACGAATCCGTCGATCCCCTCGGGGGTACCGTCCTCGGCGTGCCGCTCGGACATCGAGAAGATCAGGTCGAGCTTGGAGGTGGTCGTGGTCAGTTTGACCTCGCCGGTCTCCAGCCCGGGCGGGGTGAAGTCGGCCCTCGGGGCGTTCTGCAGCACCAGCATGACCTGGAACAGCGGGTGGTGCGACAGCGACCGGGCCGGGTTGAGGGCCTCGACCAGGTACTCGAACGGCAGCTCCTGGTGGGCGTACGCGGCCAGCGAGGTGTCCCGGACCCGGCCGAGCAGTTCGGCGAAGGTCGGGTCGCCGCTCGTGTCGGTGCGCAGCACCAGCGTGTTGACGAAGAACCCGACCAGCTCGTCCAGCGCCTGGTCGGTGCGGCCCGCGATCAGGCTGCCGACCGGGATGTCCTCGCCCGCGCCCAGCTTGGTGAGCAGGGCGGAGAGCCCCGCCTGGAGCACCATGAACAGGCTGGTGCCGTGCGTGCGGGCGAGCTCGCGCAGGCCGCGGTGCAGCTCCGCGTCCAGCCCGGTCCGCACGAAGTCGCCCCGGTGCGAGGCCACCGCGGGGCGGGGCCGGTCGGTGGGCAGCTGGATCTGCTCCGGCAGGCCGGCCAGCTGCCCGGTCCAGTAGCCCGCCTGCCGGGCGAACAGGCTGTCCCGGTCGGCGGCGTCGCCCAGCAGTTCGTGCTGCCACAGCGTGTAGTCCGTGTACTGGACCGCCGGCGCCTCCCACGACGGCTCCTCACCACGGCGGCGCGCCGCGTAGGCGGCGGTCAGGTTCTGCGCCAGCGGGCCGAGCGACCAGCCGTCGCCCGCGATGTGGTGCACCACCAGCAGCAGGACGTGCTCGTCCGGCGCCAGCTCGAACAGCTCGGCGTACAGCGGCAGATCGGTCTCCAGGTCGAACCGGCAGGCCAGCGCCGTGGCCAGGACGCCGTCCAGCTCCGCCTCGGTGGTCCGGCTCAGGTGCAGCCGGGGGCGGGCCGCCACGACGTCCAGCACCCGCTGGTACGGCACGCCGTCCACCGCCGGGAAGAGCGTCCGCAGGCTCTCGTGCCGGGCCACCACGTCCGCCAGCGCCGCCTTCAGGGCCTCGCGGTCGAGCGGTCCGGACAGCCGCCAGGCCAGCGGGATGTTGTAGTTGGCGCTGGCGCCCTCCAGCTGGTGCAGGAACCACAGCCGGCGCTGGGCGAACGACAGCGGGGTCCTCTCCGGCCGCAGGTACGGCGCCAGGGCCAGCTGGGCCCGGCGGGCGCCCGCGAGGGCGGCGGCCAGCGTGGCCGGGGTCGGGGACTCGAACAGGGTGCGCAGCTCCAGCTCGACGCCGAGGGTCGCGCGGACCCGGGCGGCCAGCCGGGTGGCGAGCAGGGAGTGCCCGCCGAGGTCGAAGAAGCTGTCCTCCACCCCGGCCTCGGCCACCCCGAGGACCTCGGCGAACAGCTCGCAGAGGATCTGCTCCTGCGGGGTGCGCGGCGCGCGGCCGGCCCCCGCCGATCCCGCCGAGACGAGTTCCGGTGCGGGCAGCGCCCGGCGGTCCAGTTTCCCGTTGGTGGTCAGCGGCAGCGCGTCCAGCTCCACGAACGCCGAGGGCACCATGTACTCCGGAAGCCGCTCGCGCAGGTACTCGCGCAGCTCGGCCGAGCGCGGGGCGAGGCCCGCGCTCGGCACCAGGTATCCGACCAGCCGGGTGTCGTCGGCGCGGTCCTGCCGGGCGAGGACCGCGGCCTGGGCGACGCCGGGGTGCGCGGCCAGCGCCGCCTCGATCTCGCCGAGCTCGATCCGGAAGCCGCGCACCTTCACCTGCTGGTCCGCCCGGCCGACGAACCGCAGGCTGCCTCCCCCGGCCCAGCGCACCACATCGCCGCTGCGGTACATGCGGCTGCCCGCCGGCCCGTACGGGTCGGCGACGAACCGCCCGGCGGTCAGGCCCGGCCGGTTCAGATAGCCGCGTGCCAGCCCGGCGCCCGCGACGTACAGTTCGCCCGCTACGCCCGGGGCCACCGGCCGCAGCCGGGCGTCCAGCACGTAGGCGCGCAGGTCGGGGATGGCGGCACCGACCACACTGGCCGCCCCCGCGGTCGCGACCGACCGGTCGAGCGCGGCGTAGGTGACGTGCACGGTGGTCTCGGTGATGCCGTACATGTTGACCAGCAGCGGCGCGTCGTCCGGGTGCCGTTCGTACCAGGCCGCCAGCCTGGCGGGCTCCAGCGCCTCGCCGCCGAACACCACCGTGCGCAGGGCGAGCAGCCGGCCGGTCTCCGGCGCCTCCTCGTCCGCCTGCATCAACTGGTAGAAGGCGGACGGCGTCTGGTTCAGCACCGTCACCCGCTCGCGGGCGAGGAGTTCCAGGAACCGTCCGGGCGAGCGGCTGGTCTCGTAGTCCACGACCACCAGCCGGCCGCCGTACAGCAGCGGGCCCCACAGTTCCCAGACCGAGAAGTCGAAGGCGTAGGAGTGGAAGAGGGTCCAGACGTCCTCGGCGGAGAACGCGAACAGCTCCCTGGTGGTACCGAACAGCCGCACCACGTTCCGGTGCGGGACCACCACGCCCTTGGGGTTGCCGGTGGACCCCGAGGTGTAGATGACGTACGCGGGGTGGCCCGGACCGACGTCGATGCCGGGGTCCTCGTCCGGCAGCCCGTCCAGGTCGGCGGTGTCCAGCAGGAGCCGGTCCACGGACTCCGCGCCGGGCAGTTCACTGATCTGACTCGTCGTCAGCAGCAGGGCGGGGCAGGCGTCCTGGAGCAGGTAGGAGATCCGGGCCGCGGGGTACTGCGGGTCCACCGGCAGGTACGCGGCGCCGGCCTTGAGCACGGCCAGGACGGCGACCACCAGCTCGGCCGAGCGCGGCAGCGCCAGCGCGACGAGCCGCTCCGGCCCCACCCCCCGGTCGATCAGCGCGTGCGCGAGCCGGTTGGCACGGGCGTTCAGCTCGCCGTAGGTCAACGCGGTGTCGCCGCACACCACCGCGACCGCGGCCGGGTTCGCCCGCACCCGCTCCTCGACGAGCGCGGTGATGGTGCTCTCCGGGGCGTGATCGGCAGGACCGGCACCGGACGGCAGCAGCTCGCGCAGTTCCTCCGGCGACAGCACGTCGAGCCGGCCGATCCGGCGGTCCGGTTCGGCGGCCACGGCCCGGAGCAGCCGCAGCCAGCGCTCGACGAGGTCGGCCGCGGTGGCTTCGTCGAACAGGTCGGTGCTGTACTCCAGCACGCCCGACAGGCCGTCCTCGCCGGGCCGTTCGGTCAGGATGAAGGTCAGGTCGCACTTGGCCGTACCGGTGCCGACCAGGTCGCCGGTCACCCGGAGCTCCGGCAGGTCGAAGCTGCCCGTGGGCGCGTTCTGCAGCGCGAGCATGGTCTGGAAGAGCGGGTGGTGGGACAGCGACCGGGCCGGGTTCACCGCCTCCACCAGTTGCTCGAAGGGCAGGTCCTGGTGGGCGTACGCGGCCAGCGCGCCGGCCCGTACCCGGCCGAGCAGTTCGGTGAAGGTCGGGTCGCCGGAGAGGTCGGTGCGCAGCACCAGCGTGTTGACGAAGAAGCCGACCAGGTCGTCCACGGCCTCGTCGGTGCGCCCGGCGATCGGTGTGCCGATCGGCACGTCGGTGCCGGCGCCGAGCTTGCCGAGCAGGGCGGCCAGCCCGGCCTGGAGCACCATGAACAGGCTGGCGCCGCCGTCCCTGGCGAGCTCGCGCAGGCCCTGGTGCAGTTCGGCGTCGAGCCGGACCGGCAGTTGCGCCCCCCGGAAGGACATCGCGGCCGGCCTGGGCCGGTCGAAGGGCAGCTCGGTCTGCTCCGGCAGTCCCGCGAGCCGGTCCGACCAGTAGGCGAGCTGTCGGCCCTGGAGGCTGTCCGGGTCGGTCTCCTCGCCGAGCAGCTCCCGCTGCCAGAGGGTGTAGTCGGCGTACTGGACGGGCAGTTGCGCCCACTCCGGCTTCCCGCCCGCCGCCCGTGCCGCGTACGCGGCGGTCAGGTCTCGCGCCAGCGGGCCCATCGACCAGCCGTCGCCGGCGATGTGGTGCACCACCAGCAACAGGGTGTGCTCGTCCGCGCCCAGCTCGAACAGCTCGGTCCGCAGCGGGGGTTCGGCCGCCAGGTCGAAGCCGTGCCGGGCCGCCTCGGCCAGCCGCTCCGGCAGTTCGTCCGCTTCGGCCGCGGTGACGCGCAGCCGGGGCCGGGCGTCGTCGAGGTCCAGCACGCGCTGGCACGGCTCGCCGTCGGCCACCGGGAAGACGGTGCGCAGGCTCTCGTGCCGCTCGACGACGTCGGCCAGCGCGGCTTCCAGGGCCCGCTGGTCGAGATCCCCGGAGAGCCGCAGTGCCAGCGGCACGTTGTAGGTGGCGCTGGGCCCCTCCATGCTGTGCAGGAACCAGAGCCGGCGCTGTGCGAAGGACAGCGGCACCGTGTCGGGCCGCTCGTGCCGCCCCAGCGCGGGCCGCGCCCGGCCGGCCCCGTCCACGGCCGCCGCCAGGCCCACGACGGTCGGTGCGTCGAACAGGTCGGCCAGGGCCAGCTCCACACCGAGCACCGAGCGGGCCCTGGCGATCAGTCGGGTGGCCAGCAGCGAGTGCCCGCCGAGGTCGAAGAAGCTGTCGTCCACTCCGACCCCGGACACGCCGAGGACGTCGGCGAAGAGGCCCGCGAGCACCTGCTCGGCCGCGGTGCGCGGGGCCCGCCCAGCGGTCACCGGCACCGGACCGGGGGCCGGGAGCGCCTGGCGGTCGAGCTTTCCGGTGGGCGTCAGCGGGAGCCCGTCCAGCAGCACGAACGCGCCGGGCACCAGGTGCTCCGGCAGCCGTTCGCGCAGGTATTCGCGCAGCTCGGCCGAGCGCGGGGCCGCCCCGGCGGCCGGTACGACATAGGCGACCAGCCGGACCTCGTCGTCGGTCCGTGCCACCACGGCGGTCTGCGCGACCCGGGGATGGGCGGCGAGCGCGGCCTCGATCTCGCCCGGCTCGATCCGGAAGCCCCGGATCTTCACCTGGTCGTCCACCCTGCCGAGGAACTCCAGCCGGCCGTCCGCGCCCCACCGCACCCGGTCGCCGGTGCGGTACATGCGGGCACCGGCCGGTCCGTACGGGTCGGCGACGAACCGTCCTGCGGTCAGGCCCGGCCGGTCGAGGTAGCCGCGGGCGAGGCCCGCACCGGCGATGTACAGCTCGCCCGGCACCCCGGTGGGCACCGGCCGGAGCGCGGTGTCCAGCACGTACAGCCGGGCGCCCGCGACCGGACGGCCGATCACCGGGCGCGGGCTCGACGCCACCGGCGCGACGGCCGCGTCGACGGTGCACTCGGAAGGCCCGTAGAAGTTGAAGCAGGCCACCCCGTCGGCCTCCCGCAGTTGCTCCCACAGGCGGTCGGGGACGGCCTCCCCGCCCGCCACGACCACCGCCGGGCGGTGTTCGCCGTTGCTCAACAGGCCGTGGGAGAGCAGGACTTGCAGGTACGACGGGGTGGCGTTGACGAAGTCGATCCGGTGCCGCACGGCGTAGTCGACGAAGGCGTCCGGGTCCGCCCAGGTCTCCAGGTCCAGGATGTGCAGTTCGTGTCCGGCGAAGAGGCCGAACAGCTGGTCCCAGGAGGCGTCGAACGCCGTCGAGGTGGTCAGCGCCACGCGTGCCCGGTCCCCGAGCAGCGGCTGGAACAGCTCCCGCCACTGGTGGGCGAAGAGGTTCGCCAGGCCGCCGTACGTCGACGCCACGCCCTTGGGCCGTCCGGTGGAGCCGGAGGTGTAGACGAGCTGGGCGGTGTGGCGCGGGTCGACGGCCACCGCCGGGTCCGCCGCCGGGCCTTCGGCGAGCAGGGCGGCCGTCTCCGGGTCGTCGAGCACCAGCCGCTCGACGGGGCCGGCCCCGGGCAGCCGGTCCCGGGTGCGGGAGTCGGTCACCAGCAGCACCGGCCGGGCGTCGTCGAGCAGATACGCGATCCGGGCGGCCGGGTGCTCCGGATCCACCGGGAGGCAGGCCGCCCCGGTCTTCAGCACGGCCAGGATCGCCACCACCAGCCCGGCCGAGCGCGGCAGGGCCAGCGCCACCGACCGCTCGGCCCCGGCGCCCCGGGCGATCAGGGCGTGCGCCAGGCGGTTGGCCCGTGCGTCGAGTTCGGCGTACGTCAGCGTTTCCTCGCCGGACACCACCGCGACCGCGTCCGGCGTCTCGCGCACCCGTGCCCGGAAGTGCTCGGGCAGCAGGGCCGCGGGGGCTTCCGTCATCGTGCCGGTGCCGAGGGCCAGCAGTTCGCCGTGCTCGTCGGCCCCGATCAGGCCGATGCGGCCGACCGCCTCCTGCGGGTCGCAGTCCGCGAGGGTGCCCAGCAGCGCGAGCAACCGCCGCTGGTGGTCGATGAGTTCCTTCGCCGTGCACACCTCCGCGTAGGCCCCGAGCTCGATTTTCGGACCGTACTCGTTGCGCCCGCCCACGGCCCAGATCGCCAGGTCGTTGGCGGAGGTACCCAGGGGGGCGTACACCGTGGCGGGCCGCCCGGCGAAACTCGGCTCGGAGCCGAAGGACATGATGTTGACGATCAGCGGGAACGCCGTCTCGATCGTGCCGGACTGCCCCAGCTCCCGGAGCAGGTCCTCGCTGCGGTACCGCTGGTGCGCCAGCGCGGCGGCGACCTCCCGGTCCACCTGCTCGACCAGTTCCGACCACGGCAGGTCCGGCCGCACCGACAGCCGCAGTGGCACGAGGTTCGACACCGCACCGGGCGTCGCCGCCAGTACCGGGTCGGCGCCCCGGCCGGTGACGGGCAGGCCCAGCACCACGTCCCGGGCCCCGGTCAGCCGGTGCGCGTACAGCGCCGTCGCCGCGATCACGACGCGGGACCAGCGGACACCCGTCCGTTCTGCCGCGTCGCGCAGCGCCCCGGGGCGCAGTGGTCCGGCCGGCGGAGTGCGCCGGAACTGGGCGGAGGGACCGCCCGGCAGGCGGTCCGACAGCCGGGCCGGTGCCGGCCGGTCGGCGAACCGCCCGGTCCAGTAGGCGCGGTCGGCGATGTACTGCTCCGAGCCGCGGTATGCCGCGTCGCCGGCGATCAGCTCGTCCAGCGAGCCGAACGGGGACGGCGGCACCGGCCGCCCCTCGACGAGCGCCGTGTACGCCTGTGCCACGCGACGTCCGACGATGGTGTACCCGAACCCGTCCATCACCAGGTGGTGGTAGCTCTGGTAGAAGACGAACCGGTCCGGTGCCAGCGCGATCAGCGCGTAACTGAAGAGCGGGTCGCGGGCGAGGTCCAGCGGCCGGAGCCGGTCCCGGTCCATCCACTCCCGCGCCGCCGCGAGCGGCGAGGCCTCCCCGCTGACGTCGACCTGCGCGGGCTTCCACTCCGTGTGCTCGCGGACGACCTGGTGCGGGCCCTCGCCGTCCTCGACGAAGCCCACGTGCAGGGCGTCGACCTCGTCGACGACCAGGCGCAGCGCGGTCTCGAACGGCTCCGGGTCGACCGGCCCGTGGATCTCCAGGTACTCGCCGATGCGGTAGGCCGGGATCGCCGTCCGGGCACGTTGCTCGGCGAGCCAGATCTCGTACTGGGCCGCTGTCAGGGGAAGGGCATCGCCCTCACGACGGGACATGGGGGTACCTCCGAAGGTGTGAGCAGGCTTGGTGGCAGGGCGCGCGGCGTCGCGCCGACCGCGGTACTGTCACGCGGTCGGCGACGTGGGTGGCGCTGTTCCCTACGGTCAGGCGGCGAGTTCGCCGGCCTGGAGGTGCCAGAGGGACGCGTAGAGCCCGTGCTGTGCGAGCAGCTCGTCGTGGGTGCCCTGTTCGGCCACGACGCCGCCCTTGTCCATGACGAAGATCCGGTCCGCGTGGCGGACGGTGGACAGCCGGTGGGCGATCACGATCACCGTCCGGTCGACGGCGAAGCTCCGGAGCGTCCGCTGGATGGCGGCCTCGGTCTCGTTGTCGACGGCGGAGGTGGCCTCGTCCAGGATGACGACCGGCGAGTCCTTGAGGATCGCCCGGGCCAGGGCGATCCGCTGCCGCTGGCCGCCCGAGAGCGCGGCGCCGCGTTCGCCGATCAGCGTGTCGTAGCCGTCCGGCAGCGTCGCGATGAAGGTGTGCGCCTCGGCCGTCGCGGCCGCCTCGACCACGGCCTCGTCGGAGGCCTCGAAGCTGCCGTAGCGGATGTTGTCGGCGATGCTGCCGTCGAACAGGAACGGGTCCTGGGCGACGAACCCGATCGCTTCGCGCAGGTCCCGCCGCGGCAGGTCACGTACGTCCCGCCCGTCGAGCAGCACGCTGCCGGACTCCGCGTCCTGGAAGCGCATCAGCAGCTTGGCGATCGTCGTCTTGCCGGAGCCGGTGGCGCCGACGATGGCGGTGGTCCGCCCGGCGGGGATGGTCAGCGAGAGGTCCTCCAGCGCCGGGGGGCGGCCGGGGTAGGCGAAGGTCACTTCGTCGAGGACGATCTCCCCGCGCACCTTCTCCATGTCGAGCGGTCCGCCGGTGCCGTCGGTCTCGACGGGCAGCTCGCGCAGCCGCTTGACCCGGTCGTAGGCGGCCAGCGTGCGCTGGTACTGGTCGGCGATGCCACCGAGCCGGCTCATCCGCAGGAGCACCATCTGGGGCAGTCCGATCAGCGGGCTGAACACCTCGAACCGCAGGGTCCCGTTGAGCACCGAGAGGCCGCCGAGCAGCAGGGTGCCGGCCATGGAGCTGGTCGTGCAGACCCGGACGATCTCGGCGTGGCGGATCGCGCTCCGGTCGGTCTGCCGGCTGCTCTCCTGGGCCTCCTCGCTCAGCCGGTCGATGCGATCCGCCTCGTAGCCCTCGGTGCAGAAGCTCTTGACGGTGGCTCCGGCCTCCAGCGTGTTGACCAGCTGGCTGTGCAGCCTGGCCCGGCGCTCGCCGGAAACGGCGTAGTCCTCCGCCACCTTCTCCTGGTAGTGGAACGACAGCCAGGCGATGACCGGGATGGGCAGGAAGGCGATCCAGGCGATCTGCGGTGCCAGCAGCAGGAACGCCGGCACCAGGAGGGCCAGGCTGGTACCCAGTTGCAGCACGTCGTTCGCGGAGGTGGCGAAGAAGGTGCCGAGCTGACCGACGTCCTCCGTGAGCGTGCCGGCGACCCGGGTCGTCCGCTCACCCTCCAGGTGCCGCAGTTCGAGGTGCTGCACGTGCTGGTACGTCCGGTTGCGCCAGTCGTGCTGGATGTCCTGGCCGAGCCCGCGCCACTGGAGGCTGGAGGTGTACGAGAGGGCCGCCACCGCGGCACAGGCCACGGACACCAGGCCCGCCAGGCCCCAGAGCTGGGCGGAGGCGGTGGTCAGGCCGAGGCCGACCAGCGGCGCGGCCCGGCCCTTGATGAGCACCAGCGCGGTCCAGCCGAGGAAGGTGCCGAGCGCCATCTCCGAGACCTGGCAGGCGACCGAGAGCGCGGCAGCGCGGTAGAGCCGCCGGCGGTGCGGTCCGACGATCTCCAGCAGGGGGTGGCGGGCGGATCCGTCCCCGGTCAGTTCCCGGGTCTCGTCGGCCGTCCTGCGCCAGGCCTTCCGGAGGACCGTCACGGTCGCCGTCGCCACACCGCCCAGCGCGACCAGTTGCCTGGTCACCGCCGACCCCCGGATCAGGGCGACTCCGGCCGCCAGGCCGCCCCCGACGGCGAGCACGGGGCCCCCGGCGCCGCGTTCCGCCCGCGGGGCCGGTTCGACGGCGGGCCGGGTCTGCGGCGTCCGCGCCCTTCCGCCGGTGCCCTCCACGACCAGGGTGACCGCTCCGCGGACGAGCCGACCGACGTCGGCGGCCTTCACCCGCGCGTCGTGCCGGACGAGGACCCCTCCGGTGATCGGGCTGGCCTGTGCCTCGGTGATCCCCGGGATGCGCCGCAGGGCCGCGACGAGGACTTCGGCCACCTGGGGTCGCCCGAGGACCGGCTTGACGTCCCAGCGCTGACGGCCCGGAATGACCGAGCGCGGGCGCACGTCCACCTCTACGGAGCGATGTCCGACTGAGGCACCCAGCAGAGATGGCATGTGTACGATCACCTGTTTGCGGAAGTCGCGGAAGCCGTCACGGATCGGACGGGGAACATATGACGAATCGGAAAGTCTGGAGGGGGGAATGGTCCAGCCGACAGGCCGTCGGCCGGCCGCCGCGCAGGCGCATTTCTCCGGGTCCGGTAGAAATACTCACCCGCACGGCGGCCCGGGCCGCAGGCCAGGCCGTCAGTGCGCCTTTCCGGCACCGGCGGTCGCACGGATCTTCGAGGTCCTCGCGTCGCCCTCGGTCCGGTCGGCGGGGTCGTCCTTCTCACCGTTCGGGGTGCCGGCCTCGGCGGCCCGCCGGCCGTCCCCCGAGGGGGCCGCGACGTCACCGGCGGCGATCTGCGCCGCCACCATCTCGGCGGCCACCTCGGCCGCGAGGTCATGGATGTTCTCTCCGGCCTCATGGGCCGCCTTCTTCACCTCCATGGCAAGGCCGACGGATGTCTTGACGACACCGCGCACCAGCGGTTTGAGCAGGCGCTTGGCCAGTGGCGCGACGATGAGGCCAACCAGGAAGGGCGGTACTACGGGCGGCATGATGCTCCATCCTCTTCACGCATACGTATGACAGGGATCCCGGGCACTGCGAACACCGGAGCAGCGCACAGCCGGGCGGACAGAGGTACCCATTTCCGGAATTCACTATTCCCCTGCCGGGGCCCACTGGGCCGAATTCCTTATCGCCGGGGTCCGCCGCCCACTCTCTCGCCACCGTAGTCGAGCCATGCCCACCGAGACCAAACAGTCCCGGCCGATTTCACTCATGCGAGTGATCTTGGCCTGCTTGAGCAGTAAAGGCCGCCGCCTACATATTCAAACCTATGGGCCTATTTTCCTACTTGCTGAGGATTGCCGAGTTCGCGCGCCACCCTCCGCCGAAGGGCCGGGAACGGCAGCCCTCCCCCGCCCAGCACCGCCTCGTGGAAGGCCCGTACGTCGAAGCCCGCTCCGAGCCCGCTCTCGGCCCGGGCCCGCAGCCGGCCGAACTCCAGGTAGCCCGCCCGGTAGGAGAGCGCCTGCCCGGGCAGGTCCGTCGAGTAGCGCAGCAGGTCCGGGACGATCTGGTCGTCCGCCTCGGTGGAGTTGGCGCGCATGAAGTCCCGCGCCTGCGCCAGGCTCATCGTCCCGAGGTTGAGCCCGGTGTCGACGACGAGGCGCTGCGCGGTGAACCGCTCCTGCGCGAGGCGCCCGTACGCGTCCCACGGGTCGTCGTAGAGGCCCATCTCCCAGCCCAGACCGGCCGCGTACTCCGCCCAGCCCTCGTTGAAAGCCGTGAACTCGGCTACCTCGCGGCGCAGTTGCGGCAGTTCCAGGTCCTCTGCCTGCCGGGCGAGGTGGAAGTGGTGCCCGGGAGCCAGCTCGTGGTAGATCAAGGACGCCGCGCCCAGGAGCGAGCGCCGATCCACGTCCGAACCGTTGTAGCGGTAGCGTCCGACCGGGACGTCCGGAGTCGGCTGCTCGTAGTATCCGAAGGTCATCCCCGCCTCCAGCGCCGGATCCAGCCGCGCCAGTCCGTACGGCGCGGCCGGCAGCACGGCGAACCAGCGCGGCAGCAGCGGGGCGAGCCGGTCGAGGTGGCCGCGGTAGCGGGCCTCGACCTCCTCGGGGGTCCGGGCGTACAGACGGGGCTCGGTGCGCAGCCGCTCGTGGAACTCGCCCTCGGGGCCCGGAAATCCGAGGGCCGTGCGGACCTCCCGCATCCGCTCGGCGAGTTCCCGGCACTGCTCGCGGCCGAGCTCGTGGAGCCGCTCGGGCGGCGTGTCGCCCCCACTGTGAGTCCGGACGAACTCCCGGTACGCCTCCTCCCCGCCCGCGTACTGCGCCCAGCCGACGGCCTGCGGCGCCTCGCGCAGGTGGGCCGGGTCGTCGAGGACGGCGAGCAGGCCGTCGAAGGCCGGTGCCAGCTCGGCCTCCACCAGCCGATGCACCCCGTCGCGGAGCCGTCCGCGGTCGGCGCGGCCCAGTCCGCCGAGTCGGTCGTCGTCCACCTCGACCCGGCGCGCCACGGACGCCCGCAGGCCGACGACGGTGGCGCGCGTCCCGGCCAGGGCCGGGGCCGGCACCCGGAAACCGCGTACAGCCTGCTCCGCCGCCTTGTCGGCGATCGAGCCGACCACCCGGGCCAGCTCGTGCAGCAGCGACAAGTACCGCTCGACGTCCGGTCGTTCGGCGAAGCGGAACGGGCACAGGACCACGTCGACGTACTGCGACAGCGGGAACAGCCGGTACGGCGTGGCCGCGGGCGTCAGCCAGTGGCAGCGGCGGGACCGCAGCTCCTGCTCGGCCAACCCCGTGAGGAACGCGGCGGTGTCGGCGTCGACTCCGGACAACCCCACGCCGCCGAGTGCCCGGACCCGCCCGAGCGCACCCTCCGCGAACCGCGCCCGCTCCTCGGCCTCGGCGAGCGACGCCCCGGGGAGCGTCTCCACCGGGAGCCCCTGGCGCACCCTCAGCAGTGGATCGCGTTCCAGCAGGAACTCCCAGTAATCGTCGGCCAGTCGACCGATCTCCTCGCCCGGCGCGTTCGTCCTCGTCCTCATCCGGCCAGTGTGGCGATGACCGGCCGCCCAGTCGCCCGGTCCGCGGAACCGCGGCCGTACTATCCCTCGAACGGGTGAGACGAACCCGATCGCCAGGGGCCGCGCGAACGGCTCCCCGACGCACCCACAGGCGGCTTTCGCTATTCGAACACACTTGCCACAAAGGCGAGTTGACTCGTCAGCGGGAAAACTCGGTGGCACCATGACGCCATGCGCCGTTGCCTCCTGCCGGTCCTCCTGGCAGCCGCCGCCACCGCCACGGCCGTCGCGGTGGCCGGCTGCGCGGGCGTCGCCCGGTCCTCGACGAGCACTCCGCTCGTCGACCACGGGACCGTCCGGATCGCCGCGGCCAGTGAGACGCCCAGCTTCGACCCCTACTCGACCTTCGGCGCCACCCAGGCCCGCTACGCCTACGACTCGCTGGTCAACCTCTCCCCCGACGGCACCGTGGTCTCCGGCCTGGCCTCGACCTGGCAGGCCACCACCACCACGGCCACCTTCACCCTCCGCCCCGGCATCACCTGCTCCGACGGCACCCCCCTCACCGCCTCGGCGGTGGCCCGGGCGCTGACCTACGCGGGCGACCCGGCCAACCAGCTCGCCGGCGCCCAGACCGTCCTCCCCAACGTCCCCTTCACCGTGACCGCCGACGACCCGGCCGGCACCGTTTCGGCCGGCACCGCCGCCCCCTTCCCGTTCCTCACCCGCACCCTCGGCCTGCTGCCGA
Source organism: Kitasatospora sp. NPDC088548 (assembly GCF_044753005.1). Taxonomy (NCBI): domain Bacteria; kingdom Bacillati; phylum Actinomycetota; class Actinomycetes; order Kitasatosporales; family Streptomycetaceae; genus Kitasatospora; species Kitasatospora sp. NPDC088548. Next base: position 462,270 of record NZ_JBIVMI010000002.1, read on the forward strand.
TCGTCTGCCCCGCCGGCCTCGACCGACCCCAGTCGCTCGACCGCGCCACCCACGGCACCGGCCCGTACGTGCTCACCCGCTACTCCCCCGGCGGGCCGTACGAGTTCACCGTCCGCGAGGGCTACACCTGGGGCCCGGCCGGAGCGACCACCGCGGAGCCCGGCCTTCCGGCCCGCATCGTCATCTCGGTGGTGCCCCAGGCCTCCACCACCGCGAACCTGCTCCTCACCGGCGGCGTCGACATCGCGAACGTGAACGGGCCGGACCGCGCCCGGCTCACCGGCCACGGCCTGTCCACCACCGACGTGGCGACCGTCGTCGGACTGACCTTCTTCAACCAGCGCCCCGGCCGACCGCTGGCCGACCCTGCGCTGCGCAGGGCCCTGGTGTCCGCGCTCGACCACCAGGGCCTCGCCAACGTCGCCGTCGGCGGCACCGGCCGGCCCGCCACCGACTTCGGCGCCGAGGGCGCCGTCTGCCACGCCGACCTCGCCGCAGCCAACCTACCGACGCAGGACGCCACCGAGGCCCTGCGCGCCGCCGGCTGGACCCACGACCCGGACGGCCGGTTGACCAAGGACGGCCGACCGCTGCGGCTGCGACTGATCACCAGCCCGGACCTCGGACCGACCCTGCCGCCCGCCGCCGAGCTGATGTCCCGCACCTGGACGGAGCTCGGCGCGGACGTCAAGCTGGTCACCGAGAGCCTGCCCGCCCTCGTCAACGCCATGTACCGGACCGGCGACTTCGACGTCGTGGTCGGCACCTCACCGGGCTTCGCCCTGCCGGTCGGCTTCATCCCGTTCTTCTCCGGCCCCACCCCCGCCCAGGGCCTCAACTTCGCGGGCGTCGCCAACCCCGAGTACGACGCCCTGGTCGCCCAGGCCCTCCGGGAGCCGGACACCGAGGGCTGCGACACCTGGAACCGGGCCACCGCCGCCCTCTTCCGCTCGGTCGACGCCCTGCCGATCGCGGACGGCCGGAGCACCGTGTACGGCCACCGCACCACCTTCGCCACCACCTTCGGCGGCCAGCTCGTCCCCACCAGCATCCGCCTCCACCAGTGACCGGGGGCCCACCGTGTCCTTGCCCCATCTGCTGCGGAATCCCTGGACGGCGTTCCTCGGCCGCCGCACCGCCCGGCTGCTCCTCTCCCTCGGGGTCGTGCTCACCGCGTCGTTCGTGATGATCCGCCTGGTGCCCGGCGACCCGGTCCGCGCGGCGCTCGGCGTCGACGCCTCCCCCGCTCTGGTGGCCGCACGCCGGCACCAACTCGGGCTCGACGCGCCCTTCCTGTCCCAGTACCGGCACTATCTCGACGGCCTCGTGCACGGCGACCTCGGCAGCTCGCTGGTCACCGGGACACCGGTCGCGGAGCTCGTCCGCACCCGGCTGCCGGCCACCCTGGAGATCGCCGGCCTGGCCTTCCTCGTCACCCTCGCCGTCGCCCTGCCCTGCGGACTGCTCGCCGCCGTCCGCACCCGTGACGGCCGGCACCCGCGCAGCGAGCTGGCGTTCACCGTGGTCACCGCCGGACTCGCGGGGGTACCGGACTTCGTCCTGGCCGCCGGGCTCACCGCGCTGCTGGCCGTCGGCCTCCAGCTGCTGCCGGTGGCCGGCGCGGCGGGCGCGGAGTCCTTCGTCCTGCCGGTCCTCGCGCTCTCCCTCGCGCCCACGGCCGTCCTGGTGCGCATCGTCCGGGTGGAGGCGCTGAAGGTGCTGTCCGAGGACTACATGCGCACCGCCCGGAGCAAGCGGCTGTCCCCCACCCGCCGCTACCTGCGGCACGCGGCGCCGAACATGGCGACCGCCGCGCTCACTGTCGCCGGAAGCCTGCTGCCCGCCTTGATCGCCGGCACGGTGCTGGTCGAGAAGGTGTTCGCCTGGCCCGGCATCGGCTCGGCGCTGGCGCAGTCGGTGGTCACCCAGGACTACCCGGTGGTCCAGGCGACGGTCCTGATCCTGGGCACGACCGTACTACTCGCCGGCCTCCTGGTCGACGTGCTGCTGGCGCTGCTGGACCCGCGCTCTGCGATCAGGGAGAGCTGAGGATCCGATGCCCCTTCCCACCAGGTACCCGCGCTCGCCCATGGCCTGGGTCACGGCGGCCATGCTGGCGTCGCTGGTCGTGCTCGCGCTGGCCGGCCCCCTCCTCTGGGGCGCGGCGGCGGACCGCCCCGACCCCTCGGCGGTGCTGCAAGGCCCGTCCGCGGCCCACCCGTTCGGCACCGACAGCCTCGGACGGGACCTGCTCGCCCGGGTCCTGACCGCCACCCGGCCCTCCCTGCTGCTCGCGCTGGCCGCGACCGCGATCGGCGCGGGTACGGGCATCCTCCTCGGCGCGTCCACCGCCGTGGTCGGCCGCCGCACCCGCCGGCTGCTCGCCGGGCTGATCAACCTCCTGCTCGCCTTCCCCGCGCTCCTGGTCGCGATGTTCCTCGCGGTCGTGTTCGGCGCGGGCGCCGGCGGGGCGACGCTCGCCCTCGCCGTCGCCGGTGTGCCCGGTTTCGCCCGGCTCGCCCAGACGCTCGCCGCCGCCGTCGCGGGCACCGACCACCTGGCCTCGGCCCGGGTCCTCGGCCTGCGCCGGCACCGGCTGCTGTGGCGGCACGTCCTGCCCAACATCGCCGAGCCGCTGCTGCTGAGCGCGACCACGGCGGCGGGCACCTCCCTGGTCGCGCTCTCCGGGCTGAGCTTCCTCGGCCTGGGCGTCCAGCCGCCCGGCTACGACTGGGGGCAGTTGCTCAACCAGGGGCTCGACCGCATCTACGCACAGCCGCTGCCCGCCCTCGCCCCCGGCCTGGCCATCCTCTACGCGGCGCTGACGTTCCAGCTGCTCGGCGAGGTCCTGGCGGGAGGCGTCGCCCGGCGCGGCCCGGCACCCCGTGCGCCCCGGCAGCCGGTCGCGCCGAGCGGGCCCGCCGAGGACGGTCTCGTACTCCAGGTCGAGGGCCTGAGCGTCGAACTCCCCACCCCGGACGGCGTGATCCGACCGGTTCGCGGCGTGGGCCTTTCCCTGCGGCCGGGTGAGATCGTCGGGCTCGTCGGCGAGTCCGGCTCCGGCAAGTCGCTCACCGCGCTCGCGATCGCCGACCTGCTCCCGGAGCGGGCCCTGGTGTCCCACCGGACCCTCCGTCTGCTCGGCGCCGACCTGGGCGCCATGACGCCGGCCCAGCGCGAACACCACCTCGCGACCGGCCTGGCGATGGTCTTCCAGAACCCGGCCACGGCGCTCAATCCGTCGCTGCGCATCGCCACCCAGCTCACCGAGACCGTCCGCGCCCATCGCGGTGCGAGCCGCGCCCAGGCGTTGGCGGAGGCCTCGGACGCCCTGCGCCGGGTGGCCCTTCCCCCTGCCCTGCTGCGGGCACGCCCCCACCAGCTCTCCGGCGGCCAGCGCCAGCGCGTGATGATCGCCTCCGGGCTGATGGTGCGGCCGGGCCTGATCATCGCCGACGAGCCGACCACCGCGCTCGACGTCACCGTGCAGCGGCAGATCACCCGGCTGCTGTCCGAGATCCGGCGGGACACCTCCGCCGCCGTCCTGTTCATCAGCCACGATGTCGCGCTGGTGGGCGAGTTCTGCGAGCGCGTCCTGGTGATGTACGCGGGAACCATCGTCGAGACCCTGCCCGCCGACCGTCTCGCGACCGGCACCCGGCACCCCTACACCAGGGCCCTGGTCGAGTCGGTACCGGACCTCACCGCGGACCGCGACCGGCCGCTGCCCACGGTGGAGGGCGCACTGCCCGAGCCGCTCGCGCCCGCCCCGGGCTGCCCGTTCGAGCCCCGCTGCCCACGTCGCCGGGACCACTGCGCCGAGGAGACCCCGCCGCTGGAGGACCTCGACGCGGTCCACCGGGTGGCCTGCTGGTACCCGGTGGCGGCGGAGGTGGTCGCGTCATGACCGCTCTTCAGCTCACCGGCCTCACCGTCCGCCACCACGGCCCGCGCGGCCCCGTCGCCGCCGTAGACGGGGTCTCGCTGGAGATCCCGCCCGGCACCACGCTCGGCCTCGTGGGCGAGTCCGGCTCCGGGAAGTCGAGCCTGGCCCGCGCGATCGTCGGCCTCACCCCCGTGCACGGGGGTCGGGTCCTGCTCGACGGCCGGGAGGTCCGGGCCCGCACCGTCGGCGACCGGCGCCGACTCGGCCGCCTGGTCCAGATCGTCCTCCAGGACCCGGACACCGCGCTGGATCCCCGGATGACCGTCCGCCAGACGCTCGGCGAAGCGGCGACCGCGTTCCACCGGCTCGACCGGCAGGCCCGTGCCGAGCGGGTCACCGCCCTGCTCGAACTCGTCGGCCTGAACCCCCGGTTCGCGGACCGCCTGCCCCGGCAACTGTCCGGCGGCCAGCGCCAGCGGGTCGCCGTCGCCCGCGCCCTGGCCGTCGAGCCCGGACTGCTGATCGCCGACGAGATCACCTCGGCGCTCGACGTCTCGGTGCAGGCGTCCGTCCTCAACACGATCCGCGGCCTCCAGCGGCGGCTGGGCCTGTCCATGCTGTTCATCGGCCACAACCTGCCCGCGGTCTGCTACGTCTCCGACGTGGTGGCGGTCATGCGGCACGGTCGGATCGTCGAGACCGCCCCCACCGAGGCCCTGCTGCGCGACCCACGGCACCCGTACACCCGGACGCTGCTCGCCTCCGTGCCCAGCCTGCGCACCTCCCTGCCCGACGAGAGGCCGTCATGACCACCAGCCGACCGGACGCGGTCGTCGTCGGAGCCGGGGTGATCGGCGCCGCCGTCGCCCTCGAACTCGCCCGCACCGGACGGCAGGTGGTCGTCGTGGACAAGGCGGGCGCCGCCGGCCACGGCTCCACCAGCGCCTCCAGTGCGATCATCCGGTTCAACTACTCCACCTTCGACGGCGTCGCCACGGCCTGGGAGGCCCAGCACCTCTGGACGTCCTGGCCCGACCACCTGCGGCTCACCGGCCGCCGCCCGCTCGCGGCCTTCCACCGCAGCGGCGCCGTGCTGCTCGACTCCCCCGCCGTCGCACCGTCCGGGGTCACCGCCCTGTTCGACCGCGCGGGCGTCCAGTACGAACGGTGGGACGCCCCTGCGCTGCGCCGACACCTCCCCGGGATCGACCCCGGGCGGTACTGGCCGCCGAAGCCCGTGGACGACGACGCCTTCTTCGACGGCCCGACCGGTGAGCTCGGTGCCCTGTTCACCCCGGACGCCGGGTTCGTCGACGACCCGCAGCTCGCCGCCCAGAACCTCGCCGACGCGGCGGCCGAGCTGGGCGCGAGCTTCCTGTTCCACCACACCGTGGTGGCCGTCGACCGGCACGCGGACCGGGTCGCGGGCATCCGGCTGGCCGACGGAACACGGATCTCCGCGCCGGTCGTGGTCAACGCCGCCGGCCCGTGGTCGGGAGGCCTCAACCGGCTGTCCGGCGTCGGCAGCGACTTCACGATCGGCGTGCGCCCGCTGCGCGAGGAGGTCCACCAGGTCGTCGCGCCGAGCGGCCACACCACCGGTCCCGGACCCGGCCCCGTCGTCGCCGACCTCGACCTCGGCACCTACCTGCGAGCGGCCTCCGGCGGCCGCCTCCTGGTCGGCGGCACCGAGCCACCCTGCGACCCGCCGGAGTGGATCGACGACCCGGACGAAGCCGACCCCCGCCCCACCGCCCACCGCTTCCGGACCCAGGTCACCCGGGCGGCCCGCCGCTTCCCGGAGATCGGCGTCCCGAACCGGCCCCTCGGGGTCGCGGGCGTGTACGACGTCGCCGACGACTGGACCCCGATCTACGACCGCACCGCCCTCGACGGCTACTACGTCGCCATGGGCACGAGCGGCAACCAGTTCAAGAACGCCCCGCTGGTGGGCCGCTACCTCGCCACCCTGATCGACCTGGTCGAGGCCGGCCACGACCACGACGGCGACCCGGTCCACTACCGCTGCGAGCACACCGGCAACGTCGTGGACCTGGGCGCCTTCTCCCGCCGGCGCCCGGTCCGGGCCCGCTCCGCCCGTACGGTCATGGGCTGAACGTACGGTCATGGGGTGTGAACATGCGGTCATGGGCCGAGCGTGCGCAGCTCCCGCACCAGATCCGCGACCACACCGACCACGAACCCGGGCTCCTCGGTCGGGAAGTCATGGCCGGTGCCCGCCGGTGTGTACACCACCCGGGCCGCGGTCGACGCCGCCAGGTAGCGGGTCCGGGCCCTGAGGTAGAAGCGGCCGATCCGCCCGGCCTCGGCCGCGTCCCGGGCGGCGGCCAGTACCGTCTCGCCACCCGTGAGGTCGCGGGGTACGACCAGCACCAGCGGCAGGTCGCCGAGGTCCCCGTCGTAGACCACGGTCTCCCAGCCCACCTCCGCCAGGCCGGAGGGCGAGAGCTCCGCGAAGATCGACGCGGCGGCGCAGTACTGGCCGGTCCGGCCGCCACGGTCACGGTGCGCACCGAACAGGTGCCGCACCGCCGTCAGCAGGAACTCCCGGCGCATGCCCGCCACCAGCCGGTTGGGCGGCGCGAAGGCGATGACATCCAGGGGCGTCGGATCCAGCAGCACGAGTCCAGCCACCAGGTCCGGCCGCCGCCGGGCGGCGTTCGCGACCAGCAGCCCGCCGAAGGAATGGCCGACGAACACGTACGGAGCCCGCTCCCCCGCCGCCTCCAGCGCGGCCGGCAGTTCCTCCGCCTCGGCCGCCGTCGTCCTCGGGAAGGGCCCGACATCGCTCCAGCCCGAACCGAACCGGTCGACCAGCACCGAGCGGGTCCGGGCCGCCATCATCGCGTGCAACTGCCCGAACTCCTCGCCCGGCGCGTGTCCGCCCGGCATCCAGACCACGGTCGGCCCGTCCCCGGCGACCCCCTCGGCGAGGACGTGCATCCGGCGCCCACCCACCTCGACCAGCCGCCCCGGCGGCCGGCCCGCCCCCGCTCCGCGGCCCACCAGCACCAGGTGCCGCACCGCACCGACCGCCAGCACCACACCGACGGTCACGAATAAGATGCCGAGCGTCACCGCCCAAGTCGCACCGGTCCCGACCAGCCCGGCACCCACACCCGCCACCAGCAGCGCGACCGGCACCCCCAGCCAGTCCCGGCTCACCAGTGCGAGCAGGGCGTTCGCCACCCGTCCGTTTCGGCGCATCGGTCCTCCGCGGTGTCCGGGAGCCGACCTCTGCCCGTCTTCTTCCCCCATCCGTACGCCCTGACGCGCCCCGGCGAACACACAATCGGCAGCCCAGGGCCTGCCCGCCCTGCGCCCCGCCGTCCTGACAGGCCCGCCGAGCCACCGCGCAGCGGGCCGTCCGGACCGTGGTCCGGACCAGTGGTCCGGACCACGTCACGGCGTGTCGGCGGGCCGGTGCGGGGCGCGGCCGGGCCGGACGGTGGTGACGACCGGCCAGATCAGGCTGTACACCAGGACCTTGGTGAGCGGGTTGAGCCAGACCAGCAGCGGGGCGCCCCGGTCGGGCCCGCCGACCAGGGCCACCAGGCCGAAGATCAGGCCGACGCTGATCGCGTAGGCCAGCAGGAAGCGGAACCAGCCCGCCCACGCGTCCAGGACGGCGGCCCGCCCGTACAGCTTCGGCGGCGGGGGCGGCGCGTTCCCGGCGCAGCGGCGGGCGAACTTCGCGTCGGCCCAGCGGATCGTCCGGTGCCCGTAGACCACCGTGATGCCGAGGTAGGCCGCCGACAGACCGTGCCAGACCGTCGGCTCGACACCGTCGCGGATGCTCAGCACGGTGGTCACCAGCAGCACCACGTCGATCAGCGGGACGCAGAACAGCAGCGCGCCGCCGAGCCGGGGCCGGCCGGCCGCGTAGCGGGCCGCCAGGCCGGCCACCAGCAGGACCCAGAAGAGCACGTCGCAGGCGAGGATGAGAGTGAGAATGGCACGGCCCCCTTGTGTGACAGGTCGAACTGTGTGACAGGTCGAACACCCATTGTCCCCGCCGGCGCGACGGCCAGGCACCCGAAGCCCGGCGGGGGCGGTGCGGTCCGGTCAGCCCGGCCCGGGTGCCGGGCCGAGCAGCGTGGTCCGGACGGTGGCCACCCGCCCGCCCCGCGCGTCGTCGATCGTGGTCCGGAACACCACCCGGTCCCGGCCGGCCTGACGGTCCATCGCCTCCGGGACCGCCTCGGCGGCCAGTTCGTCGCCGGCCCGCAGCGCCCGCTCGAAGCCGAACCACTGCGCCAGGTGGACCGTGCCCTCCGGAGGGAGGCCGAACTCCGGGTCCGTCAGCAGCTGCCAGTACGCCTCCCCCGCGACCAGCGCCGCGAAGGTGGGCGGGGCCAGGAGGTCCGGGTGGCCGGCGGCCCGGGCGGCGACCGGGTCGTGGTAGAGCGGGTTCGGGTCGCCGATCGCCGCCGCGAACGCGCGGACCGCCGCGCGGGTCACCAGGAACGGCTCCGGTGCGGCGAACACCCGGTCCAGACAGGCCCGGTTGAGCGCCATGCCGGTCAGCCGCCCACCGCGTGCGCGCCGCCGTCCACGTGCACGATCTCGCCCGTGGTGGCCGACAGCCAGTCCGACAGCAGGACGGCGCAGGCCCGCGCGGTCGGCCCGGCGTCCGCCGCGTCCCAGCCGAGCGGGGCCGCCCGGTCCCAGTCGTGCCCGTCGAAGCCAGGGACGCCGCGCGCGGCGGTGGTCGCCAGCGGGCCGGCCGCCACCAGGTTGACCCGGATCCCGCGCGGCCCCAACTCCTTGGCCAGGTAAAGGGCGCAGGACTCCAGCCCGGCCTTGGCCACGCCCATCCAGTCGTAGCCGGACCAGGCCCGCGAGGCGTCGAAGTCCAGCCCGACCACCGAGCCGCCCGGCCCCATCAGCGGCAGCGCGGCCATGGTCAGCGACGTGAGCGAGTAGGTCGAGACGTGCACGGCGGTCGCGACGTCCTCCCACGGCGTGCTCAGGAAGTTGCCGCCCAGCGCGGACGGCGGCGCGTACCCGATCGAGTGCAGCACGCCGTCCAGGCCGTCCAGATGCGCGCCGACCCGCTCGGCCAGCGAGCCGAGCTGCCCGGTGTCGGTGACGTCCAGTCCGATCACCGGCGGCGGCTCGGGCAGCCGCTGGGCGACCCGCCGGACCAGGCTCGGCCGGCCGTGCGCGGTGAGGACCACGCGCGCGCCCTCCTCCTGGGCGACGCGCGCGACGTGGAAGGCGATCGAGGCCGGGGTGAGGACGCCGGTGATCAGCAGGCCCCGGCCGCCGAGGATGCCCATCGGTTCTCCGGTTCTCCGGCTCTCCGTTCGGTGCGTTCGGTGCGTTCGGTGCGTGAGTGAGGTGCGTGGGGCGGTGCGCGGCCCGCCGGTGCCGGGCCGGGGGAAGGACCGTCAGTGCCCCATCGAGGAGCCGCCGTCCACGGGGACGACCGCGCCGCCCGGTGACCTCTCCCCCGCCGAGCCCCGCCGCCGCCCACACATCGTCCGCAAAGGCAAACGCCCGACTTGCCGAGGTCTACCAGGCCCGGAAACTCCCCGCAGAGCCAGCGCAAGGCGGAACGGATCCAGAAGTACGGCCCGATGCAGTGCGAGGTCCATACCCCTCGAAGGGGCGATGAGGACCATCGCCCCTTCGAGGGGTAGCAACGTGGGAGTTTCTGACCTTCGGCCGTCCTGGCCGTTGGAAAACATCCGTGTCGGCGATTGGGTTCCGCGGTCCGCAGCGTGGCTTGTCGGATACAGCCAAACGTGCCTGCGGCCCTTGACGGTCGACCCGTCCGGGCTCACGCAGGCCGCGCACAACCGCATGCTGCTCGACGTGGCCCTCGCGCAATGTGACGCACGGCAGTGGGACACCTCCCTGGACACCCTCCTTGAGGTCTGCTCATCCCACCCGGAGTGGTCGCGCCACCAGGCCATCCCGGGTGTCATCATCCAGAGAGCCGGTCACGCCAGTACCAGCCGTATCCGGAAACTGTCCGCCATCCTGGGCACCTCGCCAACCGTCCGTTGGCACCCGAGTCACCCGAACCACCTGCATTGGAGCGCACGTTGTCCTACCGCGGCCTGATCCTCGACTTCGCGGGAGTGATGACCACCCCCATCGGCCACTCCTCCCGCGCGTGGTGCACCGGCGAAGGGCTGCCCGCCGACACCTGGCGCAGCACCCTTGAGGACGACCCTGTGGGGCGCGCGCTCTATGTCGAGCTCGAACTCGGCCGGATGTCGCAGAGCGACTGGAACCGGGAAACGGCGGCAATCATGGGGGTTGCTCCCGAGAACCTGATGGGGCGGGCTCACGCAGAAGTGCGCGCCGTTCCCTCGATGGTCGCGCTTGCCCAGCAGGCCCGCAGCGCGGGAATCATCGTTGCCCTCCTGTCGAACTCCTACGGGTTCGACCCGTACAACCCGTATGCCGAGACCGGAGTATGGGATCTTTTCGACGTGCGAGTCATCAGCGGCGAAGAAGGCATCGCCAAGCCCGACCCGGGGATATACCAGCGCACGTTGGACCGCATGGATCTGGCCGCCGCCGACTGCGTCTTCGTGGACGACCATCCGGCGAACCTGGTACCGGCCGAGACCCTGGGCATAACCGCGGTGTTCGCCGATGGACCGGCAACGGCCGGCCGAGTCGCACGAATGCTCGACCTTGACCCCGTTCAGCGGCCGTGACCGTTCGCCCGTAAGGCCTTGCAATCAAAATGAGTTGACGCTTCACCGAGAACGACTTCGAGCTGGATGTCACGGTCACCGATCAGGGCCCGGTCATCGCCGAACTGATGAGCAGCACCGATGACGGCTGCGGCGGCACCTGTCAGAGCGCCTGCTCGAGCAGCACCTGCATCGCCTGACCAGGGGTGGGGGGGGGGGGGGGGGGGGGCGCGCCCCCCCCCGGGGGGGGGCCGGGGGGGGGGGGGCCCGGGGGGGGGGGGGGGGGGGGGGGGGGGGGGGGGGGGGGGGGGGGGGGGGGCCCCCCCGT